>NZ_JBFUEK010000005.1:0-503701 GCF_056404235.1 Mesorhizobium sp. P2_E10
AAGCGTCGGACATGACGAACGTAGTCCTGCTGCGTATGCGGTCCCAGGCCCCGCATCAGCATGTCCTGCTGCATGCGCTGGCGAAGCGGCGTGATCGGAGCATCGGTCGACAGGGTAGCCATGGCAAGTTCCTCTCGTTGAAGGGAACTCCATGGTCGGATCGCGGTCTCTACCCGCTCAAGGCCTATGAATACCGCGCCATCTCAGAACAGGCGACACTCCCGCGAAGCGGGTTCGTGCATGAGGCGCGAAGCAGACCCGCCTTTGTGCACGTCCTGCGCGACCTCGGCGCCAGCCGCATCCTGGACAAAACGACTGAGGCTGATCTTGAGGCGACTGGCGTCGCCGTCGGCGACGGAGTTGACCTCGAAACCAAGATTGCCAAGAAGCTGGGCTACAGCGCGCGCATCATTGGCCGGATTGCTCAAACCTGGCAGTTCCAGATAGTGCGACTCGCCGATGACCAGAGCCACACCGTGCAGCGGCTTCGCTGACTGCGCTTGCCCGTATTCAGGCCAAGCCAGACAACTAACAAGTTGCAGCAGGAATAGCGTTACAAGAGCGGCTAGCCGATCCGAACCGATCAAATGTCACCCCAGCGACCTCTGATGCCCACCTCATATTAGACGTTACCAGATTAGACGTTGCCAGATGGCTGCTCAATGGTCGGTAGATTGAATAGATCTCAAGGTCGGCGGCTTTTACGCGTAACTCGCAATCTTTAGAGCGGGTCGAGCATTTCTCTCGAAATTGAAGCTTGAGTGGAGAACGTTGGATTTCGGTTACTCTCCCTCCAGGGCAGCGTCCTTAAAAGTGCGCCCTATAGAATTGAACTGTTGGATATCGTCTCAATGTGAAAATCGTATTTCAGATGTCTGCCTCGACAACGGCGGCACTGGCGGACGTTCGACCAATAAGTGCTTGGGTAGAAATAGGGGGTTCGAGTCCAGTCGAGGGCCCCTTCAGAAAATGGCATAAAAATCAGTAACTTACGCGGTCGTTTTGGTGGGCCCGGAGGCGTATTAAAATCGTTGATTTTGTTGAGTTTTTCGTGGGCCAAAATCAGAAATCTTCCCGTATCGTTCCGCATGGTCCCGTGACGCCATACAGCCGACTTTAGCTAACCTCATTTGCGAACGGTCGGAGCCATGCTCCAGAATGGCCGCGGTGGGCCGAGAGCGGACGATCCGGTTTCAACCGACGTCTGCGGTAAGCTGTCGTTCCGAAACCAACCCACAATCGGTCGTCGCACTTGTCAAAGCCGCCTCCCGTACGAGGGTCGACCTCATCGTTGGCGAATAGCTCAGTGTTAGATCTTCAAAAATCGATAGACGAAGCGATCGGTCTGGCCCCTAATCGAGGGATCGAACACCTTGATCGAGTGCGGATCGTCCTTGTTCGCGAGCATGGTGCTTTCCGCGTCCAGTACGAAGCCAGCCGCCTCCACCTCCTCCCGAACGGATGCAGGCTCAATCCGATGCAGCGACTCGGCGGCAGCGAGTTGGCTGCGAAAGCGCCGCGCAATGAAGACGGAACTCCGTATATTCCGGGTCGGCGAGTACGCCGATTAGGATCGCCGATCCACTCACCGCAAAGTTGAGGGACTATGGAATGCCTAAAAGGTTCATCGCCGAGAAGGCGGCGGAGATGATCCTGTTGGACACGCGCCAATGATGTTCCGGCGACGTGCGGCATCTTGCGGATGCCGGAGGCCGCCTGATGGTGAGCCCGAATTTCGATTTGTCGGGGTTCACTGCAGCCTTGAAGGCTGGAATGGTCCTGCATGGACAAAGGAGATTGCTCGCTCCACCCCATGAATGTTTCCAGCCGTGGGGTGGAGCGGAGCATTCGCCTCCGCGGTCAAATGTTGGCGAGCAATTCGTTGACGCGGCTTTCCATGTCGGCAAGCGCGGCATCGACGTCTTTCTGGCCGGTGATTGCAGCGCTCATCTCTTCGCCGACAATGTCCTGGATCGCAAACTGACGTTGTACCGCTGACGGCAGTGGCCTGCCGAGATCGGCGACGGCGGAGATCGTGTTGCGATGTGGCAGCGCCTTGAAGGCATCGGAGGTGATGATGGCCTTGTAAGCCGGCAGATGGCCGGTGCGCGACCATTCGAAGTCGTTGTCGGCGAAGAACTTCAGGAACTTGCCGATGGCCGCGGTCTGCTCAGGCGTGCGGTCCTTTTGCGACACGGCCCAGGTGTGGCCGTCGGCATATTGCGCATGGGCACCACCAAACAGCTGCGGATATGGGTAGACCGCATAGCCACCCTTGTTGAGCGCAGTGCCCTTGGTTTCGGACTGGGCGTTGTTGTCACCGACAACCCACGTGCCGTTGAGCTGGACGCCACCTTCGCCAGCGAGGAAAGCGTTGATCGCGCCGCCATAGTCGAGGTCCTTGGTGGTGTAGCCCTTGTCGAAGATCGCCTTGTACATCTCCACGACCTTCTTGGCTTCCGGCGTGTTCAATTTCACATGCTTCGGGTCGGCAAAGAAGTCGGAATCCTGCTGGAAGAGATAGGTGTAGAGATTGCGGGTGTAGAGCGCCGTCTCATTCGCCAGGTTCTGGACGAAATAGGGCTTGCCTGTCTTCTGCTTGAATTGTTCGGCCTGGGCGAGCAATTCCTCTGGTGACTTCGGAAGCATCGGCGTGCCGTCGGCGTTGACGAGGCCGGCTTGCTTAAAGAGATCCATGTTGATGTGATAGAGCATCGTCCAGCTGTCGATCGGCAGGCCGTAGATCTTGCCGTCCTTGGTGGCGCCGTTGCGCGCCGCATCGGTAAAGGCGTCAGGCGTCACGCCAACGGACTTCAAGAGATCGTCGAGCGGCATCAACAGGCCCTTGGACTGGTAGTCGGAAAGCGCCGATTCATGGATCGTGACGATGTCGGGAGCATCGCCCGAAGCGAACTGCGCCGTCAGTTGGTCATAGCCCGGCCATTCCACGGTGGAGACCGTGACGTGCACATCGGGATTGTCGGCATTGAACTTGTTGATCAGCGAAGTGATGATGCCACATTCGCCGACGGCCTTGGTGACATCGGTGTTGGTGCCGAAATCGGCATCGCAAGCACCGAAAAAGCGCTGCACGGTCAGCTCGGTTGCCGCAAGGCTCGGGCTGGCCAGCATCATTACCCCCGCGGAGACCGCGGCAAGCAGCATTCTCTTCATTTTCATGTCAGTTCCTCCTCCTGAGTTTTCCGCCACTCCACCCTGGATTGGCGTCATGCGTTCCATCACCGCGGCGCGCTCCTGCGCCGTCAGGCAATCTCGTCATCGCACCGCAGCGCCGGATACGGCCGTGACGATGTATTTCTGGAAAAACAGATAGACGATGAGGATCGGCGCGCCGGCGAACACCGCCTGCGCCATCAGGAAGCCGATGCCTTCGGATTGGGCGAAATTGGTCTGCGTCGAGGCCATGCCGACGGTCAGTGTATACATGTCCTGCTTGGTCGCCGAGATCAGCGGCCACAGATAGTCGTTCCATGCGCCGAGGAAGGTGAAGATGCCGAGGGTTGCCTGCGCGGGCACCGTGAGCGGCAGCAGCACCTTCCAGAAAATCCTGAACCGGCTGGCATTGTCCAGCATGGCGGCTTCGTCCAGCTCCTTCGGGATGGCCTTGAAATATTGGGTCATCAGGAAGACGCCGAACGAAGCCGACAGGCCCGGGAGGATGAGCCCGTGATAGGTGTTGTGGAACTTCAATAGGCTGAAGATCTGGTGGCGGGCGACCAGCACGGCCTGTTCGGGAACCGCCAGGCCGAAGAGCACGATGACGAACAGGATGTTTCGGCCAGGGAAATTCAGCCGCGCAAAACCGTAGCCGGCGAGCGACGACAGGACCAGCGTGCCAAGCGTCAATCCTCCCGAGACGATGATGCTGTTGAACACCCAGACGAACACCGACGAGGTGCCGATGGTGTTGATGTAGTTCTTGAGCGTGTAGGGCGCGTGAAAGACCGAATTCGGATCGGCCATCAGCTCGACATTGTCCTTCAGCGACAGGCCGATGACCCACAGCACCGGCGCGATCATGACCATCGAAAGCAGGATGACGAGAGCCAGCAACACGCGGTCGCCAAATGCGCGTCCGCTGATGGAAATGGCTGGCGCTCTCATGGCTGATCCGCCTTGTTGCGCGTGACGAGATATTGGGCCATGGCCGCGATCAGGATGAGGATGAACAGGATTTCCGATGCCGCGGCACCCAGGCCCAGATCCCAGCGACGGAATGCGGTGTCGTAGATGTAGAGAACGATCGGCTTGGTCAGGTTGTTCGGGCCGCCACGCGTCATCAGCCAGGCCTGGCCGAACAGCTGAAATTGCAGCACGATCTGGACAATGATCACCAGGATGAAGGTGCGCTTGATCGACGGCAGGGTGATCGAGCGCAGCGTCTGCCAGCGGTTGGCATTGTCGAGCGCTGCTGCTTCGTAGATATCCTGCGGGATCTGCTGCAGGGCCGAGAGAAAGAGCATCATCGGCAGGCCGATGCACCACCAGATGGTGGCAATGGCGATGCCGATCATCGCAAGGCTGGGATCGGAAATGAAAGCCGGCGCAGTGGCGCCGAACCATCCGTAGATCGTCGACAGCAGGCCGACATTCGGAATGAACACGATGCGCCAGATCAGTGTTACGATGGTGACCGACAGCACCGAGGAAGAAAAGAACAAGGTCCGCAGCACGGCGGCGGTGCGGGTGCGGCGGTTGAGGCAAAGCGCGAGAAACAGGCCGATCAGCGCCAGTGTCGGCACCGTCAGAAGCACGAAGTAGAAGGTGTTCCAGACCGATTGCAAAAACACCTTGTCGTGGAACAGCCTGACATAGTTGCCGAACCCGACAAAATTTCCGGACGAGAAGGTGTCGGCCTTGTGGAAGCTCAGCCACATTCCCCACAGCAGCGGGAAGACGAGCAGCGTCGTGAAGAAGAACAGGAATGGCGCGACGAACATGAAGTTTCGCCATTGCGGCGCGTAGATGTCGACGCTTGGGGCCCTGACGCTCGCGGCCGGCGTCGCGGTCTGCGGCATCGTCAGCCGGTCAGCCATATCAGGCCTCCCCCGCATGCCAGGCGCGGCCGGTCTCGTTGAACAGATGTGATTTCTGGCCGTCGAAGGCGAGCCCGACCTTGTGGCCGACCGCGACACGGCTGTTGCCGGCATCGGAGGCGACGATCTGCTGGCCGTCGCCCAGCCGCGCGTAGACCAAGGTGCGTTCGCCGAGCCGCTCGAGCACATCGACCACGCCGTCGGCATTGCCCTGTCCGGCGGCAACGATGCGGACATCTTCCGAACGGATGCCGAAGCTGTACCTGCCGTCGCTCAGCTGGGTGGAGGCGACCCCGGTCTGGACCGATATGCCGTCCGCAAAGCTGGCGGCGGCATTGTCTCCCGATCTGTCGAGCGTCGCCTCGACAAAATTCATCGCCGGGGCGCCGACGAAGCCGGCGACAAATCTGGTCGCCGGGCGTTCGTAGATCTCCATCGGCGAGCCGATCTGCTCGATCCTGCGATTGTTCATGACGACGATGCGGTCGGCGAGCGTCATGGCCTCGACCTGATCATGAGTGACGAAGATCATCGTCGATTGCAGGCGCTGGTGAAGCTGGGCAAGTTCGAGGCGGGTGCGGGTGCGCAACGCCGCATCGAGATTGGAGAGCGGCTCGTCGAACAGGAAGGCCTTGGGCTCCTTGACGATCGCCCGGCCGATGGCGACACGCTGGCGCTGGCCGCCGGAGAGCTGGCCAGGCTTGCGCTCGAGCAGATGCGGCATTTCGAGGATGCGGGCGGCCTCGTTGATCCGCGCGTCGATGACCTCGCGCGACATGCCGACGTTCTCAAGCCCGAAGGCCATGTTGTCGCGCACGCTCATATGCGGATAAAGCGCATAGGACTGGAACACCATGGCAATGCCGCGCTTGCCCGGCGGCAGGTGGTCGATGCGTTCGTTGTTGATGGCGATCTCGCCGCTGTCGACGGTTTCGAGGCCGGCGATCATGCGCAGCAGCGTCGATTTTCCGCAGCCGGACGGTCCAAGGAACACGATGAATTCACGTGCCTTGATGGAAAGCGACAGGTCCTCAAGCACCGACATGGTACCGAACCGCTTGCTCACATTCCTGATCTCGATATCGGCCGTCACGTCGACGCTCCTCCTCAGCGCATGCACTTTCCGACAATCCGCCTGAAGTCAGAGCTTCAGGCGGATCATCTGGTAGGAATAGGCCGGCAGCGACAGGCGGAGCTTGTCGCCAGCCAGCGAGGCGCCCTCCCCCTTCCTGGGGCCGACATTGCCGGGGTTCCCGGCCGAGTTGACGGCTTTCAGATCCGCGTGCGTGATCGCCTGGTGATCGACGATGTCGCCCGTGCCGAAACCGCTGATGTCGATGACGGTTTCGATTGCCTCGTCCGGATGGCGGTTGACGGCGAAGAAGGTGACATGCCCGGTTTGCGTGTCATGCACGCCGGCGACGTCGACATAGGCAACGTCGCCGGCGACGTTGGACTTGTAGGTCGGGCTTTCGACCTTGAGATCCAGCGCGTTGCCGCGGCCGTAGATCGAGGCATAGAGATAGGGATAGAAGATCGTCTGGCGCCATGCCGGGCCATTGGGAACGGTCATGATCGGTGCGATGACGTTGACCAGTTGCGCCATGCACGCGATCTTGACGACGTCGGAACGGCGGATGAAGGTGTTGAGGATCAGTCCGACCTGCAGCACGTCCTCGAAATTGTAGATGTCTTCGAGCAGTGGCGGGGCAAAGGGCCAGCCGTCATTGCCGCCGAGGATTTTCTTGTCCTGCTCCTTGGAATGGTACCAGACGTTCCATTCGTCGAACGAGATGTAGACCTGCTTGCTGGAGCGCTTCTTGGCCTTGATGTAGTCGATGACGCCTGAGACCGAGACGATGTAGTCGTCGAGCTTCTCGCTCATGGCGAGGTAGTTCGGCGCATCATTGGCTTCGTTGTCGAAATACATATGCAGCGAGATGTAGTCGACCTCGTTGTAGGTGTGGTCGAGAACCACCGCTTCCCATTCGGGATAGGTCGGCATCCTGGCATTCGAAGAACCGCAGACCACGAGTTCGAGCGACTTGGAGAAGGCGCGCATCGCCTTGGCGGTCTCGTGGGCCAGGCGGCCATACTCGTCGGCGGTCTTGTGGCCGATCTGCCAGGGGCCGTCCATTTCGTTGCCGAGACACCAGAGCTTGACGTCGAAGGGCTGCTTGCGGCCGTTGGCGATGCGCTTGTCGCTCCACTCACTGCCGCCAGGATGATTGGCGTATTCCAGAAGGTTGCGGGCTTCATCGAGGCCACGCGAGCCGAGATTGACGGCCAGCATCATCTCGGTGTTGGCGGAGGCGCACCAGTCGGCAAATTCATGCAGGCCGACTTCGTTGCTTTCCGACGTATGCCAGGCAAGGTCGAGGCGCACCGGCCGCTCTTCCCTGGGGCCGACGCCGTCTTCCCAATTGTAGGCGGAAACAAAATTGCCGCCGGGATAGCGCACGATCGGAACATTGAGTTCCCTGACCAGATCGATGACGTCCTGACGCATGCCATTGGCATCTGCCGTCGGATGGCCCGGCTCATAGATGCCGGTGTAAACCGCACGCCCGAGATGCTCGATAAAGGACCCATAGAGCCTCGGATCGATTTTCGAGACGACATAGTGCGGATGCGCCGTGACGGCTGCCTTCATGCGTTTTCCTCCCATGATATCACAAATGATGATTTAAATCATCTTGTCCGATATCAAAGGGAAGCAGCACCCATCCGTCAAGTCAAAAACAGCCAAATGTCTGACAATTTAACTGCAGCCTCGGTCATCAATGTGAGCAAATGACTGAAATTGCTGCGTTATCTTCGAAACCCGATTTGATGATATCAACCGGTTTTGATCCTGAGCAGAATATCCTGGTCGTAGTTTCCAAATCCCTTGCCGAAAATGTTGATCCCGCCGGGGCGCTTGGCGTCGTCCTTGACGCCGATGCGGATGCGGATTGAATGATGGCCCTTGAGGTCGAGCGCGGCGAGGCTGGTTTCGGAAATCCTGACCCCGTCGACGTAAGTGCCGTCAGCGGAAATTCGCCAGTTCTTCAGCTTACCATATTGCGAGCCCTTGAGCTTCCACCAGGCCGGCGTGAAGACGCCGCGCTTGTCGCCGAAATCGCCGGGCGACGTCCAGGTGCCGACATCGACGCCATTGATCGTCAGCGTGATGTCGGAGGGCCAGTCGGCGCTGGTGCCCGGCACCTCCGAGGACAGTTCAATCCCCACTTCGAGCTCGGTAATCTCGGCATTGGCGAGCTTGGCATTGTTGGGAAACTGATACTCGACAAAGCCGCGCGTGAACCATAGCAGCCCAGCCTTCATACGGTCCGGATCGAGGAAAGTATTCGGTACGTCGAGCAGACCGATAATGCCATCTGGAGAGCACAGGCCGCAGGGTGCCGTCACCTCGAAACCAGTGTAGAGCCCGATCGGCATCGACACTTCGATGGCGTTGTTCTTGACCGCGCGATACTCGCTCTTGAACACCACGAGCACTTCCTCGGCGGTCGGGTAACAAATCTTCTGGCTGCCTTTCTTCGCCTTCTGGTTCTCGGTCCGGATCAGGCCCGCATCCTCGAGCACCTGGATATTGGTCGAGACCGTCGATTGCGGCAGCGACAGCACGGCAGCGATGTCGTTGACATTCATCGGCCCTTTTTCATGCAGCAGTTTCAGCATGGAAATTCGCGCCAAGGAGGCCAGCCCCTTGAGGACGGCGATGCCTTCCTCAGGTTCGATCACCAGAAAATTGCTGCTCATGGAATTCCCAGCCCACGCCAAAATCTGTACCCGAAACTGTCTTGTATATCGGGATATCTGATTTAATCAATGCGCTGGCAGAACCTCAGGTCACTTTGGTTGATCCGCGGCTGCGTGCGCAACTATTGCCTGACGAACGTGCCCGTGTAGGTCTGGCCCGCAAGCGCAACGGTTGCGGCTAGGGTTCCGTCGGGCAGCATCGCAAAGCTGAGGTCGGCGCCATTCGGGAGGCGTCCAAGCTTCAACGTGGTGCCTGTAATTCTACCTGCGCCGGCTGCCTCTCCCGGATAGTTGTCGGCCAGATTTCCCCACGCATAGGTGGCCGTCACCTTTCCATTGGAAGCAATCGTCTGGACAGCAAGTTTGGCTTCGTAGGTCCCTTCCAATCGTCCGGCCCACAGGCCCGAAAAAGCAGCGTATTTTGCTGGAATGCCCTTGCCAGGAGGCGTGATCGCCACGGATTGATCCATGCTTGCCGAACTGGAAGAAACGACGGCGGGACCCAAGGCAGGTTGGGATGGAGTAGGACCAGATTCTGTCCCAGGTTCGAGAGCGGCGGGTTGCCGCGTTTCAGGGGCGGCTTGGCACGCGACCAGGGCAAGGGCCGAGAAGCCAAGCATTGCGGTGCCCATTCGGTGTGCCATTTTCCGTACTCCCGGCCCATCTTTGACTCTGGGCGCAGGCCGACCTTATCACTCGTTTTCGCAGTCCGTCTCCAGGCAAAGCAAGGGCGTAGGACAGCTGCTTGCAGGAACAGGCAACGGCCACGAGCGAACGCGGCCAGCTCGCCCAGGCTGGCACAATCAGTCGAAGAAGCCCGCGTCTTCTTCGCCAAGATACTTTTTCGCGCCTGCGGCGTCGATGTCGACGCCCAATCCTGGAGCCTCGAGCACGTCGATCATCGAATCCGTCACCACCTGCTTCGGCAGCCCAATGACGATGTCCTCCCACCAGGGGTCGGAGGCGCTCGGATATTCGAAAGCGATGTAGTTGGCGGGCAAGGTGGCGCAGACATTGATCAGCGCGCCAAGGCCGAGCAGGCCGTTGGCAGTACCGTGCGGCGCCATCAGGATCGAGTGCATGTAGGCGTGTTCGGCGATCCATTTCAGCTCGGCAATGCCGCCGACATCGGCGGGATCGGGGCCGATGATGCGCACCGCCTGCGTCTCGATCAGTTCCTTGAAATTGTGCCTGAGGTAGATTTGCTCGCCGGTATGGATTGGCGTCGAGGTGGAGGTGGTCAGCTCCCGATAGGCCTGCGGATTGACCCACGGCACATAATCGCCGGTCAGCATGTCCTCGAGCCACATCAAATTGTACTTCTCGACCGCGCGAGCGAACTTGATCGCATCGGGCAGCATCCAACCCGGGCCGCAGTCGAGCGCCAGGCTGACATTGTCGCCCAGCACTTCCTTCATCGCGATCACGCAGTCGAGCATGTGGTTGAAACCGCGCTCGCTGATCATGCCCTGATCCATGGCGCCGTGATAGCCGGCCTTCTTCTGCGTCACGCCGTAGTGAAAGCCCTCGATGCTGTCCTTCATGTTGGAATGGAATGAGATACCTTGCTTGACCATGAAGAAGTTCTGCGGCTGCTCCACCATCCATTTGACGTCAGCGGCGTAATCCTCCGGCCGGTCGCCGGTGCGCTTCCGGCGGATCGAGCCGTTATAGACCCGCACCTGGTCGCGGACCTTCCCGCCGAGCAGTTTGTAGACCGGAACGGCGGCCGCCTTGCCGGCGATGTCCCACAGAGCATGCTCTATAGCACTGACGGCGGCGCCATAGGGCTTGAACGAACCCCTCTGGCGGATCTTCAGCATGACGCGCTCGACGTCGGTCGGGTCCTCGCCGATCAGTGCCTCGCGGAAATGCAGCACAAAGGGTTTGAGATAAGGCTTGGTGTACTCGACCTCGCCAAGGCCGTAGAGACCTTCGTCGGTGACGACGCGGACGATCGGATGCTTGCCGATGACGGCACAGCGCAGGTCGGTGATCTTCATGGCGCAGTCCTATTTCACAGACGAGAACGCTGTCGGCGTGAGCAGCTGGCTGCTGATATTGGCAACGATCTGCCCGTCGCGCTCAGACTCGTCCCGGGCCTTGTGCCATGCCGGATCGGTGACGAAAGCCGCCCATTTCGCCTCACGCTCGGCCAGCGATTCCCAGGCGAGGAAATAGGTGAGGCGATTGCTGTTTTCGCCGATCGCCGTGGTGAAAAACCCGGCTTGGCGGATGCCATGCCGCTCCCAGATGGCCAGCGTTTGGTCGGAAAAGCGCTTGAGCAAACCCGGCAGCCTGCCCGGCAGGCAGTCATAGATACGCAGTTCGTAGATCATGGTTTCGTCCGTTTCTTTCTTTGCACCCTTGGGAGAGGTCGACACGAATGGTCGGTCGTTGGCCCTGTGAGCCTGGGGAATGATGGCAGGAGGTCTGGGCTAACTCCAAGTCCGGTCCCAGCTATATTCATTGTCCCAATGCTCGGTGGATTGCCATATCCCCGTGACACCGGGCTGCAGATGCCGGCTGATCACCTCGTCGACCACGTCGTCGATGCCCAGTCCCGGCTTGTCCGGCACTGTGATGAACCCGTCCTTGACCAGCGGCTTGGGCAAGCCGGTGACGATGTCGTCCCACCACTCCACTTCGACGCTGTGATATTCGAGCGCCATGAAGTTTTCCGTGGCCACCGCGACATGCGCGGCCGCCATCGCGGCGATCGGGCTTTCCGCCATGTGAATGGCCATGGCAACGCCATGGTCCTGCGCCGCGTCGCCGATCTTCTTGGTCTCGAGAATGCCGCCTGACGTAAGCAAGTCCGGGTGGATGACCGAGATGCCTGCGTTGAGCAGCGGCTCGAATGCTTCCTTGAGGTAGATGTCTTCCCCAGTGCAGATCGGCACGGAGGTGGCCTGCTGCAGCTGCCGATACTGCTCGGTGTATTGCCAGGGAATCACGTCCTCGAGCCAGGCTGGTGCGTATTTCTCGATGCGCCGGGCGAGGCGAATGCCGTCCTGCAGCGAGATGTGGCCGACATGGTCGATGGCGAGCGGGATCTCGTAGCCGATCACTTCGCGGACTTCGTGGATATATTGGTCGAGCAGGTCGATGCCCTTTTCGGTGAAGTGGAGGCCGGTAAAGGGATGCGGGACGTTCTGCGCGTCATAGGCGGCGTTGCGCGCGCGGCGCTCGTCCAGCGTGCGTGCCGGGCCGCGAGCGGCATGCGCGCGGAAACCGTCGAGCACGCCGGCCGGCGCCACCACCGCGCCCGGGATGTGCGAGACCTGCGCCAGGCCGAGGTCCATCTTGAGGAAGGTGAAGCCGAGATCCATCCGCGCCTTGAGCCGCTTGCCGGTCTCGGTGCCGCTGGGCTTGTCCGCGTCGGTGTCGCAATAGACGCGCACCTTGTCGCGGAACCGTCCGCCGAGCATCTGGTAGATGGGCACGCCATAGGCCTTGCCGGCGAGATCCCACAGCGCGATCTCGACTGCCGACACGCCGCCGCCCTGCCGGCCGTGCGCACCGAATTGCTTGATGCGGCGGAACAGCCGGTCAATGTCGCAAGGGTTCTCGCCAAGCAGCCGGCTTTTGAGCATCAGCGCATAGGTGGCGCTGGCGCCGTCGCGCACCTCGCCAAGCCCGACGATCCCCTGGTTGGTATAGATCTTGAGCAACGCCGAGGTGAATGGCGCGCCGACGATTTCAGCCACCCTTATGTCGGTGATGCGAAGGTCGGACGGCCGGGAGTTCGTGTTCACCCGATTGAGAGCATCGCCGGCTACACTCGTCTTTGGCATGCTTGTCCTCGTACTGGTCGGCGGGGCTTGTAGTCCGCATGCTGCGCCGGCTTGGAGCGTTGCTAGCCCAGCTCTATCTCGTGCGCCTGCAGGTAGTCGCGGTCCATCTCGACACCGAGACCAGGCTTCGACGTCAGCTTGAGGCTGCCGTTCGAGACGTCGAGCGGTGTGTCGATGAGGTGATCATATTTGCCCAGGTTCCACTCCGACGTCTCGAGCTTGTAGAAGTTGGGAACGGTCATCATCACCTGCGCGCCGGCAACCACATTGATCGGCCCCGCGGCATCATGCGGCGAGACCGGGATGTAGTAGGCTTCGCAGAGGGCGGAAATCTTCTTGAGCTCGGTAATGCCGCCGGTCCAGGTGACGTCCGGCATGATGTAGTCGGCGAGCTTGTTCTCCAGCACCGGGACGAAATCCCACTTGGTGTGGCCGCGCTCGCCCCATGAGATAGCGGCACTGACCTTCTCGCGCACCTGCTTGAGGGCGTTGAGGCTCTCGGGCGGACAGGGCTCCTCGAACCAGTCGATCTGGCCGGCCTCCTCGAGGCTGCGACAGAGGCGAATGGCAGTGGGAACGTCGAAGCGGCCATGCGCATCGATGAGGATGTCGACATCGGGGCCCGCCGTTTCGCGGATCAGCGCGGTCAGTTCGGCCGCCTCGCGCTCGTCCTTGCGCGTCATGCCGCCATCGAGGTAGCCGTCCCGCTGTTCGCGCGACTGGCCGTCGGGGCTGCGGCCCTGGTGCGGGAAAGGGTCGAACTTCAGCGCCGTGTGTCCGGACTCGACGATGTCAAGAATTTCGCGGACCACAGCCTCCTTGCTGGTAAATTTGGCCTGGTTGGGATGGGTGTAGAGCGAAATTTCATCACGCACCGGTCCGCCCAGCAGCTCGTAGATCGGCTTGCCAAGGACTTTGCCCCGGATGTCCCAGAGGGCGATGTCGATGGCGCTCACGCATTCGACGGCGGCGCCGCGGCTGCCCATGTAGGTGAAGCTACGGAAAACCTTGTGCCAGAGGTGCTCGATGCGCGCTGGGTCCTCGCCGGTCAGGGCGATGCCTATCTGCCGCAGGATCGTGCAGAGAGCGCGGTTGGCGAGCCTGGTCGTGGTGGTGATCTCTCCCCAACCGCTCACCCCCTCGTCGGTCGTCACTTCGACGAACAGATACTCTCCCCAGTAGGAAGCATCGGACTTGATCAGCCACGGCCGGATGCTCGTGATCTTCATCTCAATTACCTCTTCTGGAATGGGTCAGGCTGGCGCTGTCCAGACCGGATCTTCTATCCTGCCCGGGCAGCGTTGCGTGCTCGCATGTGTTCGAGGACATGCCGGCCAGAGCCTTCGACATGGCGTGCTATCAGTTCGGCTGCCTCGTCGGCATTTCCCGCTTTTACATGCGCGATGAGTTCGCGATGCTCGCGAATGATCGCGGCACGCCGGGCAAGCGTGAAATTGAAACGCCGGCTCACGGCTCGCAGCACTTCGCGATGCTTCCACCAAAGCTCGGCGGCATGGCGATTGTAGTGCCGCTGGTACATCACGGTGTGGAAGGCGGTATCTAGCTCACTGTGCTGGAACGTGTCGGCAAAGTTGTTCTCTTCAATCAGGCCCTGGATGCGTTCGAGTTCGGCAATGTCCTCTCCAGTCGCCATATTCACAAACCATCGCGTCAGAGCCGGCTCGATCAGGACCCCGATCTCGTAGATATCCCGGACAAAATCCTGATCTATCGGCCGGACGCGCGCGCCGCGATTGGGGAGGAAGGTGACAAACCCCTCCCCGCGCAAGAGCTGCAGGGCCTCGCGCACGGGGTTGGTCGACGTGCCGTGACGGCGGGCAAGATCGGTCACCACAAGCCGCTCGTTGGCGGCGAGCCGTCCCTCAATGATGTCTTCCCTGATCAGCTGATAGAGCGAGGCTCCCTCGCTGGAGGCCCCGATGGGGTCAATCCCCTCGGGCGGTTCTGCTTTGAAATCGCTTGTTTCGGCCAAGGCCGGCTCCCCAAATTAATACACGCCTTGCTCGATATCACGCACGGTTTCCATAAACAATGTACGATTTAGCGCGTTGACACGTAATCCACTATCTGAAAACGTACGAAGTGACCGAAGGGATACATAAAACAGCAGACGTCCCGCGATCGAACGAATGAGACCGCCTGCCTCGACGCAGAGCGGCATGGGAGAGAACCTGGAGGATACCTATGACGAGGATCACACTCGGCGGTGCCGTCCTGCGCGGCACTGTCTCCACTGCATTAATGGTGTCGCTGATGTCGGCGTCGGCGCTGGGCGCGCCGCCGGTCGATTTGAGCAAATGGTCGCCGGAGTATGTGCGCTCCATTGCAGGCACACAGGAGTTTGATACGGCGGCCGATTGCGGCAAGGTCACTCCGCTCGACTACAAGGGGCGACTGACCTTCTGGTACCAGGGTGTGTTCGAGGGCGACCCCGACCTCCTGCGCCAGTACTACAAGGAGTTCTTCGAGACCTTCCGTAAGACCTATCCAAACATCCAGCTCGAGGAACAGGCCCTCACCTATAACGACCTGCTCGATAAGTTCCGTACCGCGCTGCTGGGCAATGCCGCGCCGATGGCGGTCCGCCTGCAAATCCTGGGTGGCACCGAGTTCGCTTCAAAGGGCTATCTGGAGCCGCTGAAACCCGAGGATGTGGGGTATTCGACCGAGGATTTCTGGCCCGGCGCCATGAAGGCCGTGACCTGGGATGGCGTGACCTACGGCATTCCGACCAACAACGAGACGATGGCGTTCATCTGGAACGCCGATATCTTCAAGCGAGCAGGCCTCGATCCGGACAAGGCTCCGGCAACCTGGGACGACGTCGTCAAGTATTCCAAGCAGATTCACGACAAGCTCGGCATTGCCGGTTACGGTCTCGTGGCCCGCAAGAACGCCGGCAACACGCCGTACCGTTTCATGCCGCAGCTGTGGGGCTATGGCGGCGGCGTCTTCGATGAAGCCTCGGCGAGCCCGACCTACAAGGAGGTCGAACTCAATACCCCGCAAAGCAAGGCGGCGCTGCAAGCCTCGTACGATATGTATGTTCGCGACAAGTCGGTTCCGGTCTCGGCACTCACCAACCAGCAGGCCGATAACCAGCCCCTGTTCGTCGCCGGCCAGCTTGGCATGATGATCTCGCACCCGTCCGACTACAACGTCATGCTCGACCTGCAGAAGAAGGCGACAGGCACCGACAAGGACAAGGCGCAGACCGTCATCGACAACATGCGCTACGGTCTTATCCCGACCGGTCCCGACGGCAAGCGCGCCGTCGTGTTCGGCGGCTCGAACATCCACATCCTGAAGCCCGAATATGTCGAGGGCGGCAAGGTGGACGAGCCGGCTGCAAAGGCGATCATCTGCATGTGGACCAGCCCCGAATGGTCGCTGAAGATGGCCTATGCCGGCTCGAACCCGGGCAACCTCAACGGCTTCAAGACCAAATGGATGAAGGAACGCCTGGAGAAGATCAAGTTCCTCGATGTCACCACCTCGATGCTGCCATACGGCATCCCGTTTCCAGCACTGCCGCAGGCCCCGGAGATCATGAACATCATCGTCCCGGATATGCTGCAGAATGCCCTGACCGGAGCGATGACCGTCGACCAGGCAGCGGACGACGCGGCGGAGAAGGTAAAGAACCTGATGGAAGGCAAACTCTAGCCTGAGCCTGACACACGATCTGGCCGGCTGTGCCGACGGTGCAGCCGGCTAGCTCCGAGAAAACAAGGGCGCGCCACAGTGACGATCATGACCGGCAAGGCCGAGGCTCGCCGAACATTGCAAACCGGCTGGTCCGGCGTGCTGCGGAATGTGTGGGGGCACCGCGCCGACTACGCATACGTGCTGCCGGCGATTGCCGTGATGCTCATCGTCATCGCCTATCCGATCTATTACACGATCGAGCTGTCGTTTTTTAAGACGCCGCCTGGCCTGCAGCTCCGCGACAAGACCTTCATCGGCTTCGACAACTACACGGCCATCCTCACCAGCCGGGTGTTCTGGAAAGTCACCTGGAACACTTTGATCTGGACGCTGGCGTCGACGTTCATCTCCTTCGTCCTGGGGTTTGGCGCAGCGCTGGCGCTCCACCGCGACTTTGTCGGCCGTGGTGTCATGCGCGCCATCCTGATCATTCCATGGGTCATCAGCGCGGTCGCCGCCTCCTACATCTGGAAGTGGATCTATCATTCGGACTTCGGGATCATCGGCGCGGTGCTGGTCGGCCTCGGATTGGCCGACCGGCCGCCGAATTTCATCGACAACGTCAGCACGGTGCTGCCCTCCCTGATTGTCGTCAATATCTGGCGCGAGTTTCCGTTTGCCATGATCATGATGATGGCCGGCCTGCAGACAGTTCCCGAACAGCTGCTGAGCGCCGCAAAAGTCGACGGGGCCAGTGCCTGGCAGCGCTTCTGGCACGTTACGTTCCCGCATCTGAGCAGCGTCTCGACGGTGACGATCCTGCTGCTCGCAGTTGCCAATTTCAATTCCTTCATCATCCCGTGGATCATGACCGGCGGCGGACCGTCCAATGCATCGCATATCTGGATCACCCACATTTACGAGCTTGCCTTCGGACGACAGCTTTGGGGGGTGGCTTCCGCCTATTCGGTGCTGCTGTTCCTCATGCTGATGACGCTTGGCTACTTCTACGTCCGTGCGCTCAGCGGCAACGATCGCAAAGAGGGGGGCGCATGAGCACGATCACCGAGACAGTCCCCCGAGGTCAGACAGGTCGGCGCATGCGCGTCGACGGATGGCGGTGGGCGGGGCGCATCTTCCTCGTGTTCATGCTCCTCTACACCGCATTGCCGATGGTCTGGATGCTGCTTACGTCGATCAAGTCCGGGTTCGCGGCGATGCAATTCCCGCCGCAATGGTGGCCGGACGAGCCGACCCTCGCCAGCTATCAGAAGCTGCTCGATCCGCAGAACAGCGTCGGCCAGGACTTCCTCCGCTTCTTCTGGAACAGCCTTTTCGTGTCGACCGCCACGACGATCCTTTCAGTGATCGTGGCTGTCCCTGCGGCCTACGCGTTTTCGCGTTTCCGTTTCCCCGGCCGGAACTTCCTGTTCTTCGCCGTGCTGCTGCGCAACATGTTCCCGGCGGTGATCTTTCTCGTGCCGCTTTTCATCCTGATGCGCATGCTCGGGCTGGTGAACACGCATGGCTCGCTGATCCTCACCTATCTCACTTTCGGCCTGCCGCTGGCGATCTGGCTGCTCAAGGGCTTCTACGACAACATCCCGGTGCAGCTCGAGCAGGCGGCGCGCATCGATGGGGCAACGCGGTTCCAGGCCTTCATTCTGATCGTGATGCCGCTCTCGACGCCGGGCATCATCGCCACCGCGATCTATTCCTTCATCGGCGCGTGGAACGAGTATATCTACGCCTACACCTTTCTCTCCAAGAACGAGCAGCTGACGCTGCCGGTCGGCATCCAGCGTTTCTTCTCCGAAAATACAACGGACTTTCCGGGCCTGATGGCGGCCAGCTTCATGATGAGCGTGCCCGTCGTGGTGCTGTTCCTCGTCCTGCAACGATACTTCGTACGCGCCCTTACAGAAGGCGCGGTCAAGCACTAGAGCCGGATGATTTCAGGTCGAATCGACCTGAAATCTGAATCCGCCTCTAAATCAAAGAGATAGAGCATGATGTCGTCCGAAAACCGCTTCACACTTTTCGGCATCATGCTCTAGGGAGTTTTGCCGATGGCCCACGTGGTCCTGAGAGATCTCGTCAAGACCTATGGCGGCTTCAAAGCCGTCAACGAGGTTTCGCTGACCGTCAATGACGGCGAGTTCGTTGCACTGGTCGGCCCTTCAGGCTGCGGCAAGACAACGACGCTCAATCTCGTCGCGGGGCTGATCCCGATCACATCGGGCGACATCGTCATCGGCGACCGGGTGGTCAACGACCTCGACCCCAAGGACCGGGACATCGCAATGGTGTTCCAGAACTACGCGCTCTACCCGCAGAAATCGGTCTACAAGAACCTGGCGTTCCCGCTGCAGATGCGCAAACTGCCCAGGGACGAGATCGACAAAAAGGTCAGGGAAGCGGCGCGGGTGCTCGATATGACGCACCTGCTCGAGCGCAAGCCGCGCGAACTTTCGGGCGGGCAGCAGCAGCGTGTGGCGCTCGGCCGTGCCCTCGTGCGCGACCCCGCAGTGTTCCTGATGGACGAGCCGCTCTCCAACCTCGATGCCAAACTGCGCGTGCAGATGCGGTCGGAAATCAAGCGCTTCCACCAGGACCTCAAGGCGACGATCATCTATGTGACGCACGACCAGCTCGAAGCCGTGACCATGGCCGACAAGATGGCGGTGATGAATGGCGGCTTCCTACAGCAATATGATTCACCGGCGCAGGTCTTTGCCCATCCGGTGAACATGTTCGTCGCCAGCTTCATCGGCAGCCCGGCAATGAGCCTTATCGCGCTGGAGGCATCGACGGCAAACGGCAACACCGTGTTGACCGGCGCGGAGGGCTGGCGTCTCGAGCTCTCGCAGCCCAACGCCCGGAAGGTTGCCAAGGCAACGACCCGGAAAGTCGTGCTCGGCGCACGTCACTCGACGATCAAGCTCCAC
Organism: Mesorhizobium sp. P2_E10; assembly: GCF_056404235.1. Classification (NCBI taxonomy): domain Bacteria; kingdom Pseudomonadati; phylum Pseudomonadota; class Alphaproteobacteria; order Hyphomicrobiales; family Phyllobacteriaceae; genus Mesorhizobium; species Mesorhizobium sp. P2_E10. The sequence goes on from NZ_JBFUEK010000005.1 coordinate 19,237, forward strand.
AAGAGCGCGGTGCCGGGCAGCGTCCCGGCCAAGGCCTACACGGTGGAGCCGACCGGAGACGTCACCTTCGTGCAGGCGTTCCTGTCTGGCGCCATCGTCAACGTCAGCGTGCCGCCAACCATTGCAGTCGCGCCCGACGAGCAGATCTGGCTCGAGTTCGACCAGGAGCGGATGCACCTGTTCGACGGCGAAACCGAAATGGCCCTCAAGGCCGATTGAGACAGGGACGGATGCATGTCGAGCGTGGGCGTGAATGACTGCGAAGCTTAAGATCACCGCGATCAAGCCCTATCCGGTGTGGGTGGGAACGCGCAACCAGATGCTCGTCAAGGTCGAGACAGACCAGGGCATCTTCGGCTGGGGCGAAAGCGGCCTGAGCGGTCGCGAGAAGGCCGTGGCCGGCGCGGTCGAGCACTATCGCGAGTTTCTCGTCGGCCGCGACCCGATGCAGATTGGCCGGATCTGGCAGGAGGTTTATCGCAGCCAGTACTTCGAAGGCGGGCGCGTTCTGCAGGCGGCGATTTCCGCCATCGACATCGCCCTGCACGACATCAAGGGCAAGGCGCTGGGGGTGCCGGTCTACGAGCTGCTCGGCGGCAAGCAGCGCGACCGCGTCCCCACCTTCGCCTCGACCGGAGACGAGGCCGAGGGCGATGTTGCCATCGAGCGCGCCCGCGAACTGCGCGCGCAGGGGTGGCAGGCGATCCGCTTCTTCCCCGTCGGACAAAGCAGCAGAGACATCTTCGAGCCGCGCGAGTCGATCGGCGCTACCGCAAGGATGTTGAACAAGGCACGCGAGGCGCTGGGCGACGAGGTCGTCCTCGGCATCGACTATCATCACCGGCTATCGGTGGCCGAGGCGGCAAGCTTCTGCAACAAGCTCGGCCGCGGCGTGCTTGATTTCCTCGAGGAGCCGATACGCGACGAGACGCCGGAGGCCTACGAATCGCTGCGCACGATGACCGACATCCCGTTTGCCATTGGCGAGGAATTTGCCAGCAAATGGCAGTTCCTGCCCTATATCGAGCGCGGCATCCATCAGTTCAACCGGCTCGATATCTGCAATGTCGGCGGGTTCACCGAGGCGATGAAGGTCGCTGGCTGGAGCGAGGCGCACTATGTCGACCTGATGCCGCACAATCCGCTTGGTCCGGTGTGCACGGCGGCGACCGTGCATCTCGCCGCCGCGGTACCCAACTTCGCGTGGCTCGAGACCAGGGAGCCCGAAAAAAAGCTGGGCTTCGACAGTTCAGACTTCTTCCCCGTGCAACCGCGGCTCGACGGCGCCTGCTATCCGGTCAGCGATCTGCCGGGGCTCGGCGTCGAGGTCAACGAAGCGGCGGTGCAGTCGCAGAGTCTGCGTTTCTGGGAAGCCCCACATCTCAGGCGCCGCGACGGTTCCGTTACCAACTGGTAGTTCCAATTCAACCGGAGTCCACGATGACACACACTCCCGACATCACGCGGCCGCCCAAAGAGCTGATCGACGCGCTGAGGGAGATCGGCGCCGCGACGGTTGCCGGCACGCTTGGCCACATGGGCTTTCGCAATCCACACATGGTCGGTCCGGTGGCGCAGAACCACGGCAAGTCGATCGTCGGGCCGGCGCTGACGCTGCAGTTCCTGCCGCAGCGCCCGGACCTGTTCAACGAGGGCGAATATGCCGATCCGGAGACGCAACTGCACCGGCACGTGCTCTATCACGCGCAGGCGGGCGATGTGGTCGTGGTCGACGCGCGCGGCGACATGAGTTCGGGCGTCTTCGGCGATATGATGTCGACGTATTTCAAGGGTCGGGGTGGCGCCGGCATCGTCATCGACGGGTGCATGCGTGACCGGCCCAATGTCGAAAAGCTCGATCTGCCCCTGTGGCTGCGCGGCTGGACGCCCAACTACCATGTGCAGACCAGCATCTATCCCAACGCCGTCAACGTTCCGATTGCCTGCGGCGGTGTCACGGTGATCCCCGGCGACATCATCATCGCCGACGACGACGGGGTGGTGGTGCTTCCCGTCGCAATGGCCGCAAGCGTAATCGAAGAAGCCAAGAAGCATCACGATTGGGAAGAATTCTCGCGCGAGAAGCTGATGCAGGGCGGGTCGTTGCAACGCTATTATCCGCTGCACCCAGATGCCAGCGATGAATATGAGGCATGGCGGAAAGCCAATCCTAAGTCCTGATGGACGGGACGAGATCGACAGGCCGACAGCTCGCCGATCGCAATGCTGCTAATACCTATTTCACTGGCTCTGGCATCACGGCACGACCTTCGGCGGCAGCAAACCTGCTCCGCATCACTTCGCGGCGCTTTCGGAATTCTGTGTATTCCTGGTCGGCCAGTACCCCGATCAGGATTACCGATCCACTCACGGCAAAGTTGAGCGAGGAGGGAATTCCCAGAAGGTTGACAAGGTTCTGCAGCACCTGCAGCAGGATCGTGCCGAGCACCACGCCAATGATTGAGCCCTCCCCGCCGCGCAGCGAGAACCCGCCAAGGACGGCGGCAGCGATCGCGTAGAGTTCATAGAAATTGCCGTGCGAGCTCGGCAGGATCGAGCGTGTGTACATGGCAAGAAAGATAGAAGACAGCGCAGTCAGCCCGGCGCAGATCACGTAAGCTGAGATGATGACCCGGCCGGTGCGGATTCCGGAGAACCGCGCGGCCTCTTCGTTTTTGCCGACAGCATAGAGATACCGTCCGAAGGCGGTGCGATGCAGAACCACCCACATCACCGCGGCCAGCGCGAGTAGGAAGACGAAGGAATGTGGAATGGGAATGGACGTGTAGGCGTTGTTGGTAAGAACCGCGACCAGGTCGGTGCGCCCGGTGGTTAGATATTCCAGTTCCTCGAACCGGGTTTCGTAGGGAAACCCGGCCGTCGCATCCTGGGTATAGAAGCGGGCGATCCCACGATAGATCAGAAGCCCGCACAGCGTCACGATAAAGGGCTGCAGGTGCTTCTTGGTGATGAGCAAACCGTTGATCAGACCCAACATGAGGCCAATGCACACCACGATGAGCACGGCCAGCGGCCAAGGCACACCGCGATTGGCTATGAGGTCGACGAAAATGACGCCAAGCAGCGCAATGACCGAGCCTGCGGACAAATCGATGCCGCCGGTAATGATCACCAACCCCTCGGCAATCGAGAACACGCCAAAGAGGCCGACAAGATTGGCTGTGTTGGCGATGTTGATGGGCGAAAGAAAGCGTGGGTTTATGACAGCCACGACTGTACCCACCACCATGATGAGGACAAAAAGCCCTGCGTCTTTTTTGAGATTCAGCATTGATCGTCCCCCACGGATTGTCCCGGATGCGCTTTTCGAGAGCGCCCATGTTTCTGGCTGTTGGCGAGATCTTCCGTTGAAGGCTGCAACGAAAGCCAGATTGGCTTGCTGTCAGCCTTGCCAGTGTCCAACCGCGAGCCTGAGGATGTTTTCCTCGCTGCACTGGTCCCGAGCGAGAATGCCCGTGATGCCGCCCTGGTGCATGACCGCCACGCGATCGGAAACCCCGATCACCTCCTCCATGTCCGAGGAGATCATCACGACAGCAACGCCGGCATCGGCAAGCGAACGCATCAGCCGATAGATTTCGGATTTGGCGCCGATGTCGATGCCGCGGGTCGGCTCGTCGAATATGATGACCCGTGGCTTCATCCCCAGCCATTTGGCAAGGACGACTTTTTGCTGGTTCCCGCCCGAGAGCGAGCCAGTGAGTACCCCAACATTCGGAGCGCGAATGTCGAGTTCGCCGCGGCTTCGCTCGGCCTGTTCCCGCTCCGCAGCGTTTGATACGGTGATGCCTCGCACATAGGCGCCGAGGTTCGGCAGCGTGATATTCTGGGTGATTGCCAGATCGAGCAGCAGTCCCGTCCGCTTGCGATCCTCTGGAACCAGATAGACGCCGGCCTTCACCGCTTCGGCGGAAGATGCAAAGCGTACCGGCACGCCGTCGAGGAGAACGGTGCCGCCTTCGCTGCGATCGATACCGAACAGCGCGTGCGCAAGTTCGGTTCTGCCCGCGCCGACCAGTCCGGCAAGGCCGAGGATTTCGCCGCGGTGGAAATCGACGCTTACCTGCGCGTAGGGGAATGTGCTGGTGCTGAGATTGCGGACGGAGAGCGCCACCTCGCCTGGTACGTTCGCCGGCGCCTCATACCCAACTTTCAGGTCGCGGCCCACCATCAGCTTCACCATCGCATCATGTGTAATCGCCTCGCCTTCGAGGTGGCCCACGAGTTGGCCATCGCGCAGCACGATCACACGGTCGCTGGCCTGCACCACCTCGTTGAGCCGGTGCGAGACGAACATCACCGCGATGCCATTGGCCTTCAGCCCGGCAATCACATTGAGCAGCTTCTCGGTCTCGGCGATGGGCAGGCTCGATGTCGGCTCGTCAAGGATCACCAGCCTGGCGTTCAGGCTCAACGCCTTGGCGATTTCGACCAGTTGTCGCTGGGCAAGGGAAAGGCTGGAGACCGGAGCGGATGAGGGGAAATTGGCGCCCAGCCGGTCAAGGTAGGGCTGCACCATCGCATGCAGCTTTGCGCTGTCGATAATGTTGAGGAATCCGTGGGTTCGAGGTTCCCGACCGACAAATACATTGGCGGCGACGTCCAGATTGTCGAACAGGTTCAGCTCCTGGTGGACGAAGGCGATGCCGGCGTCCATGGACGCCGAAATGGCCAGCGCCTCGTGGGTCACCCTGTCGATTTCGATGGAGCCACGATCGGGCGCGACAATGCCGCCCAGGATCTTCATCAAGGTGGATTTGCCAGCGCCGTTTTCACCAACGAGGCCGATGACCTCGCCGGGCCGCACCTCCATCGAAAAGTCGGACAGCGCCAGGACGCCGGGATACGACTTGGAAATCCCGGCGAGTCTCAGGAACGGTTCGTCCAATCGCGTGGCCTCAGGCGAAACGGGTGTCGGGAACGCGCCGTTCAAGATGGCGTGCCCGCAGTCCCGGGAGGTCCTGATACTGCTGAAGCGCAAAGGCGTATCAGAGCGTTGTTGGACTGCGGGCCCCAGATCAGCTGGCATTTCAGCTTCACTGGGAACTCAACTTTGCCTTGAGATCGGCCTTGAACTCATCGACATTGTCCTTGGTGATGACCTTTCCCGGAATGATGTCGACACCGTTGGCCGGGACACCCGACTTGTCCCCGTTGAGGTAGGCCGCAAACAGCTTGCTGCCTTGGTATGCCCACTCGAACGGCTGCTGCACGACCGTGCCGGCGAAGGAGCCATCCTTGACTGCGCCGAGCGTAATCGGATCTTCGTCGAATGCGATGACGGTAATCTGACCCAGCTTGCCGTTGTCGCGCAGCGACTCGTAGATCTTCGGCGGGTTGTAGGAGTAGAAGCCAACCATGCAGTCGATTTCCCCGTGCGCGACCAGGGTGTCGTCGACATTAGCGCGAGCCCGCGTCTGGTCGTGGTCGTCGGTTCGAACGTCGACGAGCTCGATATTGTGTGGACCGGCGGCCGCCTTGAAACCCTCGATGCGCTCACGCGCATTGTCGGCGCCCGTGTTGCCGACGAAGCCCATACACTTGCCGCCCTTGGGCATTGCCTTGACCGCGAGTTCACCGGCGTTCTTGCCAAGATCGGTGTTGGACGAACCGATGTAGAAAACGCGTTTGGAGTCTGCTGCGTCGCTGTCGAATGTGAATAGCGGCAGTTGCGAGCCGATCTTGTTGAACGCATCGGTCTGTGTTTTCGGGTTGAGTGGGGACACCGCGATCGCGTCGGCGCCCGCCGCAGCCAGATCTTCGATCAGGCGCTGCTGGATGGCAGCATCGGCGCGTTCGGGATATTTCCATTCAAGATCGAAATCGGGCAGTTCCGTTTGCGCCTTGCGCATGCCGGCTTCCGCAAGCTTCCAGAAATCCGATGCCCCGTTGGGCACCCAGACGATCATCTTCTTGTCCGCAGCCCACGCTGCACTCGACAGCAACATGCCAACCGCTACGCCCGCAGCGACGAGACCCGTATATTTCATGTCGTACTTCTCCCCTTTTATAGAACCGGCGTAAGTACCGGCGCTTCCTCCAAATCGATCAGAAACATGCGCTCCGTCGGTCGGCGGCTCACGTCACGTGAGCGCCTCGGCCATCGTGCGCATCTGCACCTGAATGATGCGCGAGCCCGCCGGTTGGGTGCAGGCGAAAAGGACGGCCGCCGCGACGTCGTCCGCTTCCAGCATTTGCGATTCCCGGACGCTTGCATCCGTACGCCCCTTGCCGATCGCAAATTCGGTTTTCACGCCGCCGGGACAGATCGTGCCCACCTTGATCCCGTGGGGGCGCAGCTCCTTGTCCAGTCCCTGCGCGAAGCCAACCTGGGCGAATTTCGTTGCGCAATAGACGGCCTCACCGGGGAAACCGTAGACGCCCGCCATCGAGGAAATCATCAGAACGAGACCTCCGCCTTGCGCGATCATCACAGGCACGACATGGCGGGTGAAAAGGAAGGTGGAGCGGACATTCACGTCCATCATCTCGACGTAGTCCTCGAGACTGGTGTCGATCAGCGGCTTGTAGTTGCCGACGCCGACATTGTTGATGAGGATATCGATGCGGCCGAACGCCTTTTTGGCTGCCGCTACCGTGTTGAGCGCCGTCGCCTCGTCGCTCGCGTCGCCGATGACTGCGATGGCGTCACTGCCGAGCGCACGGATTTCCTCGATCAGGGCATCGAGCCGCTCGCGCCGGCGAGCAGAAAGAACGAGGCGAGCCCCTTCGCGTGCCAAGTCACGCGCGCTTGCCTGCCCGATGCCAGAACTGGCACCAGATATGATGGCGACCTTGCCTGCAAGTTTCCCCGGCACAACAGCTCCTTTTCTTCATCTCAATTCGCGGCGCGCGAAATCGGCTGGCAAGAGATTTATCTCCAGCGGTAAAGAAGCATCGGCTACAGTTGTTTGCGCGTCCAACAGATAGTACAGATCGTCTCGATCTATTCCGTAGATAAATGGGGACCAGCATGGAATTGCGGCAGCTTCAGCATTTCATCGCCGTCGCCGAAGAGCGCAGTTTCACGCGCGCGGCAGAGCGGATCCACATCGTTCAGTCCGCGCTGTCGACCTCCATTCGAACACTCGAGGAAGATCTGCAGGCGCGACTTTTCGTGCGCAGCACGCGACAGGTTCAGTTGACGCCGGCGGGCCAAGTTTTCCTGGAGAAGGCGCGCGAGGTCCTGAGGGTGATCGATGTCGGCCGCGAATCCGTCGCCGACATAGAAGGCCTGCGAAGCGGCTCGATCTCCATCGGGACTGTCCACAGCCTGCCCGCTTTTCTCGATTTGCCGTCCCTCATCTCGCGATTTCACGGGACGAACTCCGGAATCGAAGTCCGTCTGAGGCAAGGTGATTCCGCCGGGCTCATGGGACAGCTTCGGGCCGGACAGTTGGACCTTGCCTTCCTGCCGTTGCTTGACCCACCCGACGACATCGTCACCAGGATCGTCGCCTGCGAGGACATGGTTGTCGTCACACCTGCGAACCACCCGCTCGCCGGACGAGGTGAGGTCACCCTCGACGAACTGGTAGGTTACCCCTTCGTGGATTTCGAGATTGGCTGGGGTACCCGGCCTCTGATCGATCGTGCGTTCGGCCTGGCAGGCTTCCAAAGGCGAACCGTTTTCGACGTCACCGATGTCGAGACCATCATCGACCTGGTCAGCAAGGGGCTTGGCATCGCGCTCCTGCCCGAAACGATTGCCGAGATGCGCACACCCAGGATCGCCATTTCGGACATGGCAGAGCCCGTCATCTGTTGGGAACTGGTGGTGGCTCACTTGCGCGGAGAAGGGGCGGCTCCCGTCAACGGCGCTGCAACGGCCTTTCTCGAACTTCTGACTTTCTTTGAGACGTGACGCCAGGCAAGCGGATTAAGGCCGCCCCCCAGACCTGTTGCCGGCAAGCAGAGGCTTTTTAGGCGCTAAAAGGCGATCACCGCCTTGATAAGTCCCGATTTCTGATGTGCCCAACGAGAAAGATCGTGCGGACTGCCCTGAAGGGTCGTGTGGTGCGCGGCCTCGGCGGCCGGCGACGTCCTTTCGACCTTGACCGTGCTTCGCTTCTGCTACCAGCAGACGAAACCGCCATCGACGATGAGATCGATGCCCGTAACGAAAGACGCAGCGCGGCTGGCCAGGAACACTGCAGGCCCTACCATCTCCTCGGGCATCGCGAGGCGCCCCATCGGCGTATCGCGCTCGAAGTTCTTCACTTGCTCGGCCACTTCGGGCCTCCGGTTCATCGGGGTCAGCGTGTAGCCGGGGCTGAGTACGTTGAGCCGCAATCCCCGGTCCGACCACTCCATCGCCAGGCTCTTCGTCATGTGAATGACCGCTGCCTTCGATGAGTTGTAGTGCGTCTGGAGGAGGCCGCGGTTGACGATCGAGCCTGACATGGAGGCCACGTTGATGATCGATCCCTTGCGGCGCGGCAGCATCACGCGAGCCTCGGCCTGGCAGGACAGGAACACACCGCCAACGTTGGTACCGTAAAGCTCTTCCCACGTTGCCAACGGCAAAGTCTCGGCCGCATGCGCGCCGCCAATACCAGCATTGTTGACAGCAACCGTAAGCGCACCGAGCTCTTTTTCGATACGCTCGAGGGCGGCGGCGAGATCGGCTTCCGACGTCACCGAGCCGGTTATCGCCAGCGCCTTGCGACCAAGCGCGGTGATCCTTCCCGCCGTCTCCTCGAGTCCACCCTTCGACGGGTGACCGAAGCAGGCGACATTGGCACCGGCCTCAGCAAGCCCGACCGCTATGGCCTGACCGATGCCACTGCCGGCGCCGGTGACCAATGCGACATCGCCATCCAGTTTGAACAGGTCCATTCGGTTGTTCCTTCCGATTCTCTTGATCGCACAAGCAGGTGAGCCAATACGACAGCAACGATGCAACTACTGAACGACGTTGTGGCGTTCCGCCTTCTGATCAACCGCCGAGAGAATCTTTGCGAGAGACGGCGACTGTCCACGACGCTCCTCCGGCACCCAGCGGAGAAAGCCGTCGATACGCCGTTGGACCTTGACCAGATGACCGGCGGCGATGTCGCTCAGACGATGGTCAAGAAAGGGGTTGTCGAACCGTTCAAGCGTGGTCGCCACGTATGCCGTCGCTTCCTGCCCCAATCCCCGTGCCTTGAAGCCGGGAACGACCTCGGAACCATAAATCTCTGTCAGCAAGCTTCGATATCCGTCGAGTTCCAGGATTTCGCGCACCGTCAGGTCCGGTCTCAGCCGATCGGCCATCCAGCATTGTGCAAGCACTGTGTGGCCAAGGTTCAGGATGTGGAGTTTCAGTCGCTCGATGCGTTCAAGGTCCTCGACAACCGTGATAGCAGGATGACGGCAGGGCGATCTCAGCCCCGACTGCTTTTCAATCGCCCACAATGCGTAGGGCTCCGCGATTGCCCCGACAGGCTCGATGGCCGACGAGACAATGCGGTCGACAAGCGAGTTGGCAAGTACGCAGTCGTCCGCGATGAAAGACAAAAGTGCGTCGGAGGCACCGCTGCGCTTGGCCAACGCGATCAACGCTTGCCTCAGTGTGTCGCCGTTGCGCTGAACCAGTTCGGTCGGAAGCACCACAACTGGCCTTGCGGAAACTGCAAATCGGTGTGCAAGCAGAACGAGCAACTTTGCCGGATATCCCGCCGGCGCTGGGCCGGGACCACCTGTGAGGTCGACGAACAGATCGGGCGGGACGGTGAGGCCCGCTTCCGTCGTATTCGAGACGACGAATTCCACTTGCTCCGCGAACGGGGTAGCCAACCGTTGCCAATCAGCCTCGGCATCGAGCGCGCGCCGTATGCTCTTCACGCCGATTTCATACTCGACGCGCTGGCCCTTCTCCAGCCCGCGGATGACAACCGGGTAGCCCTCATCGCGTGCAAGCGCCTGCAGCCGGGCTCGGCCAGCGGCCGATCCGCTGATCGCGACCACCGTGATCGGGCCGACCGCGTCGCCTGCCGACAGCGCCTCGTGCACGAAGAGAGCTGCGTGCGCCTGCAGAAAGCGGCTCGTGCCGAACTGGAAAATGGGTGTGACGATTTCCGTGGTCAATGATCGTTCTCTATCAGCTCGTGAAGGTTGAGGCGCCGCGTATTCGCCCGCCAGCCCAAATATCCGCCTGCTGCGAGGTCTGATGATTGTGGTTGCTGAAGTCAGCCAGACCCCGCCACATCGATGACGGCCTTAATCAAACCGGACTTTTGCTGAGCCCAGTTCGCTATGTCGCGTGAGCTGTCACTCAGGGTCGTGCGGTGGGTGACGAGTTGGTCAATTGGTATCTTTCCATCGCGGATCGAGGCGATGACGTGCTGGAAGTCGGCGTGCGTCGCGTTGCGACTGCCGATCAGAATCATTTCCCGCTTGTGAAACTCGGGGTCGGAGAAGCTGATCTCGTCTTTGATGACGCTGACTAATATCATTGCGCCGCCATGGGCCACGTAGCTGAACGCGGCTTGGATCGAGACCTTGCTGCCGGTCGCGTCGAAGACGAGGTCAAAACCGTCGCTATCGGTTCGCTCCCGCACCATGTCGACAGCTGAGGCCGAGGCATTGTCGATGACAGGAAACCCGAGTTGACCTTCGGCGAAGTCGAGCCGTTCCCTGCTCATGTCCATGACCGTCACCGCCTGGCCTGCAAGACGGGCAAACAATGCCGTAGCCAATCCGATAGGCCCGGCGCCGATGACCAGCGTACGGACGCCAGCAGCTAGCCTGGAGCGCCTCACCGCGTGGGCGCCGATCGCCAGAAATTCGACAGCTGCCGCGTCAACGAGTGACAGTCCTGCGGCCGGGTAAAGGTTGCTGGCAGGCACCATCAATTCTTCACACATGCCGCCGTCGCGATGAACGCCCAACACCTCTATCGATACGCAGCAATTCGGCTTGTCGTGACGGCACGCAATGCATTTGCCGCAGGAAAAATAGGGATTTACGACAACCCGCTCTCCGACCGCGATGGCGACGCCTTCGCCTACGACGGTCACGGTCCCCGAGAGTTCATGCCCCATGATACGTGGATAGACCAGGTACGGATGCTTGCCTTCAAAAATGTGGTAGTCGGTGCCACAGATGCCGACATGGCTGATGCTGACCAGCGCCCATCCGGGGCCCGGTAGGTCGGGCGCCGGGCGATCTTCGAAGATCAATTCGCCGGGCTTGCGGCACACGAGCGCTTTCATTCAGACCATCTTCCTGAAATGTTCCAAAAAGAACCCGGCGGCTGGATGACCGCCGGGCCAAGGTGTGGGAGCCTATTCGAAGTCTTTGACGTTCTGCAGCGTCACGAGGCCGGCGCCGGTATCCACATTGGCCTCGACGGCCTCCCCGCGGATCGCCTTGACGACGGTGTCGATGCCAAGCTCGCCCATTTTTGCCGGAAATTGTGCAACGCTGGCATCTTCCGCGCCCGACTTGATCGCTTCGATCTCACCGCAGCAGGCGTCGAAGCCGACCAGGATTATCTTGTCGTTGGCAATGCCGGCATTGCTGATCGATTTGACGGCGCCCGGGATTGGCGGGCCGCAGGCCGCGTAGATCGCCTTGAGATCGGGATTGGCGGTCAGGATGTCTTCGGTCACTGACGTGCCAAGTTCGAGCGTGCAGTTGGTTGCACCCTTGCCGACGACCTCGACCTTGACGTCGCCGAGACCCTCCATCATGCCGGTGACCCGGTCGTCCAGCGCCGGCACCCCGGGAACCCCTTGCAGGATGCCGATCTTGTCGCCGCTCTTGAGCACGGTCTTCAGGTACTCTCCGGCGATCTTGCCGCCGTTGAGATTGTTGGTGGAGACCAGTGCTGTCTGACCTTTCCAGTCAGGAATGCTGTTGTCGACGAGAACCACCTTGATGCCGGCAGCCACCGCCTTGTCGAGCGACGGCGCAACGGTCGGATCGACCGGCGTGATCGCCAGACCCTTGACGCCTTGCGTGATCATGGATTCGATCAGCGCGATCTGGCCCTCGATGTCGGTAGCCGCCTGGCCCTGGCCGGTGACCAGTTCGATCTCGGGATGAGCGGCCGCGTATTTCTTGGCGGCATCCTCCATGGTCGAGTAGAACGGCACCGGGAATTTCGTAATCAGGCCGATCTTGATCTTGTCGGCGGCCGAAGCCGGCATCGCAAACGCAACAGCGATCGCCAGCCCAGCGAACAGTTTTCGGTTCATTGACATTCCATTCCTCCCTTGGAATTGAGGCGTCTTCCGGCGGAAGTCGCTTCAGGCATTTGCGGACCGGAACGGCCCCCAAATTTCGAACGGATCAGGCTCCAACGATCATGGAAACCAGCTCCTGCTTGTTGTCCTTGGTTGGCACAAGTTCACCAACCTTGCGGCCCTGGCGAAGCACCACGGCGCGATCGGCAAGCTCGACGACATGTTCCATATTGTGGGTGATCAGGATGACGGCGTTGCCCTGGTCGCGGAGCGCTGCGACCAGGTTGAGCACCTGCCGCGATTCACGCAGGCCAAGTGCGGCGGTCGGCTCGTCCAGGATCACGACCTTGCGGGCAAACACAGTCGACCGGGCCACGGCGATGGCTTGCCTTTGACCGCCCGACATCATGGCGACGACGGCGTCCAGCCGCGGCAGTGTGACTTTGAGATTTATCAATAATGTGCGAGTCTCGGCGTCCATCTTGCGCTGCTGGAGAAAGCGCAAACCACGCGGGAGCCATTGCGGCCAGGCCAGCTCGCGACCTGCAAAGAAGTTCTGTCCCGGCGTCAGATTGTCGAACAGCGCCAGGTCCTGATAGACGGTCTCGATGCCGGCGAAGCGCGCATCCGCAGGAGAGCGTATCTGCGTTGGCGCACCGTCCAAAAGGATTGCGCCGGCATCGAGTTGGTGCACGCCGCTGATGCATTTGGTCAGTGTCGATTTGCCGGCGCCGTTGTCGCCGAGCAGCCCGACGATCTCGCCTCGGCGCACCTCGATGCTGACATCGTCGAGCGCCACAACCGAGCCGAAACGTTTGGTCGCGCCACGCACCGCAAGCACGGGATGGTCGGCGAGGGCCGCAAGATCGACGCTGGTTGCAACGGCGCTCATGACTGCCTCCCAGCTTGGATGACACGCACACGCCCTTCGAGATAGTTGCGCAGCACGTCGGACTCGACCGCTATGACGATGACCACGCCGATGACGATGAGCTGGAAGAAGACGTTGACGTTGAGCAGGTTGAGCGCGTTGCGGATGACGCCGATCATGATGGCGCCGATCAAAGCATGGCCGAGATGGCCGCGGCCGCCGAGAAAGCTGGCGCCACCGATGATCACCGCCGCGATCGTATCCAGTTCCAGCAGATTGCCGAACAAAGGCGAACCGGCGTCGGTACGGCCGGCAAGGATGACCGCGCCGATGCCGGCGCACAGCCCTGAGATCACATAGACCGAAACCAGGACCCAGGACACGGGAATGCCCATGCGCACGGCGGCGTCGGGCCGGCCGCCTACGGCATAGATCCAACGGCCCCAGACCATCGTTTTGGCCATGACGAAAAGAACCGCGGCAACGCCCGCAACCACAAAGACCGATCCAGGCAGACCCCAGACCGCCTCGCGGCCAAGCGCATCGATGGCAGGCGGCATTCCCGGGATGGCCCGTCCGTCGGCCAGTTGCAACGCCAGCCCCTTGGCGATGCTCAATGTCGCCAGGGTGATGATGAACGGATGCGGCAACCGGCCGAAGACGTAGAAGAGCCCATTGATGGCGCCGACCGCCGCGCCGCAGCCAACCATCACCACGATCACCACGAAGGCGGGCGCGCCAGCATGAAAGCTGAGTGCGCCAACGACGGAAGCCAGTGCGACGTTCGAGCCGACGGAGAGATCGATCCCGCGCGTCAGAATGACCAGATGCTGGCCCATCGCCACAACCGAAATGACGGCGGTCTGGGCGAGGATGTTGCTGAGGTTTCGCCCCGTCAGGAAATAGGGCGACAGAAAACTGAGAACGACGATCAGCAACACCAGGATGACGACGGGACCAGCGCTCAGCAGGGCCAGGCCAAGCGCAAGGCCGGGAACAGCTTCCTGCTTCCTGGACGCTGGCAACGCGGCCTCGCCGGCAGTGGTGCCGGTGTTTCCCGTTTCAGGCAAAATTCCCCTCCCCGCCGAAGCTCGTGCGAGCCGCGTCGTCAAAAACTCAAATCGTGCTTAGATCCTCTTCTTATCGATAAAAAACAACTGGCATGATTGGGTCAAGTTGTTTTTTATGGATAAAGTTCATGCTAAAAAGGACAAGCTATTGTTTGGAGGAAGGTGCGATGCGAACCGACACCGTCTACAAGAAGGCCTTCAATCGAACTGCAACTATGCTGCGCGATAGACAACTGGTCGGGGAACTTCCCTCCGAGAATGAATTGAGGCGGCTCATCGGCGTCAGCCGCACCACCGTCCGAAAGGTTCTGCAAGAACTAGTTCGCCGCGAGCTTGTCACTGTACGCAACGGCGTCAGGACGGCGGGACGGGCGATCGATGAAAATGACTGCTATCCCGATGCCGAAACCACGCCGCGGGCCAAGCATGTCGAACAGCAATTCATGGAATGGATGTTGCGCGGCGACACCAGACCTGGAACCAGCATCAACGAGCTTGAGCTGGCGCGGCAATTCGGCGTTGCAACCAACGGAATTCGCGAATTCCTGATCCGCTTCAGCCGCTTTGGGCTGATCGAGAAGAGGCCGAACACGGGCTGGCTTTTCAAGGGCTTCACGGAGGATTTCGCGCTTGAGCTGTTCGAGATCCGGGTGATGTTCGAGCTGCGCTCGGCGCATCTGTTTTCACGCCAGCCCGACACATCTCCCCTGTGGGACAAGCTCGCCGCGCTCAAGATTGCGCATGCCGACCTGCTGAAGCAGATTGAAATCCGCTTTCACGACTTTTCCGGCCTCGACAACCGCTTTCATCGGCTCATAAACGAGGCTTCACCGAACCGCTTCATCGACGATTTCTACGACATCATCAGCTTCATTTTCCACTATCACTACCAGTGGAACAAGCAGGATGAAAAGCAGCGCAACCAGGCGGCAATCCTTGAGCACGTCGCCTATATCGATGCCCTCGAGAGCCGCGATTCCGAACGCATCAAAGGGGCCTGCCAGGCGCATCTCGCTTCGGCAAGGGCAACACTGATGCGTTCGCTGATCTGGACTTGACGAAGGGAGGAAATCAGGACGCCATCATGGGCGCCGACGCATCCCCCAGGAATGCGTCGGGACAAAGAGGCTCTCAAGCGTGGCGGATTTCCGTTCCCAGCACCTTCAGGCATTCGCGGATGAACGCCGCAAGCGCCGTCCAGCCCTTGGCTGAAACCATCGTTCCATCGACATAGGCATCGGTGGGAGACAGATCGATGTAAGTGCCGCCGGCAAGCGTCACCTCCGGCTCGCAAGCCGCGAGCGCCGCCACCTTCTTGCCGCGGACGACGCCGTCGACCGCAATCAGAATCTGGACGCCATGGCAGATCGTGAAGATGGGCTTTTTGGCTTCGTGAAAATGACGAACCATCGCCTGCACGCGCTTGTCCGTGCGGATGTATTCAGGGCCACGACCGCCGGCGCAGTAGACAGCGTCGTACTGGCTGAGCTGCTTTTCGGCGTCGGAAAAGGTCTTGTTGATCAGCGCATTGTGACCGGGCTTTTCGGTGTAGGTCTGGTCACCCTCAAAATCGTGCAGCGACGTCTTGATCGTGTCACCGGCGTTCTTGTCGGGGCACACGACATGAACGGTGTGTCCCACCGCCTCCATCGCCTGCTGATAGACGAAGATTTCATATTCCTCCGTGAATTCGCCGGTCAACATCAGGATCTTCTTGCTTGGCATGGCGCTTCCTCTTGGCTTGTTTCAGGGCGAGGTGCACGTCGCGCCTCGCCGGTTGGAATAGCATCGGATCAGAACCGGGCGGCGGGGGAACAATCCTCGGCATTGGCCTCGGTAGTCAGCGGCGCGCCGAGCTTGAGGGTCTCCAGAACAGCCGACATCGCAACGGCTACTCGAACGCAGGCAGGAGCCGGTCCCGCGAATTCTCGATATGCACCCGCATGGCTTTCTCGGCAGCGTCCGGATCGCCCGCGGAGAAGGCGGCGAGAATGGCCTCGTGCTCGTCGAGCGCCTCTTCGGTCACCCGCGAGTGATACATCAGGCGGAAGATGTGGAAGTGGGTATGCTGGTGGTTCAGCGTCTCGCGAATGAGCTCGTTCTTGGCGAACTCGACGATCTTGTCGTGAAAGATCGCGTCCTGCCGGGCGAAGTTCGAATAGCGCAGGCGTTCGTCCTTGCCCACCCGCCGGGTCATGACGCCAGCCGCCTCCCGCAGCACGGCAAGACGCTCGGCGTCCATTGTGGCGGTGGCTTTGGCGGCCGCGGCAGGTTCAAGCAGGAGGCGCAGCTCGTAAAGTTCATCAAAGCGCCGGCGGGTGATTTGCGGGGCGGCGCGATAGCCGATCAGGTGGGTCTTCTCCACCAGGCCCTCCCCCTCCAGCCGGCCGAGCGCTTCGCGAATGGGCGTATGCGAGACGTTGAATTCCTTGACGAGATTGTCGACGGTGATGCGCGATCCCGGAGCAATTCTCAAAGACATGAGTTGCGCGAAGATTGCCTCGTAAACGTCGCCGGCCAGGCTGTTGGCGCGCTGGATACGGCCGGTCGCGCGGGCTTCATTGTCAACCGTCAGGTCGGTGTTCTGCATCGTTTGCCCCTTGACAGAAGCACCCACTAACACGATGCTTCGGCCAATTCAATCCTATATCCTATACGATTTTATAGAGGATACCGCATGAGAATGACCCGGAGCGTCGCGGCCGGTCTCCGGAACGAAGCCAATTGTCTAGGCTGCCGATCCGTCTTCGAAGGATCCCGTGCATGACCTTGTTTGCAGCGGCGCGCCTGCCGCGCGAGATCCTGTTCGGCAAAGGCCAGCGCCATGCGCTGCCGGCCATTGCCGCCAAATATGGGCGGCGCGCGTTCGTGTGCACCGATGAGCGTTTCGCGTCGACATCGCAGTTCGCCGAAATTCTTGCCGGCTTGCACAAGGCCGCGATAGACACGCTGGTCTACGACCGAACGCTGCCGGATGTGCCGCGTGACAGCGTCGCCGCCGGCATCGCGGAAGCGAAGGATTTCAAGCCGGACATGGTGATCGGAATCGGCGGCGGCAGTTGCCTCGACATGGCCAAATGCGCAGCGCTGCTGCTCAGCCATGGCGGCAGGCTCGAGGACTACTATGGCGAGTTCAAGGTACCAGGCCCTACCCTTCCCGTGATCGCCGTGCCGACAACGGCCGGAACCGGCTCCGAGGTGACTCCCGTCGCCGTCATCTCCGATCCGGATCGGACGCTGAAGGTGGGTATTTCGAGCCCTCACCTCATCGCCGCGGTGGCGCTTTGCGACCCGGACCTGACGGCGACATGTCCTCCCTCGCTGACGGCGATCGCCGGCGCCGACGCGCTGACGCACGCAATCGAGGCCTTCACCGCGGCCAGACGCGGCGCCGATCCGCATCTGCCGCAGCAGCATGTCTTCGTCGGCAAGAGCGCTCTGACCGATCATTTCGCGCTTCTGGCCATCAGGCTGCTCGGGCGCAGTCTCGAAAAGGCATTTCGCGACGGATCTGACGAGGATGCGCGCGCCGACGTGATGATGGGAGCCCTGGCCGCCGGTTGCGCCTTCGGCACGGCCGGAACGGCCGCTGCGCATGCGGTGCAGTATCCTGTCGGTGCGCTTACCCACACCGCGCATGGTCTGGGCGTCGCCACCATGCTGCCCTATGTGATGACCTACAACCTTGCCGCCGCGGCCGCTGAGATTGCCGAAGTCGGCACGGCTCTCGGCCTTCCCGCTCATAGCGGCGACGCCGATGCATCGGCGCGCGCCACCATCGAGGAGGTGAGCCGGCTGTTTGGCGCCATCGGCATCCCATCGACCCTGGCCAAACTTGGCCTTGCCGAGGACAAGATCGACTGGACGGCAGAGCAGGCGCTCGGCATCGACCGGCTGATCAAGAACAATCCGCGTCCGTTTGACCTCGCCGCGATGCGATGGCTGGTCAGGGCTGCCTATGACGGCGACATGTCCGCCACCATGATGTGATCGACCAGGAGTTCATCCCATGAATATCGCCGCAGGCATATCCGACGAGGATCAAGATATGTTCGACTACGCCAAGGCCTCGCACGGTCTCTACATCGGCGGACGCTGGCGACCCGCGTCGGAGGGCCGTGTGATCGAAGTGGTCGATCCATCGACCGAAGCCGTGATCGCGGCGGTTCCAGATGCCACGCTTGCCGATGCCGCCGCCGCTGTCGACGCGGCCGCGAAGGCGGCGGCCGGCTGGCGCGAGACTTCGCCACGCAAGCGTTCGGAAATCCTGCGGCGCTGCTTCGAACTGATGACAGAACGGGCGGAGATCCTGGCGGCGCTGATCTCGCTGGAGAACGGCAAGGCATTGCGCGATGCACGCGGTGAAGTTGCGTACGCGGCGGAGTTCTTTCGCTGGAACGCCGAGGAAGCGGTCCGCATCAGCGGCGAGTTCGGCCTAGCGCCCTCAGGCGCGAACCGGATCATTGTCGACTACCAGCCGATCGGCATTTGCGTGCTCATCACGCCATGGAATTTCCCGGCCGCGATGGCGACCCGCAAGATCGCGCCGGCGCTGGCGGCTGGCTGCACGGTGATCCTGAAGCCCGCCAGCGAGACGCCGCTGACGGCCTATGCGCTTGCAGCACTCTATGAGGAAGCCGGCGTGCCGCCGGGCGTCGTCAACGTGCTGACGACCTCGACTCCCGGACCTGTGACGGCAGCCATGCTGGCCGATCCACGCGTGCGAAAGCTGTCTTTCACCGGCTCGACCGGCGTCGGTCGCGTGCTCCTGGCCGAAGCCGCAAAACACGTCATCTCCTGTTCCATGGAGCTTGGCGGCAACGCACCGTTCATCGTCTTCGACGACGCCGACCTGGAAGCGGCGCTCGACGGTGCGATGGTGGCCAAGATGCGCAACGCCGGCGAAGCCTGCACCGCCGCCAACAGGCTTTACGTGCAGGCCGGCATCCATGATGCCTTCACGGATGGTTTGAGCAAACGCATGGCTGCCCTCACCATGGGCCCCGGCACCCATTCGCAGACCGAGTGCGGTCCGATGATCACCCGGAAGGCCGTGCATAACATTGATCGCCTCGTCCAGGACGCCGTCGCCCGTGGCGCCAGGGTTCTGTGCGGAGGAGCGATCGCTGACGGCAAAGGGTACTTTTACCCGCCGACGGTGCTTGCCGACGTGTCTGCCGACGCCGCGATGGTCCACGAAGAGATATTCGGTCCGGTGGCTCCGATCATGCGCTTCGACAGCGAGGCGGATGCCATCGCCAAGGCCAATGAGACCGAATACGGTCTCGCGGCCTACATATACACTCGAGACCTGGCCCGGGGGATGCGCGTGGCATCGAAGATCGAGTCGGGCATGATCGCCCTGAACCGCGGCTTGATGTCCGATCCGGCGGCTCCATTCGGCGGAGTCAAGCAGAGCGGGCTGGGCCGCGAAGGTGGTCAGAAGCATGGCGTTGCCGAGTTCATGGAGGCGAAGTACATCGCCGTGACCCTGTGAGCGGACACGCCAAAGATCCGTTCCGCATTCGCGACCACGTGGTCGAGTTCGACGACATCGTCGCCGACATCGTGCGCAGAAGCGAGGCTACCAGGGCGAATGTTCCAATGGTCGCCGATGTCGCCTACGGGCCCGACGCCACGGAGACTATGGATCTGTTCTTTCCCCCGGGCAAACGAGACCGCCTGCCGGTGCACATGTTCATCCACGGCGGCTACTGGCGCATGTTCTCCAAGCGCGACTATTCCTATGTCGCCGAGACCGTGACGAAGGCAGGCGCGATCGCGGTCATTGTAGACTATGCGCTGATGCCTGCCGTCAGGATGGCCACGATCGTCGACCAGGTGCGCCGCGCCAGGCGGTGGGTGCTCGACCATATAGCAGACCATGGCGGCAATCCCGACCTGCTGACCGTCAGCGGTCATTCCGCGGGAGCGCATCTGGCAACGATGCTTTTCGACGGCGACAGCCGGCCTTCCCGCATCAAGGCCGCACTGCTGCTCGGCGGCCTATACGACCTGAAGCCGTTGCAGACCTCGTTCCTTGCCGCCGAGATCGCGATCACCGATGAAGACGTCCGCCGGTTCTCGCCGATCAACCACAGCTTCGATCCATCCGTGGCCGTTGAGATCGCGGTCGGCGCCGATGAAACACCGCCCTTCCACGGCCAGGCCGCAATCTTCGCAAACCAGCTGGAAAAACAAGGACTGGCTGTTTCACGCACAACGCTTGCGGCGGCTAATCACATGAGCAGCGTCCGAGACCTTGGCTTGGCGGGCACCGATGCCGCGTCACTGTTGGCTCGCGTCGTATCCGCCTGAGACTTCGGTCATTAGCGTTTGCTGAGCGCGATCGCTCTTGAAAGTGGTGCCGATCTGCGCTTTGGCGCATCCCGCAACGGCTTGATCACGACAATGCCACGCGCTGGACGCTCACCGGATGCGCCCGCCGTCTTCGCCAAATAGCCGCACCGATACCGGCGAGAAATGAAGCATGATCTGATCGCCGGTCTTGGGCCGAAACGATCGCCGCTCGGCGACGATGGTCTCGCCGGTTGTCAGCGTCGCATGCACATAGGACGTAGATCCCAGCGCTTCGACGAATTCCACACTTGCCCGCAAGGCAATCCCCTCGCCCTCGTCGAGGTGTTCTGGCCTCAGTCCAAGCTGCAGGCTGCGTCCGACCTCAAGCGGGGTGCTCACCGGGCTGTCGATCTCGATGCCTGCTGCTGCGAGCCGGCCGCTCGCCTGCACGGAGGTGGACAGGAAGTTCATCCGGGGCGAGCCGATGAAGCCGCCTACGAATGCATTGTCGGGATCATCGTAGAGGCTTAGGGGTGTCCCGACCTGCTCGATGCCGCCACCGCGCAGCACCACTATGCGGTCCGCCATTGTCAGCGCCTCGGTCTGGTCGTGCGTGACATAGATCATGGTGTTGCCAAGCACCGCGTGAAGCTTGGAAATCTCGACGCGCATCTGCACGCGCAACTCGGCATCGAGGTTGCTGAGCGGCTCGTCGAACAAAAACACTTTCGGGTCGCGAACGATGGCACGGCCAATGGCGACGCGCTGCCTCTGTCCTCCCGAAAGTTGCGCCGGTTTACGCTGGAGATAGTCCTCCAGCCGCAGGATCGACGCAGCGCGCGCAACCTTTTCGGCAATTTCGGGCTTTGGCCGATGCATCATGCGCAAGCCAAAGCTCATATTGTCCGAAACAGTCATATGCGGGTAGAGGGCATAGGACTGGAACACCATCGCAACGCCCCGGTCGGACGGCTCCTCGTCGGTGACGTCTTTCTCGCCGATGAAAATTTCGCCCTGGGTCGTTTCTTCCAGCCCGGCAATCATCCTCAGCAGCGTCGACTTCCCGCAGCCCGAAGGCCCCACGAAGACGGCAAACTCGCCTTGCTCTATGGCAAGCGAAACGTCGTGGATCACCTCGGTGGACCCAAAGCTCTTGCTCACATGTCTCAGCTCTACGCGAGCCATTATTACCCCTTCACTGCGCCCACGGAGATACCGGACACAATTCGTCGCTGGAAAATGATGTAGAGAATGACTATCGGAGCCGCGGCGATGACGATCCCGGCGGTGAAAAGCGGAATCTGGTCCGAATACTGCCCCTTGAGCGATGCGATACCGACCATCAGGGTACGATTCTTCTGCATGATCAGCAGCGATATCAGAACATCGTTCCAGCAGTTGAGCGTATTGAGAATACCCAGGGTCACCAGCGCCGGCATACCCATCGGGATCATCACGTGCCACCAGACCTGCAGGAGTGTAGCGCCGTCGATCCTCGCCGCCTCGATCAGTTCGCGCGGAAGCCCGGCATAGAACGCCGTCATCATGTACACGGAGAAGGGTAGGAAAAACGCGGTGTAAGAGAGGATGAGACCGACATGAGTGTTGACGAGATTCAATGCAAGCATCGTGCGCATGAAGGGAACGAGCACGACCTGCACTGGGATCATCAGCGAGGACAAGATCACCACGAACAGGAAGCGTCGGTAGGGAAAGCGCAGCGAAGCGAGGGCGAAACCGGCCATCGACGAGACCACCATCAACAGCAGCACCGCCCCCACCGTCGCGATGACGGAATTGAGGAAATACTCGCTCAGGTGCGCGCGCGTCCAGGCCTGTACGAAGTTGTCGAACGTGGCCTGCGGAGCCAGCCCGAAGCGGTCGGCCATGTATTCCTGCCGGGTCTTCAAGGAGTTGTTGACCGCAAAGAAGATGGGGTAGAGGCAGCTCAGGGCAAGCAGTCCCATCGGGATCGCAAGCAGCCTTAGAGTTAGTCTTTGTCGTTTTCCAGCGCCTGCCACGATGCCCTCAGAGATTTGCGTTGCGTGACATCATGCGAATCTGCAGCCAGGCGAGAATGCTGGTGATGACGAACAGGATCATCGAAAGGGCGGAAGCATAGGCCGGGCGGTTGAGCTTGCCCTGGGCGGCCCAGATCAGATACTCGGGCACCGTCGTCGCCGTGCCCGGTCCGCCGCCGGTGAGCACGTAAATCAGGCCGAACATCGAGGTCAGCAGGCCGATGGTCGTGATCACGGTCGAGAACTCGATGATCGGGCGCAGTTCCGGAATGATGACGTGCAGCCATATCTGCCACATCTTGGCGCCATCCAGGCGCGCCGCCTCGATCATCTCCTTTGACACGGTCGACATGCCAGCGAGAAAGATGAGCACGCCCATGCCGAAGGTCGACCAGAACTGGACGGCGAGAGTGACGGGGAGCGCGGTCGAGGAGTGCCCCAGCCAGTCCACACCTGGAAGGCCGACGACCTTGAGCAGTGCGTTCAGATTGCCATTGAAGCTCAGCACGACGCTGAAGATCGAGCCGATGATGACGCTCGAAAGCACCGTCGGAAAGAAGTAGACGGACCTGAAGATCTGACCTCCGGGGACGCCCTGATTGATCAGGATCGCCATCAACATTGGCAGCGTCACGAAGATCGGCACCGAAAGCAACACGACTGCTGCATTGGAAAGTGCCGAGAGGAAATTCGGATCGTCCAAGGCACGCAGATAGTTGCCCGCGCCTATGAATTTCCCAGGGTCGGTAGACGTCGCGCTGGTGAGAGATATGCCAAAGCCCCAGACCAGCGGAAAAATTCGGAACACAACAACAAGCAGCAAGGCTGGAAGCAGGAACAGCAGCGCGACGCGGGCCTCGCTTCTGCGGCTCCGATTGAAACGCGAACGGGTCCGCCCAGTCAGGTCGGTCTTGCTTGTGGCATTGGCGGTCATGGAAGGCACCCAGGCGAAAATGGAAAGTGCGCTGACACTCCCCATTTTCGCGAGTTGATTACTGCGGCTTGGCTTCAGCCTGCACTTTGTCGAGTGCCGCGGCGGCAGCGTCGACGGTCGTTTCACCGTTGTAGAGAAGCTGGCTCTGCCGGTGCCATTCGTCGAGTTCGGGCGCCGAACTGTTGGCATTGTGGGCACAGCCCTGGTCGCCAGCCAACCCATGATCTGCTTCAGACCTGGACTGTTGATACCGGAGGTATTTACTTCGGTGTTCGCGGGCACCGAGCCGGTGTCGTTGACGAGGTATGACAAGACCTCTGGCGAAGCCAGGGTCCGGACCGCGTCAACCGCGAGATCGATGTTCGCGGAGTCCTTGTTCACCCCATAGCCGACGCCGCCGTCAAGCGGAACACCGGGAGCGCCTTCGTGCTGATCGGAGGCAACGGTCGGCGAAGGCATTGGATAAACCCCGACCTTGTCGACACCCATGTTGGTTTCGAACTGCTTCCAGTGCGCGACGTTGGAGAGGAGGCCCATCACGTTGGCCCCGACACCTTGTTCGAAGAGGGCGAACTCGTCCATGAACATGGTCTGGGAGTTCCCGCCCTCCTGATACCATCCGTTCTTGGCGGTATCGACCCAGGCCTGCAGGATCGCCTTGATCGGCGGATCCGACCAGTGAAGCTTGCCGGCCAGCCAATCGGCCTGCTCCTGCGCGGTCAGGGACTGGTTCGCGGCCTCCGAAAGGAAAAACTCGGCGTTGTAGCCTTCCTTATTGGCCATCAAGAAACAGGCCATCTTGCGCTGCGTCTTGAACGCTTCGCAGACCTTTGTCAGCTCGGCCCAGGTGGTCGGTGGCTTCTCGGGATCGAGCCCGGCGGCCTTGTATGCCTCCTTGTTATAGTAAACGACATGCCCCTGCAGTGTCGTCGGGATAAAGTAGAGCTTTCCGTCAGGGCCGGTGAAAGCCGATTTTCCGACGAGTTTCGAAATCATGTCGGAGCCGTCGAGCGGGATCAGCCCGCCGACCAGGGCCTTGGCCTGGGCACCACCGTTGGCCCAAATAACGTCAGGACCGGCCTTGGCAGACAGGGCCGTGCCGAGCAGGGTGTAGTACTCGGCATCCGGCTGTGACAGGAGCGTAAGCTTTGCTCCCGGATGCGCGGCCTCGAATGCGGCCTTCGCATGATCGTAGTATGTGGCATGCGCCGCATCGTCGACGTTGACGTCCCATACCGTGATCTCCTGGGCCAGCGCAGGCGATGCCGCCAGCATGGCCGCAACGGCGGCCGCTATCTTGATTTTCTGCACGTCATTCCTCCCGTTTCTTGCCTACCAGTTATTCACTTCGTCCGGCGCTCGCTGCGAGCCTGGGACCCCGGGCAACCCGAGGGTTGATTGGGGGATCGCCTAGCTTTTCGGGCGACAGGACCTCGGGGCGCGCCCACTCCCGGCGCGCGGTCTCCGACAGCACGAGCCCATGGCCGGGTCGATCGGGCGCATGGATCCAGCCGTCATGGATTTCGATGGTTTGATCGACGAGATGGTCGAAGTTCTGGAACGAGTATTCCAGCCAATCGACCTCGGGTAGCGCACAGGCCATGTGCACTCCGACCTCCAGGAAGGTATTTCCCAGTGACACCGGGATGCCGAGTTCGGCCGCCAGCCAACCGATCCGCATGACGTCGGTGACCTGGCCGTGAACGTTGAGTATATCGGTGCCGCCAGCCAGCATGAGTTGGCGTTTGCCGGCGGCATCGAGATACTCTCCTGAGTTGATCAGGGTCCAGGGCGCGCACTGCCTTAGAAGGCGCAGGCCATCGAAATCGTTGCGAAGGATCGGATCTTCGACCCACAGCAATTCGAAGCCCTCCCTGTGGATGGCCTCGAGCTTGACCACCGCTTCCTTGCTGCCCCAGGCCTCGTTGGCGTCGATCATGAACTGTGCTCCCGGTCGAACTGCCTTGGTGACGAGGCTCAATCGGTGCAGGTCCCTATCGAAATCGGGGTGCCCGACTTTGATCTTGAATGCCCGGTAACCTAAGGCATCGGCGTTGCGGAAGAACTCGACGAACTCGTCGTCGCTCAGGTGGAAGTCCAGGCCCGAGGCATAGGCGCGAACCTTGTCCCGTCGTGAGCCTAGCAGCCTGTGCAGCGGCATGTTGAGTTGCTTGGCCGCGAGATCCCAAACCGCGACCTGAACCGCCTCGTGGAACGGCAGCGTGAAAGAACGCTGGTTGCCCCCGCGAGGACGGCCGATCCGATGGGCAACCGAGAGTGGGTGCTGGCCCTCAAGGCCCGGCCAGACCTCGGCCTTGAAAAGCCGAATGATTTCACTCACGGCCGGCAAAGCGTTAAAAAGAACCTGGACAAAGCCGAGGCCGCGATTTCCATTCTCGTCAATCAGCTCGAGCGCAGCGATATTGGCTTCGTCGGCGCGAACCTGGCTGTCGCCGATGACGCGATCCCGGGCGAACTGAAAGCGGGTGAGTTCGAAAGACGAAATATGCACGTTGATCTATCAATCCGTTACACTGATATATGACTGCACACAGGTAATAGACTAATCTCTTGGGAAGGAAAAGAGGGTGTCAAATAAGAATCCGCGCAAGGTGGTAGAGGCGTTTGGAGAGGGGAGCCGCCTCAGCGACGTGGCCTACGGGCGCATCTTCGAGATCTTGTACGATCGCAGGTTGGCCGCGGGCGCCTTCGTATCGCAGGCCCAGCTGGTGGAACTAACCGGTGTGCCGGTCGGACCGCTGCGCGACGCGTTGCGAGCGCTCCAGGCCGAGGGGGTCGTCACGATCCATCCGCATGCCGGCATCCAGTTCGTGAAGCCAGGGATGGAGTTGACACGGTCGACCTACCAGTTCCGCGGCATCATCGAAGCCGCCGCAGTCGCCATCTTTGCCGAAACCGCACCTGACGTCGAAATTACCGAATTGGCATTGCGGCACAGCGACGTCACCGATGCGCTGCAAAGCAATGGACTTACGCCTGAAAATTTGCGTGAGTTCGAGAAACTCGAAGAACTGCTGCACGGCTCCATCGTCGCGAGCCTGAACAACCCTCTCATCGACACGAGCTACCGACGCATCAGGAACTATCTGAGACTGCTGCGCCTCGATCGAAAGATGTCGGCTCCGCTCGCGTTGCGTTCGTTGCGCGAGCACCAGGAGATCATCGAAGCGTGCCGGAAGCGCAATGCAGCGGGCGCGGTCGAGGCAATCCAGTCCCACTTCGCCGCGGCTTTGCAGCGCAATCTAGGATTGTACTAACGTTCCAAAGAAAATCCAACGCTCGACCTGCCCTGCCATATCGTGTTCGAGGCCGGACAGCGTCCGACCGAGATCGTCGGGCCCCTTCTCGAAGACGAATCTGCTCAACTGCAGGCCGATTTCTGGAAGTAGATCAATTGCCGTGCGTGGCCCTGCCTAGGCCTCCCCAGACGCGGAAATAGGCGCTACAAACGCGCGATGGGGGAATTGTTCAATTTTGGCCCATTCGTGCTCGACCCGGAGCGGCAGATAGTGCTGCGCAACGGCGCGGCCTTGCCGCTGGGGCAGCGTGGGCTCGCGCTGCTGACGGCGCTGGCCAAGGCCGACGGTCCGGTCGACAAATCGGCGTTGATGGAAGCCGCTTGGCTAGGCACCATCGTCGAAGAAAACAACAGCCGGCTTGGACAGCTTTCGATGATCGCCGGCGCAATGGCCGAATTGTCGATATCGGCAAGTGACTGGGTGGCGAAGACGACGCTGGCGTTCTTCTTGCGCAGCGTCTTCAGCCACTCGCGCAACTGCCCGGCAAATCCCTCGTCATCGAGGGCAAGCCAGCCTTCGTCGATGATAAGCAGCGTCGGACGCCCGTCGAGCCGATCGCCGATGCGATGGAACAGATAGGACAGGACAGCCGGCGCGGCTTGCTTGCCAACCAGTCCTTCGATCTCGAAGGCCTGCACGGATGCCTGGCCGAGGTGTTCGGCCTCGGCGTCGAGCAATCGGCCGTGAGCGCCTCCGACACAGTATGGGCGCAATGCCTGTTTCAGGTCATTGGCTTGCAAGAGCACACTGAGCCCGGTGATGGTGCGCTCCTCGACGGGAGCCGAGGCAAGCGACGTCAGCGCCGCCCAGATATGCTCCTTTGCGTCCGGGGTGATCTGGATGCCCTCGCGCATCAGCAGCGCGCCGATCCAGTCAGCCGCCCAGGCGCGCTCATATGTGTCGTGAACCCGGGCGAGCGGCTGCAGCGAAACGGAGGCGTCCAAGCCTTCGGTGAGATGCCCCCCGAGATCGTGCCAGTCGCCACCCATGGCGAGCGCGGCGGCGCGGATAGAGCCGCCGAAGTCGAAGGCGAAGATCTGAGCGTTGCGGTAGCGGCAAAACTGCAGCGCCATCAGCGCGAGCAGCACCGACTTTCCGGCGCCAGTGGGGCCGACGACCAGCGTATGACCGACATCGCCGACATGAAGGACCAACCGGAACGGGGTCGAGCCTTCGGTCTTGCCGTAAAGCAAGGGAGGACTGGCCAGATGCTCGTCCCGTTCCGGCCCCGCCCATACGGCGGACAGCGGCATCATGTGGGCGAGATTGAGCGTTGAGATGGGCGGCTGACGGACATTGGCGTAGGCGTGCCCGGGCAAGGAACCGAGCCAGGCGTCGACGGTGTTGACGGTCTCGGCAATCGCTGTGAAGTCGCGGCCCTGGATGACCTTCTCGACAAGCCGCAATTTCTCGTCGGCCACGCGCGGGTCGGGGTCCCATATGGCGACGGTGGCGGTGACATAGGCCATGCCCGCCATGTCGGCGCCGAGCTCCTGCAGCGCAGTGTCGGCGTCGGCCGCCTTGTTGGCGGCGTCGGTGTCGAGGAGGGCTGACGCTTCGTTGGTCATCACCTCCTTGAGTATCGAGGCGATGCTCTTGCGCTTGGCAAACCATTGCCGCCTTATCCTGGTCAACAGGCGGACGGCATCGACCTTGTCGAGCAGGATGGCGCGGGTCGACCAGCGGTAGGGGAAGGCCAGCCGATTGAGGTCATCAAGCAGGCCGGGTGTCGTGGCGGTCGGGAAGCCGACAATCGAGAGCACGCGAAGATGCTTGTCGCCAAGCCGCGGCTCGAGCCCTCCGGCGAGCGGTTCATCGGCCAGCAGCGCATCGAGATAGATCGGCGTCTCGGGGACGCGCACCTTGTGGCGTTTGGTCGAGATCGTCGAATGCAGGTAGGTGAGCGTTTCGCCGTCATCGAGCCAGTGGCATTCCGGCATGAACCCGTCGAGCAGGGACAGTACGCGCTCTGTCCGGTCGACAAAGGCGCGCACGATGTCGCCCGGATCCGCGTCCGACTGGTCGCGACCCTCATAAAGCCAACCCTCGGCGCGCGTGGCGTCTTCAGGCGGTGGCAAGAACAGGAATGTGAGAAAGTAGCTCGATACGAAATGAACCCCCTCCTCGTCGAAATCGGCCTTGCGCTCGGCATCGAGCAGGCTGGAGGCCGCATTGGGAAACTGGCTCTCGGGATAGGAGGCGGCTTCATGCCGCTGCGCTTCGACAAAGATGCTCCAGCCCGAGCCGAGGCGACGAAAGGCATTGTTTATGCGCGACGCCACCGCGACAAGCTCGGCCGCGACGGCGGAGTCGAGATCTGGCCCGCGAAACCTCGCGGTGCGTTGAAAACTGCCATCCTTGTTGAGCACGACGCCCGGCGCGACGAGCGCTGCCCAAGGCAGATAGTCGGCAAGGCGGGCAGCGGTCCGGCGGTATTCTGCAAGGCTCATCATGGCGGCGCCCTCAAACCGAAAGATGTCCGGGGAGCCGCAGGTGTCGGCGCCCAACCTCGAAAAACAGCGGATCGCGCCTGGCGGCCCATACCGCCGTGAGATGTCCGATTGCCCAGATGAGAAGACCGACCAGCCACAGCCGCAGCCCAAGACCGACCGCGCCCGCCAGCGTGCCATTCAGGATCGCGATCCCGCGCGGCGCGCCGCCGAGCAGGATCTGCTCCGTCAGCGCCCGGTGGACGGGCACCGTCCACCCCGGCACCGCGTCGAGTTGTTCGAGAGCGGTTGTCATCAGATCAACGCTCCGCCGCCGAACGAGAAGAACGACAGGAAGAAACTCGACGCCGCAAAGGCGATCGAAAGGCCAAAAACGATCTGGATGAGCCGCCTGAAGCCGCCCGAACTGTCGCCGAAGGCCAGCGTCAGGCCGGTGACGATGATGATGATGACGGCCATGATCTTGGAGACCGGTCCCTCGACCGACTGCAGGATCTTTTCGAGTGGCTGTTCCCACGGCATGGAGGAGCCTGACGCATGGGCGCTCGACGCGACCAGGAGATTGACGGCAAGGGCGGTGGCCCCCGCGGCCAGGTGGCGGTGGCAGCGTGCAAGGAGGCGGATCATGAGGTTTCTCCTGGGTTGATCGGTGTGGCTTCAGCAATGCGATAATCGCCGTCGGGGCCGAGACCCTCGACCCGGACGAGTTCGCTGAGCCGCCGCGCGGTGCCACGTCCCGACAGGACGGCGACGAGGCCGATCGTGTCGGCGATCAACGCACGCGGGACAGTGACGACGGCTTCCTGGATAAGCTGCTCAAGGCGGCGCAGGGCGCCGATGCCGGAGCCCGCATGAAGGGTGCCGATGCCGCCGGGGTGCCCGGTTCCCCATGCCTTCAAGAGGTCGAGGGCCTCGGCGCCACGCACCTCGCCGACGGGGATGCGATCGGGCCGCAGGCGCAGCGAAGAGCGAACCAGGTCGGCGAGCGTGGCGACGCCATCCTTGGTGCGCATGGCGACAAGGTTGGGCGCGGCGCACTGGAGTTCGCTTGTGTCCTCGATGATGACGACCCGATCCATCCCTTTCGCCACTTCGGCGAGCAGCGCGTTGGTGAGGGTGGTCTTGCCAGTCGATGTGCCGCCGGCGACAAGGATGTTCGCGCGACCGGCAACCGCTGCGCGCAATATCGCGGCCTGGCCGGCGGACATTATGCCTGCCGCGACGTAGTCATCGAGCGTGAACACGGCCACCGCAGGCTTGCGGATCGCGAAGGCGGGTGCTGCGACGACAGGCGGCAACAGGCCTTCGAAACGCTCGCCGGTCTGCGGCAACTCGGCCGAGACGCGCGGCGAACGGGAATGGACCTCGGCGCCGACATGATGGGCGACCAGGCGCACAATCCGCTCGCCAGCGGCAGGCGCCAGCGTCTCCCCCGTATCGGCCAGACCTTCCGAAAGCCGATCCACCCAGATACGCCCATCCGGGTTCAGCATGATTTCAACGATCGAGGGATCGTCGAGAAACCGGGCGATGGCGGGTCCGAGCGCGGTGCGCAGCATGCGCGAGCTGCGCGCGCGTCCCTCGGTATCGTTGTGCGATATAGCCATCCTGTCCCCGTCTGAGCCGGGAAAGCGTCAAACAACGCCCGGTCGGGGATGATCAAAAGAGCCCTGAAGCAGTTCGATTCAACGGGTTTCAGCGGTCATCGTAGCGTAGCGTGCAATGACCGGCCAACGGCGGCGCCGGTGGCAGAGCGCAACAATGTAGACTTTTGCAATAAGAAGTACATGTTTATTGACACGCGACTCCCGCCGGGTTTATGAGAGAACCATCGATGGCCTGCCCCTACAGGCGATCGTTCTTTCCACGGCGCGGAGGGTGTCATGAGGTCCGGTCCCGAGGGCGCGATTTCTCGACGCAAAACCGCCCTCCTCCGGCGCGCCGAAACGATACTGACATCGTTGCCGCACGCCTCGACGAAGCGTGGTGGCACCCCGTGAGCATGCTCGAGATCTGGCTGGGCATTCTGCAAGGGCTGGGCATCACCGCAGAGGTCACGGCCTATGGCCTGGTCTTTGCCGTCCCCTTCGCGCTCGTCTTCGGCGTCGCGCAGTTTCTGACCACCGGCATGACGCGCTTCCTGGTTACCGCCGTGATCGAATTCTGGCGCAGCTCAGCGGTCGTCGTCCTGCTCTTCTTCTTTTATTACGTGCTGCCGGTGATGGGGGTCACCCTGTCGGCGCTGACCGTCAGTGCATTGGTGCTCGGTCTCAACACCGGCGGCTATGCCAGCCAGGCGGTTCGCGCCGGGCTGCAGTCCCTGCCCGCCGGCCAACGCGAGGCGGGCATGGCGCTCGGCCTCTCGCGCCCGGCGATCCTGCTCCTGATCGAGCTGCCGCAAGCGCTGGTCGCGATGAGCCCGACCTTCGTCAACAACCTTATCCAGCTCGTCAAGGCGACGTCCCTCGTCTCGCTGGTCACGCTGACGGACATGACCTTCCGCGCCAAGGAAATCGCGCAGACCAACTACGAACCCGTCGCGATCTATTCCGCGCTGCTGCTGGCCTTTTTCGTCGTCTGTTATCCGATCGCACTTGCCGGCCGCTGGCTCGAGGCGCGGGTCAATCCTGAAAGAGGAACGCCGCGTGGGATTTAACCTCGATTTCGCGCTATCGACCGTCCCGACGATCATCGCGGCGATCGGAACGACCCTGCTCGCAACGGTCTTGAGTTGCCTCGGCGCATCAGTGCTTGGCTTCACTTTCGAAATGGTCCGCCGCGGCGGCGGTGCGACTGGCCTCGCCGTCCGCTTCCTGATCGACTTCATCCGCTCGACGCCGGTTCTGGCCTGGCTCTATTTCCTGTATTTCGTCCTGCCCTTCTACGGGATCCGGCTTGGCGCCATGACGGTCGGCATGCTGGGGCTGAGCCTGTACTACAGTGGCTATCTCGCGGAGGTGTTCAAAGCGGGCATCGACGCGATCCCGAAAGGCCAGCAGGAAGCAGCCAGGGCGTTGTCGCTTACCCGCCGCGACACGGTCGTTTTCGTCATCGCGCCGCAGATGTTGCGCAACGTCGCGGCACCGTTGGGCAACTATCTCGTTTCAATCCTCAAGGCGACGCCCTATCTGGCGATCCTGGCCGTGCCCGAAATGCTCGGACGCGCCTTCGATATCGCGTCTGAAACCTATCGATACGCAGAGCCGCTGACGGTCGCCGGTGTTCTGTTTCTCGCCCTGGCGCTGCTCATTGCTTATGGCGTGAAGCGCATCGAGCAGCGACTGCTTGCAGCTGGACGCCGCTGATGCTCGCTCAAGCCCCACATCCCGGCCCGGCCGTTCAAACCATCCCTCATGTCCGGATCGACGGCCTCAACAAATGGTTCGGCGCCCTGCACGTTTTGAAAAACATCGATCTTTCGGTACGAGGGGGCGCACGCATCGTCGTTTGCGGACCGTCCGGCTCCGGCAAGTCGACCTTGATCCGCTGCATCAACGGTCTCGAGCCCTTCCAGAAGGGAACGGTTCAGTTCGAAGCGGCAACGCTGGACAAAGATGGCCGCGATACCGCGAAGGCGCGCCGGCAGACAGGCATGGTGTTCCAGAGCTTCAACCTGTTCCCGCACCTCACCGTGCTCGCCAACTGCACGCTGGCGCTGCGCCGGGTTCTAGGAAAACCGGCACGGGAAGCCGAAGAGATCGCCATGCAGCATCTGACAGCGGTGCACATCCCCGAAAAAGCGCAGGCCTACCCGGCGCAGCTCTCGGGCGGTCAACAACAAAGGGTTGCGATCGCGCGCGCGCTTTGCCTCAATCCCCGCATCATGCTGTTCGACGAACCCACCTCGGCGCTCGACCCGGAAATGATCAAGGAAGTCCTCGACGTCATGGTCGCGCTGGCGAGAACGGGCGTGACCATGGTCTGCGTGACCCATGAAATGGGTTTCGCACGCGAAGTCGCGGATGAGATCGTTTTCATGGACGAAGGCCGCATTGTCGAGCATGCCTCGTCCAAAGACTTTTTCTCAAAAGCCGCTCACCCACGCGCCCGGCTGTTCCTGGATACTATCCTGAGCCTCTGAGAGCGGATGCTGTGTACCGGCGTGCCGGCAATCGGCGCGCACGAGTGCCAACTGTCGAAAACGCCGAGCAGGTCACCAGTCCGGCGCGAATGCGTAGCCAGCCGAGCGGACCGTCCGGATCACATCGCTTCCCACGGATGCCCGAAGCCTTTTGCGCAGCCTGGCTATATGAACGTCGACGCCCCGCACGTCGGTTGCGGCGGCATGTTCAGGCCACGCGGTCGCGACCAGTTCCTCGCGGCTGAAGACTTTGCCAGGCTGCGCCAAAAGGCTGCGCAAAAGCTTGAACTCGATCGGTGGCATCACGATCTCTTTTTGCTTGAAGAATGTCCGGTGCGTTTGTCGCTCCAGCCGGAAATCACCCTGCACCAACTCACCCGAGTCCGTTTCGCGCGATAGCTTCGCAAGGCCCGCTTTGCCATGCAGCCAGGCCAGAAGCTGTTCGGGGGCGAACGGCCGCGAAAATATCTCGTCGACGCCAGCCTTGATCAAATCGAGATGCAGCTTGCCGGAACGCGGGGCAACCAGGCTCACGACCGGCGTCGCTTTGGTTGCGGCGCTAGACTTCAACCAGGCGCACTGTTTGACCATCGCACGGTCGCCTGGCTGGCAGTCCATGATCACGGCAAGCGGGGGTGCCGCCTCGATGGCGCGTGCGATTTCCCGGTCTCCGGTGATCAGCCGTATTTCGAAGCCAGCTACCGAAAGGATATGCCCGAAAACCAGGAAAAAATCCGGGTCCTTCGAGGAGATCAGGACCAGCGGCGTCATTGATTCCATCAACCGAGTTCGAGACGTCATAAGGCTGACTACCGCGCAAGTGGGCGCGATGACAATATCCCTGGGTTTCTTTGAATCCTTTCGACCTTTCTGAGTCGCGCCTCAGCCCAAGTTTCGGGTTCTTATGGATAAAGCGGGAATGCATCGAGTGTGGACGGCAGCATCGCGCCCAATAGCAGACATTCCTACGGTCCGTCCCTGCACCCAAAAGCCGACATCGCTTATACAGGCCACAGCCAGCCTTGCGCCAATCATCGGACATATGCCGATGCAAGGCGGTCGTTCGCAAAGCAGTGCGAAATGAGGCGAACTGATGCGCGCTTGATACGAAGGTTGGGGCAGGCGATTTGAATCTATTTCAAAGTTGGTCGAGCAGTTCCTTAGGAGTTGGGACGCGATCGTGTCTATCCCCGCATAATGCGATAGACAGTTGCTTCACCCTCCACACCTCGAAGAGGCGCGTCAAAAGCCACGAGACGATGGCTGGCAAGCATTTCGCTAACCCCGGGCGCGGAATAGAGCGCCTCGGAAATGCAGACTTGTCCGGCTTCTGCCAAGGACTGCACGCGCGCGGCAACATTCACGGTCTGGCCGAAATAGTCGAGGTTGTCGTTGAGCGTCACGGCGATCGACGGTCCACAGTGGGCGCCGATCTTGAGAATGATCCCCGGCCCGTCGTGGTCGCCATTGAAGCGATCGATTTCTTCAAAGATGTGGAGTGCAGCCGAAATCGCATCCGACGGCTGCGAGAATACAGCCATCACCGCATCGCCAATCGTCTTGACCACCGCACCGCAATGTTGCTGAACCGCCGCGTTGACCAGAGCGAAATGCTCGCGGACCAAAGCATAGGCGTTGAGGTCACCCAGCTTCTCATACATGGCGGTCGAGCCCTTGAGGTCCGTGAACAGGAAGGTGATCTGCCGGATGCCGAGCCCCTCCTTCTCGTCGACGCGTTCGGACCGGAAGAGTTGGCGGAAGGTTTGCCGCGCAAGCAGCGCTCCACCGGAAACATAAGGGTCGAAATCGAGGGCCGGCTTGGTGGTCAGCGCGACAAGCTCGGGCGGCCAGTTGATGACGAGCAACGAACCCCGCACTGGCCCCTTATTCGCTACCTCAATGACAATCGGACCAGGTGGAACAGCGGGCAACGCCGGCAAGAAGCGGTTGCCGTCATAATCGACCTTCAGAAGTGTCGGCGCCAACACCGGATCGCCAGATATTGGCACGGCGAATGCCGCCTGCGTCTGCACGTTGACGCCCGAAAGGGCACCCGGTCCTAGGTCGGCGCGGAGCACTGTGGTGGTGCCGGGCGGTAGAAACGTCATGCCTCTGACGAAGCCGCGCAGGACGTCAAGAAAGCGAACGTTTTGCCCCGGTAGCCGCCCGTCATGTCCGAAGTGGAGCTTCCAGTGAAAATCCTCGACCGGGAGCGTCTCGGGATCGTGGTGCGGCAGGCGCCGCAACTTCGACGATACCGAGAAGGTGACCTCAATGAAGTCGTCCAGGTCGGTGTCGCCCGATACATCGCACAAGCCACAGACATAGTGGGTCTTCAGCGTGCGCAGGGCGCCGAAACTATCGAGCACCATCCCGGACTGGGGACACAGCACATCCCAACTCATGTCGAACAGGCCACAGCGGGTGGCATGAAGGAAGAGGTCGATAGCTTCAGGCTCGGCGATTGCGCGGTCGCGAGCAAAGCTCAGCGGATTAACGCGATAGAGTGCGTGGTCGTCGCCGCTCCTGATCAGCGTCTCGAATTTTGAGATGACGCGAGGGCTCCAGGCCCGCGCCTGCTCCACCTTGGTCATCCTGCTTTCGAGAAGACGATCGTCGACTACCGTCACGCCGGATCCTCAACATTGCCGCCTTACCAGCGACAGCCTACTAAAAAAACCAGCGCGATGCGAATGGATTGCCGTCGAAAGCGTCTGCCGGCACAGCAGAGATGCTTATGCTCCCGCTCGTCTAGCCGGCCATTCAAGGCATATCGATCGCCCCGAGCGATACAACGATCCCGAGGACCACCAAAGCAACGCCCAAACTACCTTCGAACAGGCGGCCACGGGGCAGCAGCTTCTCGACGAAGACGAGCAGCGTCAAAAGCAGCATCCAGGCGACGCTCATGACGCCGGCCGCGACCAGGACGGCAAACAGCGCCCAGCAGCAGCCAAAGCAATAGAGACCGTGGCGCAGCCCCATCTTGAGCGCGCCAACACGCCCGTCGCGCCAGTGCTGCGCAACGAAGGCGAGCGGCGAACGGCAATGGCTGAGGCAAATGTGCTTCAAGGTCGTAAATTGGTAGAGGCCGGCGACGCCAAGTGTGGCACCAAGCGCGAGTGGGGCCCATTTTGAACGCTGGGGCGGATCGAGGTTCGTTGCAACGTCGCTACCGAGCTGGACCAGGACATATACGATAAGGCCCGCCGCCGCCCAGACGAGCAGATAGCCGGCGACGAAGGTCCACGTCGGGATGGCCACACGTGGTTCGCGCCTAGCCTGCGCCGCCGCGAACACAAATATCATGGGCGCCGCAGCTGGCAGCATCATGGCCGCCATCATCACGGTCCACACAGTCAGAAAAGCGGCGGCGCCGGCAACTGACCAGCTGTCGGCGGCAATTCCGGCCATCGCCATGCCGGCCATGCCTTCCATACCCTCCATACCGCCGCGCACGGCAATTCCCATGGGCATATCCATGCTGAAGGTCTGGTAGAGGGTGAGCGCCCACGCCGCTGCTGTCAGCCCGACGAGCGACGCGAGTAGACCGAGCGGTATGCCGCGCAGATTCCGGGTGAACCGCCGCGATTTCCTGGGGAACGCGTCAGCCATTGTCATGCCCTAGTTCGGGCCGGTCCAGTCGAACGGAATGTGCTTACTCGAGCGGGCCGTGCCAGTCCAGTCAAGCCCGAAGCCTTTGGTGCTCACCTCGACAGAACGCCCCCAGGTGGCAACCTGGCCCGGGCCGACCTCCGAACCCGGCGGGTTGATCGTCTGCACCCGCTTGCCGGGCGGTGTTGTAGGGCCGGAAAGCGCTTCCGCGCGCCCGACCACTAGGCCAGGAATTTCGACCCGCCAGGTGGCCAGGTCGCCCGCCACCTCAAAAGTGATCGGAACGAACTCCATGCCACGCATCTCGCCAATATTAGCGGCAAAGCCCGCCGGCCAACCACCGGCGTGGCCGCCGAAGATCGCCTGCAGGGCTTCGCGCTGCTGCTCATCCGCCTTCTCGTCAAGATACATACCCATCACGGCCTTTGCCTCGCCGGCCCATAGATTGCCTTCGAACTCGCCGAGCGCCACCAGCGTCAGGCCGTCGAGCTTCACGCTGCCATACTGACCCTCGCGCACGTGCCAGGCTAGCACGCCCTGGCAGTGATTGCCGGTTGGCCGCTGGGCGAACTCGCAAGGGCAAGGGATGTCGCAGCTGCAGATGTCGAACCAGTCGCCTGCGAGCCGCCATTGAGGCACTGCATTCATGGCTCATCCTCCGGAGGCCTAGTTATACGTCGAAGACTGGTCGCGCTCCAGCAGTTCGTGCGTCGCTCGCTGACTTTGATGGATTGGCCTCACACTGATGGTCGAGCGGTGCACACCAAACCTACAGTTGGGCGACTTCAGGTGCTGATCTCGACGACGGACGTGCCGGAGACGGGATCGGTCACGCCGAGGTCGCCGCCGAGATCCTCCAGCATATCGCGCATCGTATCGAGAAGGCCGATCATCTGCGGCCGCGCCGCTGCGAGGCTGTCCATGTCGTTCCATTCACCGACGACGCAGAAGGTTCGGTCGCCGGTCCTGACGAGCGCGGCTTTGCGGAAGCCTCTGACGTTGAGCGTCGCCTTCTTGTGGGCATCGATGAAGGCCTGTTCCTTGCCGGGCTTAGTGCGAAACCGGACGACATTGTAAGCAGTCATGCCTTCCTCCAATCCATAGCCAATTGATAATCGACCGGGCTTACGGGCGAGCCTCCAGAACCATGTTGAACGGCGTATCGGTGGCGCGGCGGAAGCGGCGGAAGCCGCCGCCGGTAACCACCTTGCGCAGCCTGGCCTCGCCCGCCTGGGCGCCGAGGCCGAGCCCAACCTCCTGCGACAGCGAGGCAGGCGTGCAGATGAAGGTCGAGGCGGCGTAATAGATGCGGCCGACCGGATTGAGGTTCGCTGAAAGCTTGTCATGAGCGAAGGGTTCGACGATCATCCAGGTGCCGTCCGGCTTCAACGCCTTGTGCACGTGCTTGGCCGCGCCTTCGGGATCGCCCATGTCGTGCAGGCAGTCGAAGAAGGCGACGAGATCGTAGGTGCCCGGAAAGTCCTTGGCAGCCGCCACGTCGAACTGGGTGTTGCCGGCGACACCGGCCTCCTTGGCGGCGGCGCGTGCCCGATCGATCGACGGGGCATGATAGTCGAAGCCTGTGAAGCGCGAATTCGGAAA
Organism: Mesorhizobium sp. P2_E10; assembly: GCF_056404235.1. Lineage (NCBI taxonomy): Bacteria > Pseudomonadati > Pseudomonadota > Alphaproteobacteria > Hyphomicrobiales > Phyllobacteriaceae > Mesorhizobium > Mesorhizobium sp. P2_E10. The sequence continues at coordinate 57,692 of NZ_JBFUEK010000005.1, forward strand.
TGCCTTGGCCATGAGCACGGTCGATGCGCCGTGGCCGCAGCCGACGTCGGCAACGTCTATGCCCCGCTCCAGCTTGTCGAGCACGCCATCGAGCGCCGGCAGCCAGGAACCGATCAGATTGGCGTTGTAGCCGGGCCGGAAGAACCGTTCCGTGCCGCGGAACAGGCAGGCGCTGTGATCGTGCCAGCCCAGTCCCTTACCCGAGCGAAACGCCTGCCGCACCTTTTCTTCGTCAAGCCATAGCGTCGAGACGACCTCGAAGGCGCCGGCCATGAAGGCGGGACTGTCCTCATTGACGAAGACCTGTTCCTGCTCCGGGCTGAGGTAGAAGCTGTCGCTGGCCTCGTCATATTCGACATAGCCGGCGGCCGCCTGCGCGGAAAGCCATTCGCGGACCAGACGCTCCTGCGTGCCGGTCCTTTTGGCAAGCTGTCCGGCAGTCATTTTGCCGCCCTCGCTCATGGCCGCGAAAAGGCCGAGCCTGTCACCCAACAACACCGCCGCCCCAGTGGTGATGGCACCGAGATCGCCGACCATCTTTCCGAGCAGCGCCTCCAGTTTTTCCTGGTCAGGCTGTTTTTCCTTGTTGCGCTCCAGCATCGGCTTTCTCCTCCGGCTCGGCCCCAAACACTCGCCATGGCGGCACACCTTGGTTCGGCCACCATGGACAGCGGAGAAAGTTTACCTAAGGATAGCACCCGCCGATAATGCCGAGTTCTGATTGCGGCGATGCATGCCGGGCATCAGCGGGAATGTGTCATGGAAATGCATGAAATTCGTTATTTTCTGGCTGCCTGCCAGACGCTCAACTTTCGCCAGGCGGCGGACCTTGTGCATATCACTCAGCCTGCGCTCACCCGCGCCATACAGAAGCTGGAAGCAGAACTCGGCGGCCTGCTCTTCCATCGCGACAAGAGCCATGTCCAACTAAGCGATTTCGGCCGGCTGATGCGAAGCCACCTCGACGAGATCGCGCAGCGCTCGGAGCATGCCAAACGCACCGCCAGAAGCTTCCTGTCGCTGGAGACCGCGCCGGTGACGCTGGGCGTGATGTGCACCATCGGCCCGCTGCGTTTTATCGGTTTCCTCAACGCGTTTCGCGAGCGCTTTCCGGGCATCGAGGTGACTGTGATCGAGGGCGCCGCCGACCACCTCACCGATCTTCTGCTGAAGGGCAAGCTGGACATTGCGCTGTTGGCACGGCCCGAGCCCTTCGACGCCCGGCTGAAGGCGGAGCCGGTCTATGCGGAACGCTTTGGGCTCGCCTTCTCAACAGGGCATCCATTCGAGGCGCGCAACACGCTACAGCTCGCCGACGTGCGCAGTGAGCCCTATCTCGAGCGCATCAACTGCGAATACGGCAATCATATCGACGAGCTCTGCCAAAATCTCGGCTTCGAGATCAAGAGCGCTTACCGCAGCGAGCGCGAGGACTGGATCCTGGCCATGGTCGCTGCCGGAATGGGTGTTTGCTTCATCGCCGAATTCTCCGCGAGCCAGCCCGGCGTTTGCCACCGGCTCGTCGTCGATCCCGAGATCGTGCGCGAGGTGTCGCTGGTTTCCGTCGCAGACCGCCTGCCATCGCCCGCCATCTCGGCATTTGCCAAAGCGGTGATGGAGTATGACTGGCACATACCGATGACGGCGCAATCGACTGGTCTGTAGGTACCCGGTTCCGCCTTCCGCGCCAGTCAAACAGGCAACATACGATCACATCTTCGTGTCGATGTAACTGACCGCAATGTCCGGCGAACCCACGCATGGGGCAACTGTGCCCCCCAAAAAATGGGAGTATTCCGAATGCATTCGTTCAAGATCTTTGTCGCCGCAGGCATTGCCTCTGTTTGCGTGTCGCAGGCATTCGCCGAGGATACGATGGGCACGATGTCCATGATGAAGGGCGGGCAGGTCACAGCAATCATGCCCGACGGGCATATGGGCACCATGATGCCAGACGCCAAAATGGGCGCCGAAATGATGAAAATGGCCAAGCCGATCAAGCACTGCATGATGATGATGACCGACGCCAAGGGCAAAACCTACATGATCGATACGTCGACCAAGAAGGCCCAAGCCGAGTGCGAAAAAATGGCGATGTGAGCAGCCCTCGCGCGCAATCAACGCTTCCATCCCGCCGGAACACGCGCCGGCGGGGTGCCACCTATCCTCAGCCATCGAGAGCATGTCACTGCCCTGGTTTTCTCGCCTGTTCATCGCCGAGGCGATCTAGCGCAGAACAATCAGATCGGGTCAGCCTCCTGCTGAAATGTTCAGGTTTTGGAGGCCGAAGTGAATCGATCGGCTACATAGTCGAGTGAGAAAACCCCTGCACCACGCGTAAGCACCAGCAACAGCGCCGAGGCCCACAGCAGGTGTTCAGCCCAGTTCTCCGGAAAAACAAAGATCTGGATTACCGAAACGACACCGAGCAGCATCAGAGCGCCGAGACGCGAGAACAGTCCCAGAAAAAGCAGCACCGCCCCGGTGATCTCGGCCGTGGTCGCCAACGGCGCCGCGATCGACGGATCGATAAGCGGTAGATTGTATTCGCTGGCGAACAGCTGCAGCGTCACCGGCCAGGACGCCAGCTTGGATTGTGCAGACTGCCAGAAGACATGCGCAATCGCGACGCGAGCTGCGAGCTGAACCAGCGAAAACGGGATACGCTCAGGCAACTTGATCACTCGTCGGTAAAGACCAACAAGGCCGGCAGGGCGAGGCGTGGAATATTCTGGTATCGCAGTCATGATCGTGTCCTTCAGTGTGAGAGGGGGTGAACCGCGACGCGCACGTCGACGACCAGCCTGTCGCGGAACAGACGCACAAGCGCTGAAACCAGGTCGAAGGCGGGGTCGAGCGCCAGGGCGCGGCCAGTGGCATGCCCAAGGCCGAAGCCGTGCTTCAGCGAATGCCAGAAGGCGAAGCTCGCGCGGTCGAGCAGAAAAAGCCGCACGTAGTTCCCCGATCGCCACAGCGCCACCCGTTCGGGGCGCCTTGTCCAGGTGATTTTTTCATCGACCGCCGTCTCCTTTTGATGCTCCATCCATACCGACAGGATCGACCAGTGCGAGACGATCAATCGCAGCGAGGGCTGGAGCAGGATATCCGGCGACAGCCCAAGGTCGGTGCTGTCGTATTCTGCGAGACTGCGGGCCGGCAGCGAAGCCGTGTCGAGCGCTTCGGCAATGGCCCATTCGAGCCGCGCCGTCTCTGCAACGATCGGCATGTCGGACAGGGTGTCGATGGTCTTCAGGAAGCGAGGGAAGCCCGCGCCATAACGCGCCAGGCGTGACTCCGCCGGCGGATGCCGTCGAATGAACTCGCTCGCCAAAAAGCGGAAAAAACGTTCGTCGACGAGGCGAGCCGTAACCGGGAAGACGGCCATCAGCACGGCAGTCAACGAACTGCGCGTGTTGTTCTGGTAGATGCGCAGGCGAGCCATTGGGTCGGCCTTGCCGGCGGTCAGCATTTTTGCGTCGATCAGTGGCTCCATGGCCAGCACCGAGCGCGCCACGACGGTCTGCAGATGTTCAAGCGGCAGCATGATATCCTCCCTCGATTGTCGGCAAAGCCATGTGCGTGGCCGGCTTGGCTCTGGCGGCGGCAAATGCCGCAAGCACAGGCATGCTGGTCTGAGTACTTTCAAAAGCCGGCAGCGTGGGCGCCGGCAGGACCATCGTCGGGGCGGTCTGCCTCGCGGCCTGCTTGCGGCTGAACATGATCGACGCGGAGAGCATGTCGGCCCACATGGCTTCGCCGAGCAGCACGTCGAGAACCGGAACATCGGTATCCCATTCGATCAGTGTAGGGCGCGGCCCGAGATGGCTGATGGCATGGTGATAGAGCCCCCAAACAACTGGCGGCACACGAGAGCCGTGATCGTCGATCAGCACCGTGTCGCCGCCAACCTGATTGGTCGCGTGACCGGCAAGGTGGATCTCACCGATGGCATTGGCGGGCAAAGCGTCGATGAAGGTCTTTGCGTCGTATTGGAGATTGTGCGCCGAAACCTGGACATTGTTGACGTCCAGAAGCAGGCCGCAGCCCGTTTGCGCCACCAGCTCGGCCAGAAATTCAGCTTCATTCATCGAGGAGTCGGCGAACGCAACATAGGCGGACAGGTTCTCGATCAGCACACGCCGCTTCAGCGTATCCTGGATGGCCGTAACGTTGCGCGCCACGATCGCCAGCGCTTCGTCGTCATAGCGAAGGGGCAGCAGGTCATTGAGATAGGCTCCGTCGGCAACGCTCCAGGCAAGATGCTCCGAAACAAGATCAGGCTGGAACCGCTCGCAGACCTTGCGCAGCCTTTCCAGATGGTCGCGGTCCACCCCCTGGGCGCTGCCCAGTGACAGGCCAACACCGTGAACTGACAGCGGATATATTTGGCGCAGCCGTTCAAGCGCCTCGACGGCGGCGCCGTCGCCCATATAGTTCTCGGCATGAACTTCGAGCCAGCCAGCGGAGGGTCTGCGGGTCAGCATCTCGCTGATGTGAGGAGAGCGCAGACCAATGCCAGCGGATGCCGGGATCGTGAGGGACTGAAATGCACGGGACATCGGTCTGCTCCCTTCCAAAGGGGGTTGGCTTGAAGTCTGGGTCGGTCAGGCTTTCGGCTTGTCGCTGCCGCCGGTGATCTTGGCGCAGCTGCCGGCCGGCACGTAGAGCCAGGAGTCCGGCTGGTTGTCGGCGGTCGAGGTGCCGGCGCATGAATGCGTGGCAGTCTGGCAGTCGTTCTGGCCGGCCTTGACGACGCCATAGCACTTCTCGAACGAGAAGCTGGGCTGAGCAGCGGGGCCGCTATAGGCTGCAGTTGCAGCAAGTGAGGTGGCGGCTGCGAGGGCCGATCCAATGAGGGTTTTTGTGTTGATCACGGTCGTTTCTCCTGTTTGCGTTTCGCGGGAAGACTGACCTGACGGCCTGTCTGCAAGCAGTGTTGTCCAACGCGCGATGAAGCTGAAATGCTGTCTCGGCATGGATTTGATACGCCGTCACTATGTTGGGACGACAACGAGCAAAAGCCCTCCGGCGGGGAACCGGAGGGGTTTGGCGCCTGCACTTCGTTAGCGGAGCGAAGCAGGCGCGGCTAGGCGGAGGGAGGCGCCTAGACGTAGCGATTTTTGCTGTCGACGACGGAGCTTTCGCTTGAGGTCGAATGGTCGGCGAGAAGCCAGTCCTCGGCTCGCTGGCGACCGCGGTCACGCATGTCGGTCAATTCGCCCCAGTCGGTCCAAGGCCTGGTAAACAGCGCAGCGCTTCTTCTGTGATGACTGTCGAAGATGGTGTGTACAGATGCAGAGTTCGCGGCATTTGCGGCGAGCGGGTAAGCCGCACAAGGCGTGATGCACCCGGAAGGTTTGCCGCTGACAATCAGGTAATGCCCAGCCTCGATTGGCGGCACCGCTGGCAGGGCCGAAAAATCGCCTTCACCCCAATACGGATCGCCATCGATTTCCACGGCAGGGAACAGAAATGGGACTGTCGCCCCAGCCAGGATAGCGTCAATCGACAATTGATCGCCGGAAAAAATCGTCACGGTGTCGGTGCGGGCATTTGAAGCCAGGATGTTGAGCTTCAACGGGCAGCGATTCTTGTGCAACTCGGCAATGTCGATCGACTGTTCCAGGATCGATCTCAGTGGATTGGCTGTCGTGGCCATAGACATCGATGCATGGCTGACGCGCCGCCAGAAATTGGTGAGCGCCGTCCTTGCCCCACGCCTGCCGCCCAGAGCCAGTCCGTAGGCAAGAACCGCTGCCTCCATGCCTGCGAAACCCGATGCGGTGATGCTGCGGAGGGAAAGCCGAGGTTCATCCAGCAAGCGATCGAGCACGCCCCAGACAAATGCGCCGTGTGCGTCGTTTGCCAGCGTGATGTCGATCGGCTGGCGGTCTTCAATCACCAGTTCTGCACCGGCAATAAAGGCTTGGTCGGTTGCAGCCTGGATTTCCATCTTTTGGGTCTCCTCCCGAAGAACGCCAGGCAAGGCGTTTGATGGAGACACTGCCGCATGATCCTCCATTGGCGAAATGCCAAGGTAGCATGAACTCCATAGGCAGATTGCATTGGCCGCAATCTCTTGGGCGGCGCACGGTTTTGCCAGGCAGGCAAGGATCTTGCTTTTGAGCTGGCGCGAGGACGGTCGCTGGCAAGCCTTCAGCACAAGGAAAAGCGTGTCATGAGAATACCAACTGTCTGCGCGGGGGTGTTCGCTCTCGGTCTTTTGGCTGGGCCTGCATCTGCCGATGCCTTCAGTGACCTGGCGTCGCTGCCGTCATTCTATAGCGATGCCGGCATGAAAACGATGAAGCCGATGGCCGGCTTCAAAAAGGCTTGGCTGGCTGCGCCCCGGGGGGATCGGGACACGATGATGAAGATGTGCAATGACGCCGCCATGAGCAAGCCGCACGCTGCGTTCTGCGCCAATGTATTGGCGCTCGGAGGCGCCAATTGATGCTCCGCCACCCTCTTTATAGGTGGCCAGCTGCTGCGCAGCCCAATTTGTCCGTTGCGCCCCATGACGGACCGCTATGGACTTCATAGCCGCAGTGCATTGGCGCGAAAGCGAGCCTTGCGGCAGTCTCCGAAGCACGAACAGCCAAGTCTGCAATTCGGGGACAAATCGGCATGGACATTCACCACATCCGCTACTTCCTGGCCGTGTGCGAGACGCGAAACTTCACGCGCGCAGGCGAAAAGTGCAACGTCACTCAGCCGGCTCTGTCCCGCGCGATTCAACAACTCGAGGAAGAGGTCGGAGGGCTGCTGTTTCGCCGCGAGCGAAGCTTGACCCACCTGACCGACCTGGGTGTGCTGCTTCGCCCCCGTTTTCAGCAGATCCTCGACGAATTGACTGGAGTGCGGCAGGAGGCATCAAGGTTCCTGTGCCTGGAGAACGCCAACCTTAAGGTCGGCGTCATGTGCACCATCGGCCCCCGTCGCTTCACCGGCCTGCTGACTGACTTTAACCGGCGGCAGCAGGGCATCCAGCTGCAGCTGGTTGAGGGCGTCCCGGCATCACTCTCCCAACTTCTGGAGTCCGGCGAGATCGACGTCGCCATCATGGCGTCAAGCGACAGCTTCCCGGACCGCTTCGACGTCACACCGCTTTATCGCGAGCGCTTTGTTCTCGCCTTTCCAAATGGCCACCGGCTGGCTCGCAATGACAACGTGGCTATCTCCGAACTCGATGGTGAAAATTATCTCAGGCGTCTCAATTGCGAGTATCGCGATCACCTCGCGGGTCTTTGCACGGATCGGGGCGTGAAGCTCAGGATCTCCTACGCCAGCGAACGCGAGGACTGGATCCAGAATATGGTGTCGGGAGGGCTAGGCATCTGCTTCATCCCGGAATTCAGTGCGGTGATCCCGGGGTTGCAGGTTCGTCCCGTCATTGATCCTGAGGTCTGGCGGGAAGTATCCCTGGTTGTCGTTGCGGGGCGCAGGTTCTCGCCCGCGGCATCGGCTTTCGTAAACAGCGTCAAGGCGCATGGCTGGCCCGAGAGCGCAATTGTCCAGGCCATCCAAAAGACCGCTGCCTGAAGCAAAATCGAAGAATTAAGGATCGCGCGTGGCGGTTTGCCGCGTGTGCATCATATGCAGTTGTGATGGTCGACGATAGTTTTCAGGTATCGATTTCAGAGCCAGTCAGCATTTCTCTTTTCGGATCGCTCCCGTCACTCTCCTCGTCATGCCCCGCCTCCCGCGTTTGGGCACCGACAAAGGAGAAATACGATATGGCTACCAAGAAACTCAAACTTGCGCTTGCGATAGGTCTGCTTTCGGCAACCGCTGCTTTTTCCTCTGCTCCAGCCTTCGCTGGCGACTGCCCTGCCGGCCAGGCCGCGACGACCGACATCCAGGACCATCCCAGCAAGCCGGTTGGCGTTACCGACACGGTTCTCTCGGCGATCGATCTGAGCAGCAAGGGCGAAGCCTGGAAAGGCAATATGCTGCGCCTTCGCAAGCTCGTCGTTCAGCCGGGCGGCGTCGTGCCGTGGCATGAGCACAATGTTCGCCCGGCCAACATCCTGATCGTCGAAGGTTCGATCACCGAATACCGCAGCACCTGTAAAGTGGGCATCGAGCACCCGGCTGGTGATGTGACGGCCGAGTTCGGCCAGCTCGCCCATTGGTGGAAGAACAACGGCAAGGTGCCCGCCGTGCTCTATTCCGCCGATGTCCTGCCGCCCGCGATGCCCGACGACCACATGATGTGAGCCGCGCCTGCGGCGAGCAGATACCAGCATCAGCAACTGAAAATGCGTCCTCGGGCGGTCGCCTGGGGACGTGTGGCCACGGAGCGCCCTGTCATGACGATGAGTGAACACACGCAACCGACTCGGCTGCGCATTGTGGCTGCCGACAGCTGGCGCTTCGGCCTGGTTGCGCTGATCGCATTTCTTACGCTTGTCGATCTGTTCGCCACCCAGGCAATACTGCCCTCACTGGTGATAAAATTCGGCGTCAGCCGTGCAACCATGGGCTTCGCCGTCAACGCCAGCACATTCGGCATGGCGGTGGCAGGTATCGCCGTTGCCCTCTTCGGGCGCGGGATTGATCGCCGCAACGGTATCTGGATCAGTCTGGCCATATTGGCGATCCCGACGACACTGCTTTCGCAGACTGACAGCATAGTCATCTTCGCCCTCCTGCGCGTAGCGCAAGGCCTGTGCATGTCGACTGCGTTCACGCTGACGATGGCCTACCTGGCAGAACATTTCTCCGCACGGCAGACGACCAGTGCGCTCGCCGCCTACGTGACGGGCAATGTCGCCAGCAACTTCTTCGGGCGACTGATGTCGGCTGCCGTCGCCGACACGTTCGGCATCTCCACCAACTTCCTGACCTTCGCGGCCCTCAATCTATTTGGCGCGGCGCTCGTTTGGTTCACGCTCCAGAAGACCTCCGCAACTATGCGCGCCGAAGGTCAATCTGCCCGTGCGTCCTGGAAGGGCCCGCTGGAAAATCCCGAACTGCGCGCTTGTTTCGTGATCGCCTTCCTGATCCTCTTCGTCTTCATCGGCACCTTCACCTATGTGAACTTCCAGCTCGTCGCTGCGCCGCTATCGCTGTCGCCGATGGCACTGGGGCTGGTGTATTTCGTCTTCCTGCCCTCCATGCTGACCACTCCGCTCGCCGGGCATGTCGCTGCGGGCCTGGGCCCACGGATCGGCATCGGCGCTACGCTTGCGCTGGCGATCCTGGGTTTGCTTCTGCTGCTCACACCTCGCCTGCCGATCGTTCTTGCCGGGATGGCGCTGGTCGCCATCGGCACCTTCCTGGCGCAGGCGTTAGCCACGGGGCACGTCAGCCGGACCGCCTCGCGCGACCGAGCCGCCGCAAGCGGCATCTACCTCGCCTCCTATTATGCGGGCGGGCTCGCCGGCAGCTTTGTCATCGGCCAAATCTACGACCGGATCGGCTGGACCGCATGTGTGGCGGTGCTCGCCGCGGTCCTCGCTGGTGCGATCGTGGTCGCGCGCATGCTGCAAACACCAAAGACCTAGCACCCCGAAATTTGACCATCCAACAAAGGAGACTGACATGACCAACTACCTGAAGACCATGATTGCCGGCGCCGCCATGATTGTGGCGCTCGCCGTCCCAGCCGCCGCTTCGGAAGGCGTTGTCACCGTGAAGAGCGACTATTCCGTCACTGAAACCGTCGCCCGCATCAAAAAAGATGTCCTCAAGAAGGGCATCAAATTCTTCGGCGTCATCGACCAGGCAAAGCTTGGCAATAATGCCGGCAACGATGTCAGGCCGTCGCGGCTGGTGATGTTCGGCAACCCGGCGCTCGGCACAACCTTCATCACATCCAATCCCGAAGCCGGTCTCGACTGGCCGGTGCGCGTGCTGGTCTACCAGACTGCTGATGGGACGGTTTACGCCGCATACAGCGATTTCGACTGGATCGCCAAGCGCCATGGCATCACTGACCGCGCTCCGCAGTTCAAGATGGCAACCGAGGTCATCCAGTCCGTGACCTCGACAATCAGGAAGAACTGAGCGTGTGGACCGGAGCCGGAGGCTCATCGCCCTGGCATGCGCGCGGAGGCTATTCGGCGGCGGACAACGCCTTTGCACGTTCGCCGAACCACTTCTTCTGCGTGGCCTCGCGCACGAGTGCGCCAACCGCCGGCGAATGCCTGCGGCCACGCACTGTGACAAGATTGACCTCGCGCCAGAATTCCGGATCGGTGATCGGCAACGGCACCACTCCGGGGTGCTTGGCGGTATGCTCGGGCATGAATCCGAAACCAAGCCCGGCAGCGATCATCGCGAGTGTCCAATCGTCGCGATCGCTCCAGTAAACGGGGCTGACGGTGACACCCTGCTCGGAAAGAATGGCGTCCGCATAACCGGCAAATTCGCAATTATTGCGGTGGATGTAGGTCTCATTGCTCATATCCGTCACGCGCACGCTACGCTGGTTGGCCAGCCTATGGTTCAGATGAACGGCCATCACCATCTGCTCCTGAAACAGCGGCAAGGAGTGAACTTCCTCATCGGGCACGTTTGACGGCAACGCGTAAATTGCTGCCTCGAGATCTCCTCCGAGCAGTCGTTTGCGCAAGCTCGGTGCATCGGCATCGCAAAGATGCAGCTCCACGCCCGGATGGTGCGTGCGCAGGGACGAGATGAGTTCGATGATTTCATCCGGAGCAATCGTGCTCATGATTCCGACCCTGAGCGGCGTCTTCTTCAGGTGCACATATTGCTCGGCGATCTGCTTTGCCTGCCGGGAGTTCTCGAAAACGCCTTCGAGATAGGTCTCGACCATGCGACCGAGTTCCGTCAGATGAGTGAAGCGCCGTTCACGGTGAAAAAGCGCGCCGCCGAACTCGTCTTCGAGCAGCTTGATCGCGCGTGACAGTGCCGGCTGCGTAACGTTGCACAGCTCGGCCGCCCTGGTGAAATTCAGTTCCTTGGCGACGGCCAAGAAATACCTGACCTGGCTGATCTCCACTGCACGCTCCCCCAGCGGCTGGCATACGGCACGACCCGCATTGCCGGATGATCTTACTAGTTGCCCCAACGTCAAACAACCCGATCCGGCGATTGATATCCCAGGCGCAGATCGACGATCTGACTGTGGGCTATCGAATCCATGTCTCAACGGCATTTCCGCTGTCCCGAGCCAGCCGCCATACTTTGCCCAGAAGTCGAGACCCGGTGCTAACGCCCGTTGCTCGCAGCCGTTTGCAGGCCATTTCGGCTGCAGCTTCAACCGTAGGAAACAACGATGCTCAGAGGAAAGACGGCACTGATCACAGGCTCGACCAGCGGCATTGGCCAAGGCATTGCCGAAGCCTTCGCCGCGAAGGGCTGCAACATTGTTCTCAACGGTTTCGGCGATGCCACGGAGATCGAGAAGCTACGCGCCAGGCTCGCCACCGACCACGGCGTGATCGTTCGCTACGACGGCGCGGACATGAGCAAGGGCAGCGCGATCACCGCCATGATGGATAAGGCAATCGCCGAGTTCGGCGCAGTCGACATTCTCGTCAACAATGCCGGCATCCAGCACGTCGCACCGATCGATGACTTTCCGATCGAAAAATTTGAAGCAGTCGTGGCGATCGACCTGATGTCGTCATTCTACACGATCCGGCGCGCGCTGCAGGCAATGAAAGAACGCAAATGGGGCCGCATCATCAATGTTGCGTCGGCCCACGCCCTTGTCGCCTCGCCTTATAAATCGGCCTATGTCGCTGCCAAGCACGGTGTCGCCGGTCTGACCAAGACGGTCGCACTGGAGGTTGCCGAACAGGGTATCACCGTCAATGCGGTTTGCCCCGGATACGTGCTCACCCCGCTGGTCGAGAAGCAGATACCGGATACGGCCAAGGCCCGCGGTATCACGGAGGAGCAGGTCATCAAGGATGTGCTCCTGGCGGCCCAGCCAACCAAGCAGTTCGTGACCGTAGCCCAGGTTGCGGCGCTTTGCCTGTTCCTGGCCTCCACCGATGCGGCCTCGATCACCGGCGCCATCATCCCGATCGAAGGCGGCTGGACCGCTCATTGAACCGGCAACGAGGAGCAAAAACCATGAACAAGATCACCCGAAATCCCTCGACCGCTGACCCTTTGCCGGAGGTCGCCCATGTGACCGATGCTGCCGTCCAGCGGCAGACGGTGTTGGTGCTGCAAGGCGGCGGCGCCCTAGGTGCCTACCAGGCTGGTGTCTACCAGGCGCTCGTCGAAGGCGGGATCGAGCCGGATTGGGTCATCGGCACCTCGATCGGCGCCATCAACGCGGCGTTGATTGCCGGAAACGAACCTACGGTTCGGCTGGCGAGGCTCCAGGAATTCTGGGAAGGCGTCAGCCGTATCAGCCCTCTCGATGAGTTTTTCCGGATGATGGTTCCAAGCAATGTCTTCGCCAATATGGGCACCGTGATGCGGGGCATACCGGGATTCTTCGAACCGAATCCAAGCGCCATGTTCGGAGTGAACCGCGAAGTGGGTGTCGAGAATGCCTCCTACTACACGACCGATCCGCTCAAGAGGACGCTGAATGACTTGATCGACTTCGACTATCTCAACCGGCGCCATACCCGCCTGACGGTCGGCGCGGTCAACGTCAACACCAGTGAGCTCAAATACTTCGACACCCGAGAGATGACCCTGTCGGCGGCGCACATCATGGCGTCGGGCGCCTTGCCGCCGGCGTTTCCGGCCGTCTGTATCGACGGCGAGCCCTATTGGGATGGTGGCATCTATTCGAACACGCCCATCGAGGTCGTGCTCGACGCGCATCCGCGGCGCGACTCGCTGATCTTTGCCGTCAATATGTGGCAGCCTCGCGCCACCGAGCCGAAATCGATCTGGCAGGTCATGGGTCGGCAAAAGGACCTTCAATACGCCAGCCGGGGCAGGAGCCACGTTGCCAGGCAGGAGCAATTGCACCGTCTGCGCCACGTCGTGCGTGAAATGGGAAGGCTGGTTCCTGAGGAACGGCGTGAGGATCCGATGTTCAAGGAACTTGCTTCCTATGGCTGCCCGTCGGTCATGCACCTTGTGCGGTTGCTTTCACCGCGCCTCGACGGCGAGGACCACACCAAGGACATCGACTTCACCCGCGCCGGCATCCGCACGCGCTGGCAGGCCGGATACGAGCACGGCCAGCGCGTCCTCTCGGAGAAGCCGTGGGAATGCGACGTCGACATGCTGCAGGGCATCGTCATCCACGAATCGCAAGAGTGATCGTTCGATCGCGGCGCCGAGAAGAAGACGGAGAATACCGATGCAGATCATCACTCCCGGGATGCGGCTGGTTCCGGAAGCTGTGCTCGCCAACAATGCCGCGCTCTTCCGCACGATAGCGGAGACGCCATCCCATGCCGACAGTTCACGGCATCGCGTAGTCATCGTCGGCGGAGGTGCCGGTGGACTCGAGTTGGCAACACGGCTCGGCAGGAAATTCGGCAAGCGGCGGCTTTCCATAACGCTCGTCGATCGCAATCGCACACATGTCTGGAAGCCACTTCTGCACGAGGTGGCGTCCGGTACGTTGAATCCGTCGAGCGATGCGGTGGAATACATCGCACATGCCAGCAGGCACCACTACCGCTACCGGATCGGCGAAGTCGTCGGCATTGACCGCGCCAAACACCAGGTTTTTGTGGCGCCGAGCTTCGACGACGACGGCAGGCAGATCATTCCCCCACGGGTGCTGGGCTACGACACGCTGGTGCTGGCCGTGGGCAGCGTCAGCAACGATTTCGGCACCCCGGGGGCGGCACGTCATGCCATTGCGCTCGACACGACCAGTCAGGCCTCCCGTTTCAACAAGCGCATGATTGACGCCTGCCTGCGAGCGAACGCGCAATACGAGAAGCTTTCGCCGGGTCAGCTCCATTGCGTCATCGTTGGCGCTGGGGCCACCGGCGTTGAACTGGCCGCCGAGTTGCACAAGTCGATGCGCGAAATTGCCTCGCACAATCTCGACAACATCGATTTCGAAAGGCTGATCCGCATCACCATCGTCGAGGCGGGACCGCGCATCCTGCCGGCTTTGCCGGAACACCTCGCGCGCTCTTCCGCGCGCCGGCTCGTTGACCTGGGCGTGCAGATCCGATGCGGCATCAAGGTCACCGAAGTGACAGAAGACGGTATCAGGCTTGGCGAGAAGCTATTCGTTCCGGCCGAACTCGTCGTGTGGTCCGCCGGGATCAAAGCGCCGGATTTTTTGAGGCAACTCGACGGCCTCGATACAGATCGCATCAATCGCGTGGTCGTGGATGCGACGCTACGGGCAAAGGGAGATGAAAGCGTGTTTGCGATCGGCGACTGCGCGAATTGTGTGTTGCCCGGCAGCGAAGATCCCTTGCCGCCACGCTCCCAGACGGCCCATCAGCAAGCCGATCATATGGTCAAGGTGATTGCGGCACGCCTCGAAGGGCAGGCGGCGCCCGCGTTCCGTTACCGCGACTACGGTTCTCTCGTTTCACTGGCAGACTACGGCACCTTCGGCAGCCTGGCGGGCGGACTGAAGGTCGAGGGTTTGCTTGCCCGGCTGATGTATCGCTTGCTCTACCAGATGCACCTTTGTGCGGTGAACGGGACCTTCAAGACCGTGCTGGAGACGGCAATCGGTTCCCTGTCACGCCGCGCCAGGCCGCGAGTGAAACTGCATTGAGTCTCGGGAAGGCGAGTATATGCATTCCCGGGCTGTCGATAGCGATAGTAGAGGCGTGCAGCCTGGCGGACCTCAGATATCGGGAACATGCTGTAACGATTCACCCCGCAATACCGAACAGAAGATGAACTTGCGAGGGTTCGATGCACGCAAGGCATCGACTCCATGCAGGAAAAGCATGGCCGCATTCACGGGGCTTCAATGATAGGCTGTTTGAAAATTGCGAAAGTGCAGACATGGCCGCCGACGACCAACCAATGACATTTGAACAGTCCGTCCAGGCTGCCATAGAACTCGATGCGCCTCTCAACCAGCGGCTGGCGGTGATTGCCAGGGCAGTGCGCCGACTGAACGCGGATTTCGCTGACGCGGTTGACCGCCTGGTAGCGCGCCTCCGGGAGCAGGGAGCTGGCGCAAGTGCACCCGCCCCCGGCGATGTTATGCCCGCATTCCTGCTGCCCGATGACGAGGGCAGGCTCGTGAGCCTATCTGAAATCCTTAGCCACGGGCCGGCCGTCATTACCTTTCAGCGCGGACATTGGTGTCCCTATTGCCGCCTGAATGCGATCGGCATCGTCGAAGCCCAACAAGAGATTTCGACGCTGCGCGGCCAAATCGTGGTGATCATGCCGGAGCGGCGCAAATTCGCAAAGGCAATGAAGGCCTCGGTCGGTGCTCAGTTTCCTTTCCTGACGGACATGGACAATGGCTACGCTTTGTCCCTCAACCTGGCGATCTGGGTGGGAGCCGAGATGGAGCGGTTGATGGGCCTCGGCCTCGATCTGCCGACCTATCAGGGCAACAGCAGCTGGTTCCTGCCGATCCCTGCTACTTTCGTCGTTGGAACTGATGGCATCATCACAGATCGGTTCGTCGATCCCGACTATCGTCGGCGGATGGACATCGACGACTTGATCGCGGCGCTCAGGCGGGCTCGCTGACGCCAAATGTCGACCAGTCGGTTGATCGCAGGAGGTTGAGGAGCGTCACGGCCACCTGCGAGCGATGTCGGCCGGCGACTGCGTAGACGGCGACGATCCGAGAAACATCCAGATCACGCAGCTTGAGTCTGCGGACGTTGGGCGAGCGGGGTGCGGTCATCGAGACAAAGCCAACGCCTGCATTGGCTTCCAGCAGCGCCAGCAAATCCTGGTCGGTTTCAACCTCATGTGTGGTGCGAGGCTTAATCCCTTTGGCCGAGAGACCGCGCGACAGATCTTCGCTCGTTTCCCAGTCGATCCGACTGAGCACGGGTTCTGCGGCTAACTGGCTCAGCGCTACATCCGCTTCGTTTCGGCGGGCGAGAGGGTGATCGGAGTTCACGACGAGCTCGATCCCCTCCTGGAAAAGCGGCCAGGTGTCGAGCCGATCCCAAGCCTGTCCCAGCGGACCGGCAACCGCCAGTTCGACCTCGCCGTTTTTCAGGGCCTCGATGACAGCGGTAGGCGACCCGCGACTGATCTTGAGATGCACGCCTGGGTAGGCCCGGAAAAGCTCAGTGAAGGGTGAGACCAGTAGAGCTATGTTGACGCTGTTGGAAATGGTAACGTTGAGAGGCGCCACGTCGCTGCTCTGCACAGCCTTGGCAAGAGATTTTGCGGAAGTCGCAGCATCGTAGCATTGTTGCAGCAGAGGCAGCATGCGCCGGCCGAGCTCGGTCAGATGGGAATGCTGGCGCTCGCGCCGAAGCAGCTCCCCACCCAATTCGTCTTCAAGGGTCTTGATTGCGCGCGTCAGTGCCGGCTGCGTGACATTGCACTCTTCCGCTGCTCTGGTGAAATTAAGCGTGTTGGACAGGGCCAGAAAATAGCGGACCTGCTGCATCTCCATGAATTTTCGCCCCCTCAGCGAAATGATCTATCAGCGATGGTGCATATTCGAAGATTAACGCAATAAATCGTTTTCAGCAAAGTGGCCTGCACCATGGTGCGAATGGGCGCTGACGGCAAGACAATCAAGACTCTGACAATCTAGAGTCATGACGAACCGAGCGATCTGCTTAGCCAATCGGCAAACCCTCTTGCCCGTTTGCTCGGCTGGCGCCCGGCCGGGAACAGGACATGGATGGGGATGGACGGCAGCGGAATCTCCGGTAGCAGCCGGCGAAGGCGGCCGTCCGCGAGTTCGGCATTGAACATCCAGCCGGAACCGAAGGCCACGCCAAGCCCGGCTAGCACGCAGGCGGTGACTCCGGCCGAACTCGAGACCCTGATGCGCGGGCTTTCCGGAAGGGTAAAACTGATTTCTGGACCGATCAGCTCCTGAAAGGTTGCTCCGGTGCTGTCGGAAGGACCGAAGATGACCTCGTGTTGAACCAGATCGGCAGGGCTGCGCGGCAAGCCGTGGTGGGCGATGTAATCCGGTGAGGCCACCAGCAATCTCGGGGTCTGCCCGACCTTGCGCGCCATCAGGCTGGAACTATCGAGCAGACCGAGCCTCACCGCGACATCGGCACCTTCCTCGACAAGGCTGCGCCTTCGATCGTCCATCATCAGTTCGACGGAGAGGTTGGGATGCTCGGCAAGAAGGCCGGGCAGCCGCGGAATGAGCGCCCGCATGGCAAAAGTGACCGACAGCTCGACGCGCAAAAGCCCGCGCAACTCCTCATTGCCGGCCGCGGTGTCGGCAGCCGCCCCAAGCTCGGCAAGCAGCGGCCGAACCTGCTCGAGATAACCATGCCCCGCCTCGGTCAGACCGACCTTTCGGCTGGTGCGGACGAGGAGACGGGCGCCGATGCGCGCCTCCAGATCGTTCAGGATCCGCGACACCGAAGGCTGCGACAGGCCGATTTCGCGGGCGACCCGCGAAAGGTTGCCACGCTCCGCCACCCGCACGAACACTTCGAGCTCCTGCAACCTGTCAGCCATTCGTTTTCCGGATGATTGGTATGCTTTGCGGTAAGCTACCCCTCCCTTTGGAAATAGGCGAGGACATTCCGCCGCAAGCAATGCGGTCACGATTTTGGAGTGTCCGATGTCTCTTCAGGAAAAACTCGATGCCTTCAAAGCCGATTTTGAAGGCAAGGCCCCCAAGCAAGCGGTCGAGATCATGCATCGCGCGACCGCTGAGCTCATAGCGTCCAGCCGAGCCGATCAAGCTTTGAAGGCAGGTGCCGTCGCCCCGGCCTTCACATTGTCGGAGGCCGATGGCGGTTCTGTCGCATCGGGCGATCTGCTTGCCCGCGGGCCGCTGGTGCTCAGTTTCTATCGCGGTGTCTGGTGCCCCTATTGCAAC
The DNA here is from genome assembly GCF_056404235.1 of Mesorhizobium sp. P2_E10. Taxonomy (NCBI): domain Bacteria; kingdom Pseudomonadati; phylum Pseudomonadota; class Alphaproteobacteria; order Hyphomicrobiales; family Phyllobacteriaceae; genus Mesorhizobium; species Mesorhizobium sp. P2_E10. Next base: position 75,573 of record NZ_JBFUEK010000005.1, read on the forward strand.
ATCGAGCTCGGCGCCTTGCAGGAAGCCTGGCCGGCAATCCAGGCTACAGGCGCACAATTGGTTTCCATCTCCCCGCAATCGCTGGCGAACGGCAGCAAGGCCAAGCGCGACAAGCAGATAGCGTTCCCGATGCTGAGCGATCCCGAGGGTGCGGTTGCCGACGCCTTCGGCCTGCGGTTTCGTCTGCCAGACGATCTGATCGCGTTGTACCGGAGCTTCGGCGTCGATCTGCCGCTGATCAACGAAGACCCTTCATGGACATTGCCGATGCCCGCTCGCTTCGTGCTCGGACAGGATGGGATCATCGCCTATGCCGAAGTCAGCCCAGACTACACACGCAGACCCGACCCGGCCGACCTGCTAACGGTCCTCAAGCGCCTGCAGGGCTCCATTGCAGCTTGAACCGGTGGACATGGACGACGTGGCGAACGTCACCGCAACCAGCGCCGCCCGGCGCTGGTTGATGTTGACGGTTATCTCGGTCGGCGCCTTCCTGCCGATGACCACGTGGTTTTCCGCAACGGCGATCGCGCCGCAACTTACACGACACTGGGACCTTTCTCCGGCGCAGGGCGCCTGGATCACCGGTGACGTGCAGATCGGCTTTGCGACCAGTGCATTGGCCTTTAGCATAGCCGGCCTGCTGGATATGGTCTCGCTCCGCAAGGTGATCGGCGTCAGTGCCTTGATGGCGGCCGCCGCCAACCTCTTTCTGCTGTTCGCGCCCTCCATTGGCCTCCTGCTGGCGGCCCGTTTTGTCACCGGCATGGCGCTGGCGGGCGTTTATCCGCCCGCGCTGAAACTGGCGTCGACCTGGTTCAGTCGCGGGCGGGGGACGGCGCTCGGCGTTCTCCTCGCGGCACTGACGCTTGGTTCTGCCTTTCCCCATCTGGTATCCGCGCAAGCCGCCGAGCTCGCATGGCAGGACGTCATCGTAGCGACCTCCCTCGCGGCGTTGGCGGGTGCGTTGTTGATCTTCTGGCTCGGCGAGGAAGGGCCCCATCCTTTTGCCAAGTCGTCCTTCGACCCACGCCACATCAAAACGTTGCTGGGCAACCGCGCGCTGATGCTCACCAATCTCGGCTACCTCGGACACATGTGGGAACTCTATGCCATGTGGGGCTGGATACTGGCCTACATCAGGGCGGGCAGCCCTAGTCTGGGCGTTGATGGCCCTCGAGCAGCCTCCTTGCTGGCATTCTTCGTTGTGGCATCGGGCGGGATCGGCTCGATCGTCGGCGGTATCGTGGCTGATCATATCGGCCGCACCGCAACGGCGGCTGCGATGATGGCGGTCTCAGGTCTCTGCGCGCTGACAATAGGCCTGACCTTCTCCGGTCCGCTCTGGTTGTTTGCCGCCGTCGCAATTCTCTGGGGAACGACTGTCATCGGCGATTCCGCCCAGTTCTCGACGATGGCAACCGAATTGAGCGATCCGCGCTATGTCGGCACGGCGCTTTCCCTACAGTTGAGCATCGGCGTCGCGCTCACCCTCGTTGCCATCCATCTGACCGGTTCGGTGGCGGTGGCGGTCGGTTGGCGCTGGAGCTTCCTGGTCCTGGCGCCCGGCCCGATGCTTGGCGTCGCAGCGATGCTGGCGTTGCGGCGCATGCCTGGCGCAATCCGGATAGCGCAAGGCCTGAAGTAGGATTGATCACGGGACGGTCCGCATAAGCCGGTCAGGCTGTCGCAGCAACGATAGGGGCCGCACCGAACCGGCACCTTTCTGGCTCGTTCGTCTCTGAACCCGACGGTCCGGAGCGGCCCAAAGGCTGCCGGACCGCAATGCGCATCACGTCGGTAGCAGAGCTGCCCAATCATGGTATCTGAAAACGGACATCGTACAGATTGAGCCCGTTCGACATCTCACGCCAGGGGCCATGGCTGCCTTCCCAGGTTGCCACCGGTGCGTCTGATAAGACGCAGCCGGCCGATCTGGATAGCGCCGGCTGGCCGCGTGCATCGATAGGCGCGTGTCGCTCACGGACGAACGCGGATGATCGTCTTCCCCGAGCGTCGCTCGGTCGGGTTGAAGGCGGAAACGGCATCGTCGAGGGTCGAGATGTTGCCGATGTTCGTCCGCAGTCGTCCGTCCCGCACCCGCTGGAGGATCTCACTCAGTTGAGTACGATCGGACTCAACAACGAAGTCGACCGCCAGGCCATTGGCGGGCTGCGCGTCGGGCGGCCCAACGACGGTCACGCGATCGATCGGCGGTCGCCGGCTGGCGAGCTTCAGCCGGCGATTGGTATCGTTCTAGATCTTGTCGGCAAGTATGACGCCGCTGATGCCGTAAGCGCGGCGCGTCTGTTCAACAGCCTCGGGCGTGACATCGATCAGCAGCGCGATGATGTCGCCGTCGGGATGTTCGAGAACCTCGCCGAGTTCGGTGAGCCTCCAGCCAAGCGCGCGCAGCCGTTTTGGCCAGAAGGTCTCGCACACCACGCTGATCTGTCGAATCCCCAGGCTTTGCGCGGTCTCGAGCAGACCGCAAAGAACGACGCCGGCGATCGGCGACGGGGCGCCTTGCGTGCGAAGCGATGGAACGACGAAGAAACGCGTCCATTCGAAGATTTCAGCTGCTCTCGGAGGCCTTCCGCCGGCGAGAACCGGGAAGACCTCGCTCATGAGATGCGGCTCCAGCGTCGGCACGAGACGGGAGCCGCCAACGATCTTGCCGTTGGTGTCAAGCGCCAGAACATAAAGCGTATGCTCGTTGTCGAAGGCGTCGATCTCGATGTTGATGGGCCGGGCGACGGCGCGCCATCGCCTCTGCTTGACGTAAATGTCGTACCGTATCCGAAAATAGCGCTCCAGAACTTTCCTGTAGTGCTTCCTATTATCCCAAGTGACCAAATGCATACGAACCATGACGCCTCCAGGCGGAGGGTCGTAGGAAAACGGACTGGCCGTACGTATGACGGTATTCAGGTATTGCTAAATCTGGATTTCCTGCCGTCGCAGCGCTTTGACGATGGCATGCGCGACGTTGATCGCATCGAGTTTTCCTCGAATGTTGCGCTGATGGCTTTCGACCGTGTTCTTGGTAACGCCGAGGATACAAGCGATGTCCTCGGTGGATTTGCCTTGCGCGCTCCACTCCAGGAGTTCACGCTCGCGCGCCGTCAAGGGCGTGGGCTCATCGTCATCGCCGGGTGTTCCCAGCCCTGAGAGGCTGCGAAACGTATGCACGCAAAGCGTCTCGATAAGAGGCATGGCGCTTGGCGGAACGTCCATCCGGTCACTCGCCATCGTAACGACGCCTGGCCCGGCCAATGGGACATGAATTGGGACGCAGATGCCTTCTTTCATCCCGAACTCGGCCGCCTCGTCCATCACCAGCTTCGCGCGTGGAACCAGCCTTGCGACCGGCAGCTCGGCCCATCGAAAAGGCTCTGGCGAGTGCCGGCACTGGGCGACACAAGGATCGCACAAAAAATACGCCTCGGTGCCGTAGCGACGATGCCATTCAGGAGACCAGCCATCGGCAAGAATTTCACGCTGCCAGTCCGTGCCGTGCGGCACAGGCAGTCCGGTGATCAGAAAATTGCGCAATCCGTAGCGCTCCATGGCGAAGCGGAACTCCTGAAGGATTGCATCAGCCGAGCGTGCCGTGTCGATCTTCGAGATCGCTGCAAACAAGTCGACAACAGTTTGGTTCTCCATTGGCAGACCTCAACCACAGTCAGGCCCTACCCCGCGAAACAACCTATGGCTGTCTAGATACCATCTTCAATAGGATGCGCAGCGAATGTACACTAAAGGAGTCAATCAGGTATCACAAAGACGAGATAAGTGAAAATCCGGTCAGCACTGCATTGTGGAAGTCTGGCTTCAATCGGTCGACTTTGAAGCGGCCGGTTTCGACACCCGAATAGCTCGCTTACTTGAAGGGCTCGCCGAAACCAACTCTTGTGGCTCGACATTCAATGCCTTGGCGAGAATTTCGACTGTATCCAGCGTGGCGTTGCGCCGGCCGGCCTCGACGCTGCTGATATAGGCGCGCGTGCGGCCCGAAACGAAAGACAGCTGCTCCTGAGAGAGTTTTCTCTCTCGTCGAAGCCGCTGCACGTTCAGACCAAAAACGCCGCGAAGTTTCATCAAACAACGGATGCTACGGCGCGCACTATGGTGCGACACACTATAGTGCACATTCCGCATTGACAGCCGTGCTGTTGGCTGTTTGAAACAACCAGCGAATTCATCGTTTCCTGGACAAGGAATAGCCATGGCGAGCCGGCCGTTTCGCGACCTCGCGCACGACATGTCCGCGCAGTCCTCAGGCGAGATTGGTCGTCCCAGGATGGACATAAGCCGGGTCCTGGAGCTCGTCTGCATCCGATGCGGCACTTCCTATCCCGCCGATGTCACCATCGACTCCAAAGGATGCGCGCGGTGCCAAGACACCGCGCCGGCAAATCTTCGCCCGGTCTATGCGGCCCCGCAGTCTCCCCTCTTGGCCGGCGCCACCAACTCGCGCTCGCTGTGGCGTTTTGCGCACATGCTGCCTTGCACGGAAGCGGAGGCGGTGAGCCTCGGCGAGGGGCTGACGCCTTTGCTTGCCGCGCCGCGCATCGGGGCGTTTCTGGGCGTGCCGGATCTTGCAATCAAGGACGAAGGCCGAAACCCGACCTGGTCGCACAAGGACCGCTTCTCGACGATCGCGGTCAGCGTGGCGCGCGCGCGTGGTGCGAAGATCGTCGCGACCGCCTCATCGGGAAACGCCGGCGCTTCGCTGGCGGCCTACGCTGCCCGAGCCGGGCTCAAATGCGTCGTCACCACCTTTGCGGGATCGGCGGGCGCGATGCTGGCGCAGATCCGCAAATATGGCGCGACGGTCCTGCCCCTGGTCAGCAAAATGGACCGATGGTCGCTGCTTGAACAGGCAGCGGCCCGCTACGACTGGTTCATCGCATCGCCCTATCACGGTCCGGTCGTCGGCAGCCATCCACTCGGCATCGAGGGCTACAAGACGATCGCCTACGAGATCGTCGAGCAATCCGATGGCACGGCACCAGACTGGTGCGTCCTGCCGGTCTGCTACGGCGATGCCCTGTCCGGTGTGTGGGCTGGCTTTTGCGAGCTGTTCGCGCAAGGGTCGATCACGCGCCTGCCTCGCCTCGCCGCAGCGGAGGTGCATGGGTCGCTGGCGGACGCTCTGGCCAGCGGCGCCGATGCGTTGAGTGAACGCAATATGCTTTTCGACAGCCTTGCCGTATCGATCGGCACGCCGCGCAGCACCTTTCAGGCGCTGAAGGCGCTGCGCGAATCTGGCGGGCACGCCGTCCCCGTCAACAATCACGGCCTGATCGCGATGCAGGAACGCCTTGCGCGGGACGAAGGAATCTTTGCCGAACTGGCATCGGTCACGCCGCTGATGGCGATATCGACATTGAAGGACCAAGGTGTCATCGCGGCCACAGACCGTGTCGTGGCCGTCGTGACAGCCAGCGGTCTCAAGGACCTCGATCGGTCCGCCGCTTCGAACGAACACGATCAGGTCTTTCAAACGACGGACGATGCCTGGCGCTGGCTCGACAAAAACGGTCTGGATCTCGCTTCATAGATTGTCCGCGGCGCCAACAGCCGGCGGCACGTCGCTTGCTTCGCGCGCTTTCACCACATCGTCGAGGCTGCGACGCAGCCAAAGAAAGCGCGTCCACTGCGTCTCCGCGGCCGGTGCGATGGTGGTCAGCGTCCTCGGCTCGGACAGTTCCTTACAAGGCCAGCCAGGCAGAGCCGCAAGCCAGTCATCATTGTAGACAGTCTCGGCATGGCGATGGCCTTCGTCAGGCATGATGACTGCCACTTGCGCATCCGGAAGGGTCGTTGCAACCCATTGCGCCACCAAAGCGGCGGCGCCGCTGGTCGGCCCCATGAAGAGGCCGTGCTCGCGCAGCAAACGATGCGCGGTCATGTAAGCCGGATAGGCGCCAACCCAATGGATCTCGTCGACAAGCTCATGCCTGACATTTTTCGGCAGGACGCTGTTGCCCAGGCCCCGCAGCATGCGTTTGCCGACGGGCTGCCCGAAGAGGATGCTGCGATGTGTATCGACGGCAAATACCGTCAGATGCGGAAAGACCGTTCGCAAAAAGGACGCAGTGCCGCATAGCGAGCCACCCGTACCGACGCAGCCGACCAGGCAGTCGACCCTGCCCATCGCCCGGATGAAGAGTTCGGCCAGCCGCGCATAGGCAAGCCAGTTGCCCGGACTGTCGTATTGGCGGGTCCAGAAGCCGTCCGGCTCGTTGGCCAGGATTTCCTGTAGGCGCTCCAGCCGGCCAGGCTGATTGCCGTCGCCGCGCGGATCATCAAGGGCGATGACCGTGGCGCCGATGCGCTCCAGGCGGGCTTTGTATTTGGCATCGATCAGCGTTGAAGCGGTGACGAGCGTAAGGCGATAGTCACGCGCCGCCGCCAGCAGCGCGACCGCCATGCCGAACGTGCCCGACGTCGTCTCGACAATGTGAGAGCCAGTCTTCAGTTCGCCATCCGCCGCTGCGCGATCCAGAATGTAGCGGGCCGGCATCAGCTTCATCAGCGGAAACGCCGCGGACACGAGATTTGGCGCGAGGCGCGCAAGTCGCGGGGTCTCAAGGTCCCTGAAATAGTCCACGTCAAGGGTCACCATGTCCAGCCCTCCGTATTGACCAGATGGACTTCGACATCCTTGTAGCCGGCACGTCTTATCTGCTGCGTGACCAGGGCCGCGCGTCGCTTCAGATTCGATGCGAAAAGATCGAAAATCAGGCCGAACAACGAACCGCTATGGGCGACTTGCACCCCGCACGCGCCGGCTCGCCGGGCGATTTCGGCGATCTCGCCGAAGCCCTGTTTCGGCAAGTGCCGTTGACTGATCATGGCACTGGCCGAGGCGGCGCGTCCGAGAAGATAGGGATCCTGAAGGCGAACCGCCCGCGCCACCAGCGCCCGCAGCACGCCGAACTCCTGGATTTCGGCACTGTCGTAGCGTGCGGGCGGCAGCTGCAATGTATCGACCGGAACCCCGCCATTCGCCTTGAACCCGACCAGAAGCAGTGGCGGCAGGGAGCCGCCGAAATTCTCGATCACAGTGCCTTCGCGTTGCGCGAAAAGCACCGCGTGATCGTCGAACGCGATCGCGTCGCTGGCGCGCTCGGCAGCCACCGCCAGACGCCCGATGCTTGACGGCCGCAACTGGACGTCAACGGCTGCGGCGACAGCACGAATGGAAGCGACAACGTCAGCCGTCGATGAGCCGTAGCCGTGCCCCACTGGAATTGAGCTTTGAAGTGTCAGCTCGCCGCCGCCGGTGACATTCAAGAAATCGAGCGTGAGCCGCGCGGCGGCCGACGCCTTGACCTTATGATCCGGGTGGACAACGACCGCATCGACGTCGCTCCTGGCAAAGCGCGCCTCAGATCTCAAGCCCGCAATCGGCAGCGTCACGAGCCCGCGATGAAGGCGTCCGCCATCGTCCTTGAAGACGCCCTGGATGAGTTCGCCGTGATGCGCAATCGCCACCGCCGTCCCCACCGGCGACCGCGGCGCTTCACGGCCCATGAGATCGCCGGCCTCAGCCATTTTCATCTCCCCCGCGCTTTCTCGCCACGCGGGAAGATGGCGCCGACGACTGGCAGCCGCCCTCAAGGAATTCAGGTATTGACGGCCCCTATCGACCGAGCCGGCGGCGAGGCGATGACGGGGGATCGTCAGGCGGCGGAGCCAAGGTGCCTCAGCGGCCGGCCGGCCGACACCGATTGCACTGCGGCCATGATACCTTGCGCATCGATCCCGCAATGCCGGTAGAGATCCGCGATCGTGCCCGTCTGGCCGAAATGCTCGACACCCAAGGCACGCGTGCGATGGCCGTGGACCGACCCCAGCCACGCGAGCGTTGCGGGATGCCCGTCCAGCACCGTCACGATGGCGCATGAGGCAGGCAGGCCAGCCAGCAGGCGCTCGACATGACTGGTCGCGTGCGGCCGGCCATACTGGCGCGCCCGCGCCGCGGCCGACCAGCCGGCGTTCAGCCGATCGGCCGAGGTCACGGCCAGCAGCCCGACATCGCGCCGGTCACCGGCCATCAGCCCCAATGCCTGGACCGCCTCCGGCGCGACAGCTCCCGAATAGGCGATCACCACAGCGGCATTTGGCCCGGGTTTGCGCAACCAGTAGGCGCCATCGACGATGTCACGCGCCTGCGGATCCCCAGTCTGGCGTGTCGGCTGCTCGATCAACCGCGTCGAGAGCCTGAGGTAGACCGAACCTCCCGTCTGATCGCGCAGCCAGCTATGGTCATCGGGGTCGGCCTCGCCGGAGCGCTGGATGTAGTCGAATGCCCAACGCAGGATGACTGCCAGCTCGTCGACATAGGCCGGCTCGAATGTCGCCAGGCCGTCCTGCGCCATGCCGATCAGCGGCGTGGCGATCGACTGATGCGCTCCGCCCTCGGGCGCCAGCGTCACGCCAGAAGGCGTCCCCGCCAGGATGAAGCGAGCGTCCTGATAGCAGGCATAGTTGAGCGCATCGAGGCCACGCTCGATGAAGGGGTCGTAGAGCGTTCCGACCGGGAGCAGCCGCTTGCCGTGAAGCGAGTGCGACAGCCCCAGGGCCGACAGCATCGTGAAGAGGTTCATCTCCGAGATGCCCAGTTCGAAATGCTGTCCCGACGGCGAAAACGTCCAGTTGAAGGTGGAAGGAATGCGTTCTTCACGAAAAATGTCCGCCTGGTCGCCGCGCGCGAACAGACCCCGCCTGTTTACCCAGGCGCCGAGATTGGTCGAGACCGTGACGTCCGGAGACGTGGTGACGACACGCTTTGCAAAATCGCTGTCTGACTTGGCGATCTCGTGCATCAAAAGGCCAAAACCCTGCTGTGTCGACATGGAGACCTGTGCGCCGCAGGTGATCTGTGCCGGCACGGGTATGGCTGGGGCTTGATGGCGACGGGTAGCTGCCTGCGCGAAAGGCGACGACGCCAGATAGGACCGGATCGCGGCCTCATCGTATGCAAGGCCCTCGAACATGTCCCATTCACGCCCCTCGCGGACCCCCATGCCTTGCCGCAGCGCGTCCACTTGCGCCGGCGTCATCAATCCGGCGTGGTTGTCCTTGTGGCCGGCGAGCGGCAGGCCGAAGCCTTTGATCGTATAGGCGATGAAGCAGGTCGGACGGTCATGCCCGCGCGCGGCCTCGAAGGCATCGACGATGCTCGTCAGATCATGGCCGCCGAGATTCGCCATCAAGGCGGCAAGGTCTTCGTCGCCACGCTTCTCGATCAGGCGGGTGACCGGTCCCTGATCACCGAGGTCGTCCAGAAGGCGCCGGCGCCATGCGGCGCCGCCCTGGAAGGTCAGCGCGGAATAGAGCTGATTGGGACATGCGTCGATCCAGGACCGCAGCTTTTCGCCGCCCTCTTCCTCGAAGGCCGCCTGTTGCAATGTCCCATGTTTCAGGATCACCACATCCCAGCCGAAGTTGCGAAAGATAGACTCGAAGCGCTGCCATAGGCCTTCGCGCACCACCGCATCAAGGCTTTGCCTGTTGTAGTCGACGACCCACCAGGTGTTGCGCAGGCCGTGCTTCCAGCCTTCGAGAAGAGCCTCGAAGATATTGCCTTCATCCATTTCGGCGTCGCCGAGAAGGGCGACCATTCGACCCTCCGGCTGATCCGTGTTCCAGCCTTTTGCCCTGACATAATCCTGGACCAGGGAGGAGAACAGGGTCTGCGCCACGCCCAGTCCGACCGACCCGGTCGAGAAATCGACATCGTCGATATCCTTGGTTCGAGACGGGTAGGACTGCGCGCCGCGATAGCCGCGAAAATTCCGCAGCTGCTCGAGCGTCTGCCTGCCGAACAGATACTGGATGGCATGGAAAACCGGGCTGGCATGCGGCTTGACGGCAACGCGGTCTTCGGGCCTGAGGATCTGGAAGTAGAGCGCCGCCATCAAGGTCGAGGCGGACGCCGACGACGCCTGATGTCCGCCGACCTTGAGGCCGTCCTGCGACCCGCGAACATGATTGGCATGATGGATCATCCAGACAGCCAGCCACAGAACCTTGCGTTCAAGCTCGGAAAGGATCGTCATCGTCGGCTCCCGTGAAATGGCGGCTCCACGATAGCGGCCTCGGCCTCTCAAAAGTGGCTATTCTTACGCGAGCAGATCGAAGATATTGGCTGATCCAGCCAATAATGACGCCCAGACGAGGGAAGCGTGCCAAATCCGACGCTCGACGCAATCGACCTCAAAATCATCGCCGCGCTGCAGAAGAACGCAAAGGCGACGACGAACGACCTCGCTGAAGCCGTCGGTCTTTCGCCTTCCCCTTGCGCCCGGCGCGTCAGGCTCCTGGAGAGCGCCGGCGTCATCAAGGGTTACACCGTTGTCCTCGACCAGAAGAAGCTCGGTTTGCCGATCAGCGCTTTCGCGTCGATCAAGCTTGAACGGCAACGCGAGGACGATCTCGACCGCTTCTCCCAGGCGGTGCTACGCTGGCCGGAGGTGGTCGACTGCTATCTGATGACCGGCCAGCGCGATTACCTGATGCGCATCGTGGTGCGCGACCTCGAGGCCTATGAGCGGTTCATCAAGGACAAGCTGACCCGGCTGGACAACATCGCCTCGATTGAAAGCAGCTTCGCGCTCGGCCAGGTCAAGCGCTCGGAAGTCCTGCCCGTCTAATCGACCGGCTGTCTCGACCCATCGCGGCGGCAACTGAGCGAGGTTGGGGCGCTCGCGTCAACCCAAGCGCAACCCACGAACAACGTATTCCCCTCGTCACCGCAAGCGAGAGCTCTCACTGCTGTGTGCGCAATATTTAGTACATATTTTGTACATCTATATTGACGAACCGTCATCTTCAAACGTAGCGTCGCGCGGCTAAGGCGGAACGCCTGCGCGCAACAACTCAATCTCACGGGAGGACTGCACCGATGAAATTTCGAGCCCGATCGGCCGCCATTGGCCTGGCCTGCATCGCCTATGCCGCGCTTGTTGGATCCGTGCTGCCGGCCGCGGCGGAGACCACAAAAGAACGCGTCTTGAAGGAAGGACGCATCGTCATCGGCATCCACAACCGGTCGCCATGGGGCTACAAGAAGGAGGGAACCGGCGAGTTGCTCGGCTGGCATCCGGATCTTCTCAGGGCCGCCTTCGCCGATCTCGGCGTCAAGCAGGTCGACTTCGAGGTCACCGAGTTCGGCGCCTTGATCCCGGGCCTGATGGCCGGGCGTTTCGATGCCGTTGCATCCGGCCTGTCGATAACGCCGGAGCGATGCCAGCAGGTCGCCTTCGGTGCTCCCGACCTGAGGTCGGACGACGCGGCGATCGTGCTCGCCGGCAACCCCAAGGCGATCCATAGCTATGCGGATCTTGCCAAGAAATCCGACGCGATCATGGGCGGCGGCCGCGGCAGCAATGTCATCAAGAACGCCGTCACCGAGGGCGTGCCGGAAGACCGCATCCTGCAGTTCCCCGACATCGAGACCAACATCGCGGCACTGCGCGCCGGCCGCATCGACGCGGCTCTGTTCTCTTCCCCGACGGTGATCGGGCTGCTGGCCGGCAACAGGAGCCCCGATCTGGAGCGCGCCAGCCCGTTCACGACGGACGAGAAGTCGATCAGCTACATCGCGATCGCGTTCCGGAAGGACGATGGCGATCTGCGCGACCTCTACAATCAGGGTCTGGCGAAGGTCATGTCGAATGGCACGATCGCCACCATCATGGCCAAGTACGGATTTGGCCCCACGGAGAACGTGCCGCCAGGATTAACGACATCGCAATTGTGCGGAGCCGCCAACTGAACGCCATCAGCAACAGAACCCAGCTGGCATCAACAGCGCGGGCGGCGCCGCGCCAGCGCGGGCGGCCCGCGCTGGCAAAATGACCGGGTGCGGACCGCCCTCCCCCAGATGCGGCGTCGTCATCGTGGCCAATTCGATCGGGCGCTTCGGATCGGACAGGAATACCGCGACGCCGCCAGGGTTTTGTCCGGTCCGGCATAAGCACGTGCAGGATCGCACCGACCAGCAGCGCGTGTCTCGTGTTTTCCCAATGGTTGCGCCCTTCAAGCGAGCCTTCGGGATCGACCAGGATGTCGGCGATGTTTTGTACGTCGCGAACCTCCTATTCCCAAGGCGTAGCCGCTCGGGCAGTCGCTCGTGTCGCTTAAGAACCTTGATCCTCGGGGCGCCCAAGACCGCCGCTGCCAGCTGACGCTTCGGCATCATACGCGATCGCGTATATCTTCCTTTTATACGCGATCACGTATATCTCCGTTTTATACGCAACGCCGTATATTGACGATTAATACGCGATCGCGTATACTGCGGGCGTGGAGACCCATCATGACAGACCAGATCGCTCGCAACGAAAAACAACTCGGGGCCATTCTGCGCCGCGCCCGCAAGAACGCCGGGCTCACGCAAGGCTCGCTCGGCAACAAGATCCACCTGCGCCAGGGTACGGTCTCCCGCCTCGAGGCCGGTGAGCCCGCAATGCAACTCCGCACCTTGATGGCCGCCCTCTCCGCCCTCGACCTTGAACTCGTCGTGCGCGCGCGCAGCAAAGGCAGCTCTGCTGATATCGAGGACCTGTTCTGATGGCACGGCGACGGGTTCACATCCCCCTGAATGTCTTCCTGAACGGGCGCCTCGTGGGTGTATTGCGCAGGGAATCGACGGGCGCCATCGACTTCCAATACGCCCTCGAATGGCTGGACTGGCGCGGCACCTTCCCGATCTCACTCTCGCTTCCTTTGCGGGAAGACCGCTATATCGGCACGCCGGTGACCAACGTCTTCGACAACCTGCTTCCGGACAATGACGCCATACGCAGGCGTGTTGCCGAACGCGTCGGCGCCGACGGCACGGATGCCTACAGCATGCTGGCTGCGCTGGGCCATGACTGCGTCGGCGGGTTGCAATTCCTGCCCGATGGCATGGATCCAGGGCCTCCCGGCTGTGTCGAAGGCAAGCCGGTCAGCGACGAGGACATCGCCGGGATAATCGAGAACCTTGCGGCCGCTCCGCTGGGCCTGGGCGAGGACGAGGACTTTCGCATCTCGATTGCCGGCGCGCAGGAAAAGACCGCGCTGCTGCGCAAGGACGGAGGCTGGTTCAAACCGATCGGCACGGCAGCGACCACCCATATCCTGAAGCCGCAGATCGGGCGGCTGCCGAACGGCATCGATCTCTCCAACAGCGTTGAGAACGAGTATCTGTGCCTGAAGCTGCTGCAAGCGTTTGGCGTTTCCGCCGCCCAGGCGCAGATCGCCGAATTCGGCGAACGCCGCACGCTGATCGTAGAGCGCTTCGACCGGCTGTGGGCCCGCGACGGCCGCCTCCTGCGCCTGCCGCAGGAGGACATCTGTCAAGCGCTGTCAGTGCCGCCGACGCGGAAGTACCAGTCCGATGGCGGTCCCGGCATGCGCGAGATTGTCGAGCTTTTGAAGGGTAGCGATACGCCAGATGAAGACATCGCCACCTTCTTGCGCACCTGCATCTTGTTCTGGCTGATTGGCGCGACCGACGGCCACGCCAAGAATTTCAGTATTTTTCTCGGCCCTGGCGGACGATTCCGCATGACGCCCCTTTACGACGTGCTGACCGCGCAACCCAGCCTCGATACCGGACAGATCCCGCGCAAGAAATTCAAATTGGCAATGTCGGTCGGCAAGAACAGGCACTATTCGGTACCTGACATCATGCCACGCCACTTCCTGCAGACCGCTGACATTGCCGGTGTGGGTACCCCTGTCATGCGCAGAATTTTCGATGATATTGCTGAAAACGTGGAAAAGCAGGCCGACGAGGTGATCATGTCGCTGCCCCGTGGCTTTCCTGAACAGCTTGTCGACGCGGTCAAGTCGGCTATCGGCAAGCGGGCGGCCCTCCTCGCCGATAACAAGGCTGATGCGGTCGATTGATCGAGGTGCGACAAACCGGCTGCCGGGACTTGCTCGCCAGCCGCTGCTGATCATCATCATCGTCATCGGTGCAACAACATTGTCGTCGCGTGACCGCCAGAGGCGTCGCGTATCGCCATCATCGTGATGAGCATGGCCATCAGGCTCCAAGCCAGCCGCCTATTGGCACGCAAACCGTCAGGGTGGGTTTTCGCTGTTGTCCATCGGATTGATATCCTCGGAAATCTCCTGTCGCAGTTTCGGCCCCTTCGCCAGGCGTCTCCCCAACGCCGTGACGAAGGCTTCGTAGCGTTCGGCCGCCTTGGCGCGCGCGGCCTGGGCGGCAGGCTCGGGCAACGCCGGCGTTGTCGCGAGCCAGAAACGGATGAACACCGCGAGTGTCTCGACCGCGATGCCGATATCGCGCTCCTGCCTGGCCAGGCGGCGATCGACCTGGTCGAGGCGTTTGGCGATAGCGGCCTCGCGACGTTCATCCGCATCCGGCGACAGGAACGATGCGATCGCGGCCTCAGCGATCATGGATTGGGGTTGATCGCGCCGTGCCGCATAATCGCCAAGCATCGTCATGATGGTCTGATCGAGATAGACGGAAATCTGCGCCTTCTTTTTGCGAGCCATCATGGCGCCTACAACTCCATGCCGTCATCGGGGTCCAGGGAAACCTGCCGCGCAACGCCCTGCATGAGGCGCGCCAGGCGCCGGTTGCGGACGGCATCATCGTCGTCGGCATCGTCGCCCGGTCCCATATCGAATTCGTTTTCGATCGGCGCCGCTCTCTCGACGGCCTGCGCCCGATTGAGTTCGGCTTGCAGGCGACGCTCCGATCCCGTTGGATCGCCATCGTCCTGCTGCAGCATGCCGGAGGCTTGCGTCGCCTCAGAGTAAGCCAGGACCGGCAACTGGCTCCAATCGTCAAGGCTGGCCTCTCCGGATCGAGCCAATTCGGGTGGCGGCAACACGCGCTCCTTAAAACTGGTGTCCTCGTAGTAGCGGGCCTTCTTGGCTCGGATCGGCGGCACGCCTGCCACCATGACGATTTCGTCGGTCGGCGGAAGCTGCATGATCTCGCCAGGGGTCAGCAACTGACGGGCGGTCTCTTGCCTCGACACCATGAGATGCCCGAGCCAGGGCGAAAGCCGGTGACCGGCATAGTTCTTCATCGCCCGCATTTCGGTTGCCGTGCCGAGTGCGTCTGAGACCCGCTTGGCAGTCCTCTCGTCGTTTGTGGCGAAGCTGACGCGGACATGACAATTGTCGAGGACCGAGTTGTTGGGGCCATAAGCCTTCTCGATCTGGTTGAGCGACTGCGCGATGAGAAAGCTTTTCAGGCCATAGCCGGCCATGAAAGCCAACGCGCTCTCGAAGAAGTCAAGGCGGCCCAGCGCCGGGAACTCGTCCAACATCAAAAGCAACCGGTGGCGGGTGGTCTTGGTATGCAGGTCCTCGGTGAGGCGGCGACCAATCTGATTGAGGATAAGGCGGATGAGCGGTTTGGTCCTGTTGATGTCCGAAGGCGGCACGACGAGATAGAGCGTCGCCGGCTGCTTCCCCCCGACGATGTCGGAAATTCGCCAGTCGCAGCGCCGGGTCACCCCGGCGACAACCGGATCGCGGTAGAGACCGAGGAAGGACATCGCGGTGGACAGCACGCCCGAGCGTTCATTGTCTGATTTGTTGAGCAGTTCGCGCGCCGCACTGGCGATAACCGGATGCGGGCCTGCATCACCCAGGTGCGCGGTTTTCATCATCGCGGCAAGCGTCGATTCTATCGGGCGCTTAGGATCGGAAAGAAAGGCGGCGACGCCGGCGAGCGTCTTGTCCTGCTCAGCGTAGAGAACGTGGAGGATGGCGCCGACCAGCAGCGCGTGACTGGTCTTTTCCCAATGGTTGCGCTTTTCCAGGCTCCCTTCCGGGTCGACGAGAATGTCGGCGATGTTCTGGACGTCGCGGACCTCCCATTCGCCACGGCGGACTTCCAGAAGCGGATTGTAGGCTGACGATCTCGAATTGGTCGGATCGAAAAGCAGCACGCGACCGTGCAGAGCGCGGAAGCCAGCGGTGAGCTGCCAGTTCTCGCCCTTGATGTCGTGGACGATCGCCGAGCTCGGCCAGGTCAGAAGCGAAGGCACCACCAGGCCGACGCCTTTGCCCGATCGGGTCGGGGCGAAGCACAGCACATGCTCTGGCCCATCGTGACGCAGATAATGACGGTCATAGCGCCCGAGCACGACACCATCGTTATCGAGCAGGCCCGCTGCCTCCACCTCTCGCTTCTCGGCCCAGTGCGCCGACCCGTAGGTCTGGACAGTCTTGGCTTCGCGCGCCCGCCACACCGACATGCCGATGGCAACGATGATCGAGAGGAAGCCACCGGAAACGGCGATCAATCCGCCTTTCACGAAGATAGACGGGGCGTAGGCGTCGTAGAAATACCACCACCAGAACAAAGCGGGCGGATAGTAAATGGGCAACCCGGCGATCTCGAACCAGGGCGGACCGAGCCCGGTCTGGAAACCGAGTTGCCATGCTGTCCATTGCGTCGCCACCCAAGTGGTCGACAAGACGATCAGGAAGACCGTGAGTATCTGACCCCACAGGATTTTCGTAGCGGACATGGCGTGCTCCTTTCATCTGGTTTTCAGAGGCCGAGCCCCTTCTTGCGGCCAAAACTCCAGTCGATGCCGCCATCGCCGCGCGCGACACCGGAGACGTGCTGGCCGAGATGCTTTTCCAGTGAGGGCGTCCAGGGGACGAGCTGGAAGCCGAGCCCTTCGTCGATCATGGCGAAACGGCCGGAGGCGAGTGACAAGCGCTGGCGATAGGCGCCGGCGACAAAGTCTCCGCCGGCGGCGCGCTTGAAGGGCTTACCAGTGTCGGCCGCGAGCCTGTCGCCAAGCGTCCCCAGTTCAGCCCGCCGCAGTGTATCGAGCAAGCTTCGGGTGAAGGTGATGCGTCTGCCTTGCCGCTCCGCGAGGCCCTGTTTGACCAGATGTTCGGCGCGCCGGTCGAGGGCGTCGCGAACCTCGGCGCCGAAGCCGGTCTCGGCCAAGGCAGCCGGTTCGCGCGCGATTGCCTGACGGTCGAGCCAGGTCGCACCCGATGCCGTAATCTGCTGATCCACAGCAAGGTCGGAGCGCACGGCAAGTGCGGCCCGGCCTTGACCGAGCGCATCATCGAATTTTCGCAGCTCGACGATCGATCCCGGTGCGCTGTCGCCAGCCGCCTCAAGACCGGAGAGCTTGATGTGATGGGTGCGTCCGTCGACGCCGTCGACCACGGCATAGGCCGTGCCGATCAGTTCGTCATCGAGCCCACGATCGACCAGCCGGCCGATAACCGGCGTTTCCAGGCTCTCCGCAGCCAGGACATAGTTGGCTGAGCCACGCTCGATGCCAGCCGCACTCATGGCCCGGTGGATGCGCTTGATGATGTCGCCGCGCTCGCCAAGCTCGCGCAGTGTTGCTTCGGCCCGCTCGTCGATTGCCCATTGGCCAGGCCCGGCCTGTTGGGCAAGACCAAGGGTCTCGAGCTTGCGCAGTCGGCCGAGTTTCAGAGCGTGATACTCGTCCGGTTGCCCTAGGCGAGATGGCGCGAGATCGATTATCCCGCTGTCACGGCTGTCGCGAAGCAACTGACGATCGAGTTGCGTCCACCGCTCGGACTGGATCTGGCTTTCGAGTGTGTGGCGGATATCGAGATCGGTGCGCGGACCCAGTTCCTGGGTAACCAGATCGCGTGCCCGGTCGCGCATACCTTCCTTGATGTAGTCGCGCGCGATAACCAGATCCTGGCCGTCTTCGCGAACCCCGCGCACGATCAGGTGAATGTGGGGATGCCCGGTGTTCCAGTGACCGACCGCCACCCAGTCGAGCCGGGTGTCGAGGTCCTTCTGCATCTGTCCAACCAGATCGCGGGTGAAGGCGTTGAGGTCCGCCATCTCGAGAGCGTCGTCCGGCGAGACGATGAAACGGAAATGGTGACGATCGTCCTTGGCGCGCGCGGCGAAGTCCGCGCCATCGGCGATCTCCGTCCCCGGCCCGAACAGCTGCCCCTTCTCCCCGTCCCGACTGACACCCTCGCGGCGCAGATAGTTGAGGTGGGTGCCAAGTGGAGCGGCGCGCACGGAGTGACGGACGACTCGCGCCTTGACGACGGCGCCGCGCGACCGCGAGGTGATGAGGCGGTTGGCCTGGATGCTGGCGCGCTGACCATGGCCAAAGCGGGAGCGGCTTGCCTGTACAATCCGGCCTGAGCGCGAAATACCGCCGCCGGCCTTTTTCGCCGCGGCCAACACCTGCGCGATGAAGGGCCTGGCCTGCTGGGCGCGCGTGGAGCGGATGCGCCCGGGTCGAATGCGAAACTCGCGCTCATCAGCCATGGCGCGGCACCGCAATGTGGGAAAAGAAAAACGAATACAATATCTTGGTTGCTTCATGCACATTGCGCCAGTGGCCGGCAATGTGCGGAACGCGCCAGAAAATCAAGCAAGAACAACCACCCGACCGCCGCGCAATGTGCGCCCTTTTATCCTGCCATCCTTCGGTCGTGTTCCCGGCCTCCATCCCCTGCGCACGCCATGGCACGCAAGATCCCGCAATCACCCTAAACGTGCTGAACCGGCTCATGGCTCGGTCTCGTCGCTTGCTTTCGCCACGAACAGGCCGCTCGACCGAGGTTTAACGTCGGACAGTTCGCGTCCAGCCCGCGCGCCTGAAGCGTCATCGCGCGAGTGTTCGACCGCCCTCGGATCGGCGGCAGGCTTGCCGACCGATCGCGCGATGAAGAGCGGCGCTTTGCGCCAGCCAGGGGATGCAGGGAGTGGCGGGCTGCCGGTTCTCGTCGTGCCGCCGCTGCTGATGGCGGATGCAACGGCGGTAACGTAGGCGCGGGTTTCCCGCGGCAGCCGGCGCCCCCGCAGGGACGCCTCATAGCGCGCGGGACCCGCATTATAGGCCGCGATCCAGCCTGGCGATCCGAACCGGTCCAACAGCTCGCGAATATAGGCCGAGCCCGCGATGATGTTGTCGTGCGGATCATACGGGTCGCTGCCGAGCCGATAGCGGGCGCGCAGTTCGAACCAGGTTTTCGGCATAATCTGCATCAGGCCCATGGCGCCTTTTCTCGAGATGGCGTGTCGATCGCCGGCGCTCTCGGCGCTAAGAACGGCACGGATCCAGGCAGGAGGAAGGTGGAAACGCCTCGCCGCCTCCGCAATGTGGATCTCGTAGTTGCGCGCCGACGGCGTGAAGGTCGTCGGGGTCTGCGCCAGCGCAAACGCGGGAACGATGCAGAAGACGCACAGCCCGGCGAGCCGAACGAACGCTTTGCTTCGATCAACGCCAAGCCATGCGAGCGGCACCAGATGGATCATCGACCGACGGCGCGCGGACATCGGTCAATCCTTCTCGGTACGGTCGCGCGGACGCGACCACTGCAGCGACCAGGACTTCTTGTCGTCGCCGCTCTGGAACAGATTGGCGCGGATCGGCTGTGTGAAGGTCGGGTCGTCTATCTGGAGCGACACGAACTCGCCGGCCTTTTCACCGGAGCGTTTCCACCCGGCGCCGATCGCAGGCCCGTCTTCGCTGCCAGCGTGCACGCGATAATCAGGCGCGTTCTCCGCATCGCTTGCATCGGCTTCGACGATCGCGACATCGAGCTCGAGGCTCAGTGTCCTGATGCGCCCAAAATAGCCGGTCTGATTGCGCATGAATTGTCCGATCTGTGGCATGTCCTGTCTCCTTTCGCAGTTGATCGGCGGTGATGTCGGGACGGCCCGAGAAGGGCCGCCGCGGCGCGCTCACCGCGCTCGCGCGCGCCATTCAAAGCGGCCGTCGCCTTGCTCATCGGTCCACAGCGGGACAGCGCGGCCGATAATCCGGTCGGTCGAGATGAGGCCGAAGTAACGACCGTCGAGGCTTTCCCGGACCGACCTGTTCATCAGGAACACAGTGCCGACTGGGATGGGTCGACAGCCCTGCCAATGCGGCAATTCGCGGCCGGCGTGATCGCGCTCAAGGGCTGTGCCGACCTCGACGCCATCGACGGCAATGCGCAGGCCTTCTCGGCAAACGGTCTGACCGGACAACGCCAGAATGCGCTTCAGCAACAGCACGCCCTTTGGCAGATAGGCGCGATCAGCAAGGAACGTTGCCAGCGGCTCGGGCGGCCTCGCGGCGACGAGATCGCCTGCCGAAAACACACGGTCGCTGTTGATACGGTAGAAGCCGATCGGCACGCTGGCCGACGCATTCCAGACAAGCTTCGAAGGCAAGGCCGTGAGACTTGGGAGCAGCACAGCCGTGCTGGCCAGTGCCATCGCGAGGAGAATTACGGATCTCCTCATGGCTGGACCCGCTGCCGCAGCACAAAGGCGCGATGCAGATCGTTCGTATAGGGACGAGGCTCCTGGGCTGCAGTCATCCGGTGGTGGACGTGGCGCCAATGAGCCGGCGAGACGACTGCGGGATCGATGCCAAGACGCTCAACGGCGTCGATCGTTTGCAAGACCCGCTCGACATTTTGCCAGCCCTGCATCGTGAGCAGGATGTCGCCACCCGGCCGCACGAAGGGCAGTGTCTGATAGGCTTGTCCCGAGGTGACAGCGCGCACGATATCGAGACGCGCGATGATCGTGCCGAAATCGTTCGCGGCCCAACGCACGAAGGCAAAGGCGGCGCCGGGCCGAAACCAAACGACGCGGCGGCGGCGATCAAGAACCTCCTCTCGATCGACCGGACCGAAGCGAATCCAGAACTCGATCTTCTTCGCCACCCATGTCAGCTCGACACGGGTCAGGTCATTGTTCTGCAGCGCTGGGTGCGCTGAACTACCCGGACGCAAGTCCCCGGTATTGGTCATCGTCTGTCTCCTGATTTGCGCACCCAAGCTGACCGGCGGGGCAAACGGCGGCACGGCGGGATGTCGCCGCGGCCTTTGCGAAGGTCAGCGCCCATGCCGTCCAGTCTGGACTGAAGGCGCGACCAGATGGCGCTTTGCGGGAAGCACGGAGCCACGGGGATCGGTGGTCGAGGTTACGGTCCCGCGCTCGGCCCAGGCCTGCAATTCGTCAATGGCGTAAACGACACGACCGCCGAGTTTCCGGTAGGTAGGGCCTGTGCCGTAGGTGCGATGCTTCTCAAGCGTCCGCGATGACAGGCTGAGGAACTCGGCGGCTTCCTTGGTGCGAAGAAAGCGCGGCGGCAGAACGGCGAGATCTGGTTGCATATATCGGGCCTCCGTGGAGCTTAAGGGAGCCGCTGGCGTTCGGCGGCGAACAGCGATCACGGTGGCGGAAAGGCGGCTTCGCAGAGGATGAGGAAGATTGAGGGGCGTGATATCACCACCCCGGGCGCGGGGAACGCGTGCGGTGGCGCAGCAGGTGCAGATAGCCACCGCCGATCATCGCGGCTCCGCCCTTGACGAGACCAATGACGGTGGCGCGCAGGGACGAGGTTTTCCACGGAGCGGCGCCAACACGCGCTGTCCCGTAAAAGGCGGTGGCGATTTCGCGGTAGCTCGCGCCATTGGTGCGGCCATCGGTGGCCCGCATCATCAGCCGCAAGCGACGGCGCTGCTGCGTCGTCATTCGCGTGTCGCGCGGCACCGGCCGTTTGTGATAGCCGCGCCAGAAACGCACGAGAGCCTCGATCCGACCGAGCGTTTGGGAATCCAGCGGGATCAGTGCCGCGACAGGACCTTCCGTTTCGCTGCCGGGATGGAGGAGAAGCTGTGCAGCGATCCCATTTCCATGGATGGCATGAGAACCCTCCGCACTCTCATGATGCGGCCCGAGTCCAACGAACGCTGCAGAAGGCTCGATGGACAAGAAATCCGGCGACGACACGAGAGCCAGCACCGCCGGATCGACAAGAGGCGACCAGAGTACGTCTTGCGATAAAGCGGACAAATCGGGTCGGGCCGGGAAATCGCAACCCCCAGAGTTGCTGGGCGTCTCTTGGCAGGGGATCCCTTTCAGTTCCCGAACGAACGAGCGCCAGAAAGTGCCGGTGATAAGAATTTGAGCGGCGCAAGCATTCCCAGGCCAGCCCTTCGACTGTTAGGCTGTCAAAGAACTCGTAGCTGTCGTTGTCCCGCCAACGCGACGTGTTCGGCTTCATCGGGCAGCTCCTCACGAACGGTAAGTCGTGCTCGAATCGATTCCGGCTTCTGGCGATTGGCGGAAGGCCTTGACGAGGCATTGCATGATGCCTTTTCGGCATCATGAGGGAGAATGTTGGCTAGGTGTCAGTCTGGCGCAGAAGATGGCGGTAGCCGGTGCGCGTCATCCAGCGGGCCCGCGCCAGATGGCTATCGTGGACGTGTCGAGCGCGCTCGGGCTCCTTTGTCGGATCAATGCCAAAGAGGACCTTGACCACCTCGCGCCAATCGGCGCCATCGGCGTCGGCGTCGAACAGGCGCATGTAGAGCTTGACGTGGCTTCGATCATAGTCGGTGAGGTCGTCCCCAGCCGGTGCGGTGTCGTCAAATGGCTCAATCATCGGCTGCCCTCACCCGTGAAAGACGAGACGTAAAGCATAAATCTTACAGGCGGAATGGTGCCGGCGGAGGGGGTGCTCGAAGCATTGCGCGATGCCGTCTCGGCATCGTGCCGCCGGCTCGATCGATGCCGGAAAATGCCGATCGGCCGGCTTGATCACACAGAACCCCGCCCGAATGGATCGGGCGGGGCTTGGCCGGTACTCTTATTCAGCGTTGCGGCGGCTCGGGCGAGACCAGATCAGGCTGTAGCCCTCGCCGTCTTCGTCATCAAAGAGGTTGGCGAAGATCGGGGCGGTGAAACTCGGATCGTCGAGCTTGAGACCCAGGTAGTTGCGGCCTTCGTTGGACTGCTTGGCCCAGGCGGCGCCGATCTCTGCTCGGCCGACGAAGACCCGGTGGCTGGGAGCGTTCTCGCCGTTGGCTCGGGTTTCGGGAACGATGCGAACGCCGCGGGCCTGGACGCTGAGTGTGACGATTTCGCCAGTGAATTCCTCGTTGCCGGATTTCTTGAAGGTGCCGATGGTAGCCATGATAGTTCTCCTTGATCCAGTTTGTTTCGAGCCGCACCATTGCGGTCTCGATGGTGGTCGAAAGGTCGGAGGCGATCGTCGGCGCACCCATGGGCCGAAGCGAAGCGGAGGACGGCGCGGGAGCGACTTTGTTGTGCCGGGAGGAATGACGGCGCAGCCGGCAGGGGAAGAAAGTCGCGAAGCGCCGTTGCTTCACAAGCGATCGAGGCGAAGCCGTCCTTCAGACCAGAAACACCAATCGATGAGACCGCTTCGGTGTGCTCGCCGCGACAGGAATGGATCAACGAGAACGTGGCAGCCCGCAGCCTGTCTTGTCCGACGACGTTTCACGGGTCGAGCGAGATCCTGCTCCGTCTCCGGCTGGCATTGTCGCATTGCCGAACTCGCGCTGGGTGGACCTGCCAGGCGTTTGACTGACTTCAGGCGTGAGTTGCTGATGTCGGCGGTCGGTGTTGGCTCCAACCACGCCGGGCACTGATCCAAGCTCAATCGCGGGCCACCGCCGACTTTGCCGCCTTGACGATGATGGCTGCAGGATTGTCGCTGTCCTGTCTCGCGGTGTTTTCGAGGTGGAATTTAACACCCGAAACCTGTCACAAGCTCAGCATTCCTCCTGCCCGGGTTTGAAGACCATTTGAAAGCGACCGAAGAACGAGGCATGGATCCGGGCACCGACGGGTCCGAAAATATCAGATTGACGCTATATCAGTTTGGGCCTATATTTCGCCCATGCCGTGGACGGTTCTTGAGCATCCGGATTTTCTCAAAGAGCGCGAAGGCCTTGATGAGGCCGTCTCGGACAAGCTCGACGAGGTGATGCTTGTTCTGGCGGAAATAGGCCCCCAACTCGGGAGGCCGCTCGTGGATACCTTGAAGGGTTCCAAGCACAAGAACATGAAAGAAATCCGGATCGCAGTGAAGGGCGCCTGGCGCTTCGCCTTTGCGTTCGATGAGGATCGTCAAGCTGTCGTGCTGTGCGGCTGGAACAAAGAAGGCAAGTCGGAGCGCAAGTTTTACAAAGAGCTCATCGCTACCGCCGATGGCCGGTTTGATGAGTGGCTTGAGGCAGAAGAGGAATAGGCTATGGCAAAGCGATCAGATTTTCGACCGGCGCGCGAACGCATTGACGCTCTACCCGCAGAGCGTCGGGCCAGGATCGAGAAGGGTGCTGCCGAAATTCTCAAGGCTGTACACCTTTCCGAGATTCGAAAGGCAATGTCGGTGACGCAAACCACGGTGGCCGCGAGAACCGGGCTGAAGCAAGCCGAGGTCTCGCGCATCGAAAAGTCACCTGCTTCGGTCCAGCTCAAGACCATGGAGCGCTATGTGAGGGGGCTTGGTGGGGCAATGAAAATTGTGGCCGAGTTTCCCGATGGAACATATGCGGAAATCCCGCTCAGCCATGGCAAGCCCGTCCGGTCAAAAGTCACGACAGAAACGAAAGAGGCCGAGGCCAACTATCCGGAATCACGCTTAAGCGCCTAGCTGGATTACCGGGCGCTACTTGCCTCGGGCCACCACATCCTTGGGCGACGATGCGACCAAAGCAGCGCAATGAGCACGAGGCGCGTCGTGAGCTCGACGCGCCTCGCTGGGCGCTGACATCCTGCTTCAGTTCATTCGGAGTAGGGGTCCATTTCAGCGACGATATCGCAAGCGTCTCCATCATACTCGTCTGCCGGCACGACGGCGACGGTGCCGTCACCCGCTCGGAAAATGACGATGCTGACCATCAGGCTGGTGGCGAGGCTGAAGGCGAAGGCGTTTGCTTCTGCGAGGGACATCTTTCCGGCTCCTGTTTGGAAGCGGGGACCATCCCCGCGTGACAGGCGCCCGATGTGTCCGGCCGAGGCCGCAATCACCGTGGAGGCGAAGCCGAAACGGCGGCACGCTTTGCGTAGTCCGACCCTTCATGGGTTGATGGCATCAGGGCTTTGGACCGGACCAAGGAGATGCGCCGATAAACGCGGTGATGGGCAGTGCTTTTCAATTTCAGAAGCCGATGAAGCCTCAAGCTTGACGCCCGGCCTTCGCCTTCATCGCAAACCCGCCAAGAGGTGGCTGGTCAGACTCCGTTCGGGGCGAACACCCGCAGACGCGTGTGGCATGGTGTGGCGCTGGCCTGGTCCGGCCCGTCATGCGGCGCCGAACTTCATGACTGGAATGCCAAGCTTGCGGGCTTTGTCGGCGAGGTTGTCCTGAATGCCTGTGCCAGGAAAATGAATGATGCCAATCGGCAGTGTGTCGAGCATTGCATCGTTGCGCTTGAAAGGAGCGGCCTTGGCGTGTCTGGTCCAATCAGGCTTAAAGGCAATCTGCGGCACCTTGCGATGGTGAGCCCATTTGGCCGCGATCAATTCGGCTCCCTTCGGTGATCCACCGTGGAGGAGAACCATGTCCGGGTGCTTGGCATGGACCTGGTCAAGCTTGGCCCAGATCAGGCGATGGTCATTGAAGTCGAATCCGCCAGTGAACGCGACCTTTGGCCCGGCGGGCAGAAGTGCGTGGCTATCGGCGCGCTTCTTGGCGGCAAGGAAATCGCGACTGTCGATCATTGCCGCGGTGAGATTGCGGTGGTTGACGACGGAGCCCGAACGCGGTCGCCAGATCGAATGCGTGTGATGCTCGAAATGCTCGCCGGCCTGGTCGCGCATCAGTTCGAAGGCACCGCGGCGTTCGAGCAGCGTCTGACCTTGCGCGGTGAGCCGTTCGAGTTCAACGGACTTGACCTCAGACCCATCCTGTTCGCGCTGCAGACGCTGCTGCGAGACTTCATTTTCGTCGAGCTCGCGCTCGATCCGATGGCATGCGCGATGGAAGAGGTTGACTGTAGCCCACAGCAGTTCCTCGAGATCGGGTTCGAGGCGTGTGTCGACCATCGCCACCACGAGCGCGTCGAAGATGTCGGCGATGCTGGCTGCGATGACATGGCCTTCGGGAAGCGGACGCGGATCGGGTTCGTCTTCGAAAGGACGGTAGCCGTAGAGCTGGAGTTCCTGGAGGACGTGATCGGTCGGAGATGATGCGGGTTGCGCTTCGAAGTGGGTATCGTCCGGGTCGCTCATGATCGTTTCCTTCGGCGGATCGGCCGCGCCCATCGCGGCCTTCATGGCGACGAAGGCAGCGGGAGGTCCGGACTTGCACCCGCAGCGCCAGCGCAGGGCCGAAACGGAAGTGGAGGATGGCGAGCCCGGCTATTTTGTTTCGCGATGGAAAGGCCTGAAGCCGGGGTCCCCACGCGGCTTGCCGCGTGGGGTGGATAGGCCGCCGGAAAATAGCCGGGGCGCAGCCATTGCAGGGTTCGGAACGCCCGCTGCCCGATCGCCCTCTGGAAGGCCGTGGGCCGGCCCGCCCCCAGGCGAAGGAACGCGATATGCGCCTGACATCTGACAGCGACCTGCCGCCATCACGTCCCTCCTTCCGGTCAGGCCGCGAAGAACATGAAACGTGTGACGTCCTGCGGTGCGATCTGAGCCCGCAAGGACGCTCTGACCGCGTCCAGACCGAGCAGACGCAAATCCTCGTTGAAGTCGCCGAGCAGCGGCGTCAGCACAATCGATTCGATCCCGGCCGAGCTGGCGCGCTCGATGAGGGTCGTCATTGCCCCATCCCCTGCCGGATCGTTGTCGCGAGCGATGTAGAGCCGCCGCAGTGTGTCAGGAAACAGGATGGCCGACAGATGTGCAGCCGACAGGGCTGCGATGACCGGCAACGAGGGCAGTGCTGAACGTTGCGACAGCATGGTCTCGATGCCTTCACCGGCCGCGATCACGTCACAGCCGACGCCAAAGCGGACCGCGTGCCCGAGCAGTTCGCCCATGGCACGCCTCGGCGTGTCGATCGGAGCTCGGCCAAGATGGGCTTCGCTGGAGCCGCCCGGATCAAGCCAGGTGCGGTGTGCACCGGTGAGCTTGCCTTTGAGGTCTGTCACAGCCGCGATCATTGCGGGCCAGGTCTCGGTCGGCCCGCCCTCGTCGGGGCGGTAGTAGCAGCGCGGATGAAAGCGAAGACTGGCCGTTTCGTGCAAGTCTGTAATGCCGCGTGCGCGCAAGTATGTCTCGACAGACGTGCCTGAGATCGGCTGCGACATGGAGACCAGGCGCCTGGCCGCTTCGGCAGAGCCGAAAGCAGCGGAAGCCGACCGTCGTCGCTGTTCCGTTTTATCGGTAATTGGCTGGGGCATGGACAAAAAGCTGCGCGCCTCATCGGCGACCTCCTTGAAGCCCGCCGCGCCAAGAAACGCCATGATGACATCGAGCAGATCGCCGTGCTCGCCGGTGGCGGCGTCGGTCCACTTGCCTGCCGCGCCTTTGCCGGTATCCGTACCCTCAAGGCGGACAAACATTGACCGCCCAGGCGAATTGCGAACATCGCCAACCAGCCAATACCGGCCCTGGCGTTGACCATTGGAAAGATAGCGGCGGCAGACCGCTTCGGCCTGTCCGGCAAGGCGGGATGCCAGGTCGGAAGCATTGTGAGGGAGCATCAGACGGCCTCCCTCTCACTGACGCGCTGCACAGGATAGCGCTCAAGGACCTTGGCAAGCACCGCAGGTCCCGTCGCGTCGATGGGAACGAACATGCGCAGTTTCCACGATATGATCTCGTGGAACAGCCCGTCCGCCGAGAGCCGCTCGCGCATGGTATCGGTGAAGCCCGAAAGCTCGATGCGATTGGCGCCCATGACGCGGACGCGGCGCAGATGAAGGCCCTCAGCGAGGTCGAGGGTCGTGCGGCCATCCATCAACGCGTTGAAGGCATCCTGCGCGGTCAACGTGTTCAAGCCAATTGCGAGTGCGCTGGCGACCCATGCCGCCGAAACCCTGCGACCGATGATGCGCTGGCCGTCATCGGTCTGAAGGCGATAGACGCGACTCGATTCGTTGGGCAGCCGTTTCCAGATCGGCAGCAGCAAGCCCGCGACGATGTGGATGGTCGAATCGAAGAACGCGGGGATGCCGGCAACCTCGGCGCTCCACGCCGCCTCGAAAGCGTCGCGATCCGCCTTGTCCCAGTGGCTCTCCTCCATCATGCGCAGTGAGGCATGATGTTGCTCCATTGGCCGGATCAGGCGGACCCGTCGCTCGATCTCGCCGTCGTCGAGCATCAATGAGGGTGCCGGAAGTTGCACGGCGGCACGGCCTGACCGTTCATTGATGAGGAGAACGGCATGTGGCTCGTCGAGATGGGCGACAGCCTCCTCGGCTGACATGGGTCGATTGCGCTGGCGCTGCGCGATGGTGAGGAGCTGCGTCTCGGCGCCGGTGCCCGGATGGGTGTAGATCGTGCGCCGCTCGGTGATGACGAAGCTCTCCGCCCGCATCGTTTCCAGCCCGATGTCATAGACGCCAGCCGCGATGGCGCCTTCCACCTTAGCCGTAAGCAACTGCTCGAAGACCGCGAACAGAATGTCCTGCAGGTCGATGGTGAGTGCCAGTAGGCGATTGAGGAATGTGGTGATCGGCGGCAGCTCATCCTTGATGCCGCTATCGTCCATCAGCTTCAGCCCGGTCATCTCCTCGAACCGCTGCAGCGAGCACCCCTCGACCTTGCCGCGGGCGACCAGCAGATAGAGCTGGCGCAAGGCAGCGCGCGCATAGTGCGATTCCAGATTGTCCTCTGGCCGGAACAAGCCATGCCCACCGGTCTGGCGCTGCCCGCGCGTGATCGCGCCCAGCGTGTCAAGGCGGCGGGCGATGGTGGAAAGGAAACGCTTCTCCGCTTTCACATTTGTCGCGATCGGCCGAAACAGCGGCGGCTGGGCCTGATTGGTCCGGTGCGTGCGGCCGAGGCCCTGGATGGCAGTATCGGCCTTCCAACCGGGCTCGAGCAGATAGTGGACGCGTAACCGCGTGTTCCGCGCCGACAGTTCGGCGTGGTAGCTGCGTCCCGTCCCGCCGGCGTCGCTAAAGACGAGAACACGTTTCACATCATCCATGAACGCTTGCGTCTCGGCGAGATTTGCAGAGGCCGCGCGGCTCTCGACCATCAATCGGTCTCCCTTCCGCACAATGCGCCGCGACCGCCCCGTCACCTCCGCGACTGTTTCCGTACCGAAGCGCTGGACGATCTGGTCAAGCGCACCGGGGACCGGCGGCAGGCTGGCAAGCCTCTCGATCAGGGCAGTGCGTCGCGCGACCGCCTCGCGGCTCTCGACGGGCTGCCCGTCACGATAGACGGGCCTAGACGACAGGTTGCCCTCGGAATCCGTGAAGGGCTCATAGAGCTGGACCGGGAAGGAATGGGTGAGGTAGTCGAGCACATATTCACGCGGTGTGATGTCGACGCGGATATCGTTCCATTCCTGCGTCGGTATCTCGGCCAGCCGCCGCTCCATCAGCGCTTCGCCTGTGGAAACGATCTGGATGACCGCGCAATGACCGGCCTCGAGATCCTGCTCGATCGAGCCGATCAGCGTCGGCGTCTTCATCGATGTCAGCAGGTGACCAAAGAAACGCTGCTTGGCGCTCTCGAAGGCAGAGCGCGCGGCTGACTTGGCCTGGCGGTTCAGTGTGCCGCTGTCGCCAGTGATGTTGGCGGCCTGCATGGCTGCGTCGAGATTGTTGTGAATGACGGCGAAGGCGCCGGCATAGGCATCGTAAATGCGCCGCTGCTCGGGCGTCAGCTCGTGCTCGAGAAGTTCATACTCGACGCCGTCGAAGGAGAGCGAACGAGCTGTATAAAGTCCGAGTGCCCGCAGATCACGGGCGAGCACCTCCATGGCTGCCACGCCACCCGCCTCTATCGCCTCGACGAACTCCGCCCGGGTCGAGAACGGAAAATCTTCGCCACCCCACAGACCGAGCCGTTGCGCGTAGGCCAGATTGCCGACCGTGGTCGCGCCGGTCGCGGAGACATACACGACACGCGCGCTCGGCAATGCGTGCTGTAGACGCAGGCCGGCGCGGCCCTGCTGCGAGGGCGCGACATCCCCGCGTTCTCCCTTGCCGCCGCCGGCGTTCTGCATCGCGTGCGCCTCGTCGAAAATGACCACACCATCGAAATCGAGGCCCAACCATTCGACGATTTGCTTGACCCGCGAAACCTTCTCGCCTCGGTCGTCGGAACGCAGCGTGGCGTAGGTTGTAAACAGGATGCCTTCCGCCAGAGTGATGGGACGGCCTTGCGGGAAGCGCGACAGTGGAGTGACCAGCAGACGCTCCATTCCAACCGCCGACCAGTCGCGCTGAGCATCCTCAAGCAGCTTGTCCGACTTGGAGATCCACACGGCCTTGCGGCGGCCTTGCAGCCAGTTGTCGAGGACGATACTGGCCGACTCTCGGCCCTTGCCGACGCCCGTGCCATCCCCGATGAAAAACCCGCGTCGGAAGCGCACGGCCCCTTCCGCATCATCGGCTGCTGCTTTGATGATATCGAACGTATCGTCGACCAACCACGATCCGGCGAGAAAGCCCGAATGGGCCTCCCCGGCGAGGATCAGCGTTTCGAGCTGCGCGTCGGAGAGTGACGTCAGGATGTCGCCGCGAGGCGTTGGTCGATAGCTGGGCTTTGGCGGCGCGACGGAGGCCATGGCGGCGGATTGGACAAGCGTCGTTGGGTGCGCCTGGGAGCCTGGAATGCGGATCGTCTGCAAGCTGTATGGCTCATAGATCGTGTCAGTCAGCCGCACTCTCTCGTCGGCTGCCCAGCCGATCGTTTCATACGAGAGTTCAACGCCTGCCGGTTCGGAAGGCGCCGGCCGAGCAGGCGTTGCGATAGAGCGATCGAGATAGCCGCGCACAGAGCGCGGTATCGCGACAATGGGAGCGACTTGAACCGTGTCGGCGACCGGCAGCCTTGTCGGAAGATGCTCTTCTATCCAGCCGAGCAGCGTTGCGACGTCCGGGGCAAGACCGGGAGAGACCGGAAAGACAGAAGGATCATTGGCCGCCAGCTTGTCGATGACTGTCAGGCGCGTCGCGATCGTCGTGCCATGCCTGGCGTAGACAGATCCCTCGATAGCCGCAGTGAAGACGACGCGGCCATGCCCCTGCAGACGGATGAAAGCGTCACGCCAGGCGGGCGCTTCCGGTCCAAAGTTTGCGCCGCTGATCGTGACCAGCCGACCGCCGTCGGCAACGCGGGCGAGCGCCGAGGCGATGTGGCGACAGGCTGCGTCGGAGACACGACCATGCACATTGGCGAGCACGGAAAACGGCGGATTCATGAGCACAACGGTCGGCATGATCGCCGGATCGAGATGGTCATCGATCTGTGCAGCGTCGAACCGGGTCACCGCGCGCGCCGGAAAGAGGGTGGACAGCAGGCCGGCGCGGACCTCGGCAAGTTCGTTGAGGACGAGCGAGCCGCCGGCGATCTCGGCGAGAATGGCGAGCAGGCCGGTGCCGGCGGATGGCTCTAGAACGCGATCGACGGGGGTGATGGCCGCCGCGGCGACTGCGGCGAGGCCCAACGGGATCGGCGTCGAGAACTGCTGCAACGCCTGACTTTCCACGGAGCGGCGCGTCTGCGTGGGCAGTAGGCCGGCGATCCTACCAAAAAGCGGCAAGGCGTGTGCCGACGATCCGGCTTTGCGCAGAAGTGATTTTCCGTATTTGCGCAGGAAGAGGACGGTTGCCGCCTCGCATGCATCATAGGCGGTCTTCCAATCCCAGGCGCCGCTCGCGTCGGACGCGCCGAACGAGGCTTCCATCGCTGCGCGCAGAAGCGCTATGTCGATGCGTTGGCCCCGTTCGAGATGGGGAAGCAAAAGCAGGGCTGCCGCGTGGATTGCCGCAGCTGGGTCGGCGGTGGCTGTCGGAAACGAAACGTTCATCGGGAAGGTCCTCGGGAGAGCAACATGGGAAAGCCCTTCCGACGCTCTCTCTGACCGGACGGGCTCAAACCCGTCGCGGCCGACCTCTCCCTCTGACCACCGCACACAAAAATGCCCGGCGCTCTTGCGAGTGCCGGGCAGCCAGATCATCAGCAAAGCCGAGGCTATTCGGCGGCGTCGAGTTGCTGCTCACTCTTCTCGTCGCTCCGACTGTCTTCGTCGTCGCCGGCGAGAAAATCGGGCAGCGCTTTGTCTGCCCCGTCCGCGTTTGACGCGCCCTCGACATCGATGTCGATGAGCCGCAACGGTTCAGGCAGCCAGCCACTGCCGGCGAGGAGCCGCTCCGCCTCTTTGGCCATGTCGTCCTTCTTGAGGTGGTCGACAAGCTGGGCTGCGCGCTCACCCTCACCCTCGCGAACGGCCTCGATAATCCGCGCCTTGGTGACGCGTCCGAGATAGTTGCCGACCGTCGGCCGCCAACCGGCATCAACCATGTCGAGGCCGACTGCCCGCGCAAGGTGATCGGCATCAGCGAGACGCTGCCGCACGCCGTGCGCCGAGATGGCTCCGTTGCCGTAGCGATCGGCCTTTTCATAGAGGGCGTTCACGCCGAAGGATACGCAATGGGCAAAAAGAGCGGCTCGCTCGTTGTCAGTGAGCGCCGCAAGCGCATCCCAGAGGTCGTCGACACCCCCAGGCAGACGGGTCTCCCAGGCCTCGTGGCGGGCTTCGATCGCGCGCGCGTATGGCGTGTCACGAAGCTCGGCAGATTGGGCCGAGAAAACCGTGCCTCGGACAGAGACTTCCATCGCGACACCCTGTGATCTGTAGCGGGAAAACACGTCGCGCACGAACTTGTGGAGCACGGCAACGTAGGCGGTCGCCGGATCGTTCGCGAGCTTGTCGCGTAGCGCCAGCGTGCGCTCGGCGGTCAGTTCCATGATCAGGCGATCCGGCAATGGCTTGATGCCATCGTCGTCATCATCCTGCGGCTGAGCTGGCTGGCCGCCTACGGTGATTACCGCCCGCTGGACCACGCCCGCTGTCGCCTCATCGTCAGTTCCCCCGGCCCCGGAGTCATTCTCGCGATCGGGCGCAACGGAGGCTTCGTCCTCCGGCTTCACATAGCCACGCTCGGCGAGAAGCGATCCATCCGCGTCAACGCTGAGAAAGACACCCGCTCTTGCAATGTCGACCGGATCGAAGTGGACGGGGCGCGCCTCTAGCGCACGAATGGCGGTTTCAAGCTCGCCAAACCGTTGGTCGATCTCATCCGGCAACTCGTCTGCCTCTTCGTATTCCGCCTGGAGCTTGTCGAACTCGTCACGCAGCGCGCCGAGCGTTGCCTGCTCCTCGTCGGTCAGGTCAACCGGCATGCCATCGAGCTCACGCAAGCCGTCCGCGGCGCCGTAGGGAAAGCTCACCGCGACTTCGATCCACTTCCAGCCCTCATTGGCAATTTCGTCAGCCATGACCTGGAGCTTTTCGGTGACAAGACGGTCGAGCAGCAGCGCGTCCTGGAGCCATCCGCCGTCATCCGACTGGAAGAGGTCACGCAGCACCTGGCCGCCAGCTGCCTCATAGGCATCGAGCCCAACGAACACGGAACGCTTGTCGGAAGCGCGGACAGTGTTCTCCGTCAACATGCGGCGGATCTGGTATGGCTCCTTCGACCAGCTGTTCTTGATCGCCTCCCACACTTGCTCCTGTTTCGCGTGATCGTCACTGACCGAGAACGCTTCGAGCTGGGCGATCGTCATGCCGTCGTCGGCATAGACATCGAGCAGCGCCGGCGACACGGCGGTGAGCTTGAGGCGCTGCTTGACGATGGTGACGGAGATGAAGAAAGCGGCGGCAATCTCCTCCTCCGATATGCCTTTGTCGCGCATGTCCTTGAACGCTCGATAGGCATCCAGCGGATGAAGTGGGGCGCGATCGATGTTCTCAGCCAGCGAAATTTCCTCCGCCAGGACAGCGTTGCTGCCCATGACACAAGGAACGGGTGCGGTCTTGGCAAGCCGCTTCTGGTTCACGAGCATTTCGAGAGCGCGGTAGCGGCGGCCGCCGGCCGGGACCTCGAACATGCCCGTCTCCTCGCCGCCGGCATCGAGCACTGGACGAACATGGAGACTCTGGATCAGGCCCCGGCGGGCGATCGAAGCTGCCAGATCCTCGATCGAGACGCCGGCCTTGATGCGCCGGACGTTGGTCTGGGCAAGCACCAGCTTGTTGAAAGGAATGTCGCGTGAGGACGACAAGGTGATCTTTTGAACCGCAGTAGCCATGGTGTTTTCTCCGCGACGGGCGCCGAGAGCCTTTCTCTCAGCCTTGAACCCGTCGCGAAAATCCCCTCAACCCTCTTCCTCTTTCGTCGCCGGCCATGACCCGGCGACCGCGCACAGAACGCGTTCACCCTCGTGGATGCTTCGCGCAGCGTGGGCAGTCTCGGCATAGACCGAGATCGGGAAGCGGCCAGCGAAAAGGAGATCGCGTTCAATCCCCAGGCCGAAGGCCAAGCGGACCGATTGCACTTCCAAGAGGCTGAAGCTGCCGAGTTCTGGACAGCCGAAACCGAGATCGGTCAACCCGAAAAGGGTATCGCCGTCTTCGTCGAGCTCGGTCGCGAGCCATGTGCCGGCGCCGACCGGATTGAAGAAGCGCACAGCCGGGACATGGTCCGTGTCACGGTCTCGGCCATTGGCAAGAAGACGCTCGCGCAGCTCTGGC
The DNA here is from genome assembly GCF_056404235.1 of Mesorhizobium sp. P2_E10. NCBI lineage: Bacteria > Pseudomonadati > Pseudomonadota > Alphaproteobacteria > Hyphomicrobiales > Phyllobacteriaceae > Mesorhizobium > Mesorhizobium sp. P2_E10. The sequence continues at coordinate 110,024 of NZ_JBFUEK010000005.1, forward strand.
GTCAGGAGGATCATGCCGCCCTCCTCTCATTGCCCGCATTGGCGTCAATCGGGACTGTCACGTCTTCGGGCAGGTGACCGAGGAGCCAATCGGCGGCCTTGCCGGCCTGACTGGCGGCGCGCACGATGGCACGATTGTCTTCCCGCAGTACTTGGAGCCAGGAGCCGATATAGTCGGCGTGCCGTACCGTAGGCACGATGCCGAGTGCGGCGCAGGAGAAGGCCGCACTGATCTCGGCGACCAGTTCCTCGAACGCATACTTCCTGGTGCCGAAAGATCCGGAGAAATCGCGGGCAAGACGAGATCGATGACCCGTCGCGTGACCAAGCTCATGAAGCGTTGTGCGATGCCAGTTGACCGGCTCGAAGAAAGCTTGCGGCGGCGGCACTTGAACATAGTCGCGGGCCGGCTCGTAGTAGGCGCTGCTTCCGCCGATACGGAAATCGATACCTGTAGCTTTGATCAGCGCCTCGACCTGCGGCTCAATCAATCTGGCATCAGATGGTGGAGCCGACACGGCGATCCCATCAGGCAGTCCTTCACATTGCGCGACGTTGAACACGGTGAATCGCTTGAGGAACGGGATCGCCTGCGCTTCCTCGTCTGTCTCTCGAATGCGCTTCTTCTCATCGTTCGGTACAAAGCGATCTGCGTACACGACGGTTGTGCCGCGCTCGCCTTTGCGAACATTCCCGCCGATCGAAAGAGCCTGGCGGAAGGTTAGCCAGCTTTGAGCCGGAAAACCGTGCTGGATCACGGCGCCCCAGAGGATAAGCACATTGATCCCGCTGTAGAGCCTGTTGGTGCTGGCGTTCCTGGGCAGAGATAGCGGCGCCTTCGCTGTCGCAGTCCCCCATGGCTGAACCCATGGAAAGCGACCTGCTTCCAGTTCGGCGATAATCCTATTGGTGATGTCGTCATAGAAATTTGTGCGGTCTGCGACCGAGCGGGTTCGACTGTTGTGACTAGACATCGCGGTTCTCTGCGATGGGCGTCGGAGGCCTCTCCTCCGGCTCTCAACCCATCACGGAAAACCCGTCCACACTCTCACTCTCTTTTCGCGGGAACGTTCAGCCGACGCGCAGGAGCACTCTGCCGTTGGCGCGCCGGCGCGTCAGCAAGGGCTATCACGTCCAAGGGCTCGCCGTAGGGTTAGCCAACGGATGCGGAAGTCATGGATCAGGGCGTTGTAGAGGATCGTGCATAGCAGCGTCTTGGCCGGTCACGACGAGAGGGATCTGCGCCGCTAAGACGTCATGGAAGAACCCAACACCCCATCGACAATGGCATTGAATCCAAGGTTTGCCTGTGAACCCGAACATACATGGCACACCATCGTCGTATCTCATCGACCTTCGCGCCGGCACCGCCGGCGCGCTAAGGAAGAGGAGCGTATAAACCGCAGTCCTGCGCGCGTCCGTAACAACGGACGATTGTCGCGCGTAGGATGGAGGAAATTCGCGCCCTCCGCTGACGGTTAACGGGACAGCCGTAGGAGCGTCAGCATAGCGCCGGCCGCAGGACGGGACGCGGGACCGACTGTCCCCGTCAGCGGTGGTCCGCATGTTGCGCCTATGATGGTAGCCGAACGGCAGGGTCGCGCGTGATTTCAAACGTCGATAGCCAGCCGCCGATCGGCGACGGTGATCTGCTTGCTGCCGCAAGGCATTGCGCCCCCAAACTCCTGCCGGGCATTCATCCGATTTGCACTCCACAGCCTCCTTTTGCCGAACGGCCTGTTGAGAGGGGTTCCGCTCAACGCAATGTTCCCTGAGTATTCCATCACACCCTCGCCGTTCAGGGGCATCTGCATGAAGTTAATTTGTTCGGGCAGCATCACGGTGCCATTTCGAAGGACTCCCACTTGTAGCAACCACCCGACGCGCGCCCCGACATTCTTAGGGCGACGCCTATGAAGAGTGACGCGATCTCTTACCCGCCAAGAGGCCTCTCTCGCATTGAGGCGGCACGTTATGTTGGTGTCGGATCGACGCTTTTTGACGAAATGGTTGCTGACGGGCGCATGCCGAGACCTAAACACATCAACAGCCGAGCCATCTGGGACCGTATTGCGCTCGACATTGCATTCACGTCGTTGCCCGACAAAATCCATGGACTGGAGGAACTCTTGGAGCGAAGCAAAAGGGAATCAAGAAGTTCATAGGGGATTTTCTTCTTGAATATACGCTGTCAGCGTAGTAAGATTGTCGCCTGCAGATGGTGTTACGTGGACGAGAATGAGAAGCTTGCGCGAGAAGTGAGAAACTGGCGGGCCAGGGAAGGGTTCACTGCCGAGACCGCCGCCAACGTCCTTGGTATCCCGAAACGGACGTTTGAAGGCATCGAACAAGGCAGAGGTTTCCCCTACCCGTTGCTGCTGCGCGCTGCCATGGAAAGCAAAAGCCCTTCGCCACGGGGGATGCCGGAGGATTCGCGGCACGCCGGGCATCGGGCGAAGAATTCTAGGAGGAAAATCGATGGCCAAGCATCCTGACTACCCAGGGGCTTCGTCGCGCGTCGTTAACGGCAGGGAGTACTGGCGATTTCGAGCCAATCGCCATGCTCGTCAAATAGCACTGCCCGGCCGGCCGGGCGACGAAGCTTTTGAGGCTGCCTATCTGCGTGCTGCCGAAGGTCGGGGAGGGAAGGCAGAAATCATAGACATGCCCGGCCGCGCCCTGCCGCGCACGTTTGGGCTGGCGGCTCGGCGTCTCGAAACCACGATGGAATGGGTAGAGTTCGATCCGGCCACGCAAGCAAAAAACGGCAGCTTGATAGAGCGCTTCCTCAATATGCCAGTTGACTCCAACCATGTTCTGATATGGCGCGACGTTCCGGTCGAATACATGGATGCCGACAAGCTCCGCACCATCATCGAAGGCATCTTCAAAACAAACCGCACCGTCGCCAAACATATGCTGGTCGCCGTCAAGAAGTTGTTGTGGGTGGCCATCGAAGTCGAGAAATGGATCAAGCCGCAAGATGATCCATCGCTGTCAATTCGTGTGCGTGTGCCCAAATCGACCAAGAATCCGGCTTGGCCAATTGCGATCCGAGAGAAGTACGAGGAACGGCATCCGATCGGTACGCCCGCTCGGACCTGCTATGCACTCGGCTTTTGGCTCGGCAACCGGCGCGGCGATATCGCCGATCTTGAATGGGGTGATCTCGTGACGGAGGAGATCGAACTGTTCGACGGTTCGCTCGAATTGATAGAAGCCTTCGATTTTCGCCAGAGGAAAAACCGCAACCGCCACGGCGGCAGGGAGATGTTCATTCCGGTCGTGGACAAGCTGGCGATCTGCCTAGAATCCCTTGACCGCTCGAAGGGCGGCACCGTCCTAAAGAACGCGTATGGAAATCCATTCTCGGAAAAGAGCCTAACAGGGATGATGCAGCACTGGACGCGGCAAGCGGGTATCGCCGACGGCTATACGCTTCATGGCCTACGTCGCACCTTCGGAACCTATCTGGCGGAATGCAATATCCAAGCGCGCGCCATCATGGACGCCATGGGGCATTCCTCGATGACGGTGACGGACGACTATGTGCGCGATGCCAACAAGAAGCGGATAGCCGTCGACATTGCGAGGGCGATCAACCTGCGTGAGGAAAAGCGCGACCAGATGAAGCAACGGACGAATTTGCGGATTGTTCGGTGACGAGAAATCGCGAAGTAACTACGGGAGGCGCCTTTGCCCGTATTCCGACAGTTCGCGTGCGCCGTGGGCAAAGCGTGGGCAAAGCGTGGGCAAGCCGTGGGCAAAGTCACATTTTTACCAATAAAATCAATGGTTATGGTGGGCCCGGAGGGACTCGAACCCCCAACCAAGCGGTTATGAGCCGCCGGCTCTAACCATTGAGCTACAGGCCCCACGCTGGCTGGATAATGTTTTTCCCGGGGCGGCACAAGGCTTTCCGGAAGGGCTGGAAGCGATCGCCCAAATCAGCACATATTCGCGCCCTACTTGGCAGGTGCGACCAGATCGCAGACCAAGGAGATTTTCATGACCAGATATCTTTTGCCTCTAGCACTTGCTGCCGCAATCGCTTTTCCGGCGATGGCCGGCGCTGCCGATTCGCTCCCATCACCCCGCATCATTGTCTCCGGTGAAGGCGATGCGACCATGGCACCCGATCTGGCACTGCTGACGCTGAGCGTCATGCGTGAGGCAAAGACCGCGCGCGCCGCACTCGATGCCAACAATGATGCCATGGCCGCCGTGATTGCGTCGATGAAATCGGCCGACATCAAGGAACGCGATCTGCAGACCGCCGGCATCCAGATCAACCCGCGCTACAACTACACCAACAAGCCGGACGGCAGCCAGGAGGCCGAGCTCGTCGCCTACCAGGTGACCAACACGCTTTCGGTGCGCATCCGCGATATCGACAAGACCGGCGAAATTCTCGACAAGGCGGTATCGCTCGGCGTCAACCAGGGTGGCGGCATCGCCTTCACCAATGAAGACCCGGCGGCGGCCATCACCGAAGCCCGCAAGAAAGCGGTCGCCAACGCCATGGCCAAGGCCAAGACACTGGCGGAAGCCGCGGGCGTCAGCATTGGCCGGGTGCTTGAGATCACCGACCAGAATGTCGCGCCAGCGCCGATGCCGATCAACGCCAAGGCTTTCGATGCGGCCGGTGCCGCGGTTCCGGTGCAGGCCGGCGAGAATTCCTATGCAGTGCAGGTTACCGTCACTTTCGAGCTGAAGTGAGTGGCACCTTCGAGCTGAAGTGACCGGCGCCTGAAACGTCAGTCATGAAAATGAAAAACCCCGGAGGATCGATCCTCCGGGGTTTTGCTTGAGCCACCCATCCGTGTGGAGGGGCTCATACTACTCCAGACTGACCTTCGGAGAAGGTCATGTCTCCGGACCGACCTTCGGAGAAGGTCATGTCTCCGGACCGACCTTCGGAGAAGGTCGTGTCCCGTGCCGATCTCGCTTTAGCGGTAGAGGATCGGGCAACCGCGCTCATTGGCAAACACGACCAGCACGCGATCGCCGTACTGGCGGCCCGCAACCTTCACCGTGCGGCGATTGATGTCGACGATGCGGGCGCGGTGCAGACCCATGCGCTCGGCCTTGTCGAGAGCACGATCCGGCGAGCAGAACCGGCGCCAGCCACGGTCGTCAGGGCGCCAGTCGCGGTCGTCACGGCGATGCTCGCGGCGGAAGAAACTGTCGTCGCCGTTGCCGAAGCCGAGATACAGGCTGTCGGCATGAGCGACGGGAATGGCGGCAAGCGTGCTAAGGCCGATCATGGCCGAAAGCGTCGCGGTCTTGATCACGTTGAACATTGTCTTCTCTCCTTGTTGAGGGGCTTTTTTGCCCGTCTTCGTCGAACCGATGGAGCGGAGAATGCTCCTTGCAGTCTGAACTCATTGCGAACCGGCTGTTCATTTTCGGTTAATCTGCGGGACGGGCGAACCCTGATGGAATTCCGGCCTTCCCCGTTTGCAAACGATCCTGAACCTCAAAAAAATCCGATCTCCCAAACGCCTGATTGTCCAAACGTTTGAGCGCAAAGTCTGTTCCGCAAGCGAGTCAGGGCTCGTCGTCGAGCATATGGTCGAAATAGTCCTCCGGCTCGGCAAGGTCGGTCTCGCTGGCGCTAACCCGGCCGCGGATCGAGATGCCGGCCTCGTGCACGGTCTCGGCACTTCCCGAAACCAGCCTGTGCCACCAGTAGAGGTCGCGGCCCTCGGCGACCAGCCGGTAGGCGCATGTCTTCGGCAGCCAGCTGATGGTGCGCACATTTTGCGGTGTCAGCCCGACACAGTCGGGAACACGCGCCAGCCGGTTGGCGTAGTCCGAGCAGCGGCAGGTCTGAGCGTCGAACAGCCGGCAGCCGACGCTTGTCCAGTAGATCTCGCCGGTGTCCTCGTCCTCGAGTTTCGACAGGCAGCATTTGCCGCACCCGTCGCAGAGCGACTCCCACTCGGTCGGGGTCATCGCCTCCAGCGTCTTGGTTTTCCAGAAGGGTTTGTCCATTGCGGGGATGTGGCCCGGGCTGGCGTCAAGGTCAAGCAGCGCGATGGTCGCAAATGCCGGCCGCACCATACGAAAAACACGAAATCGCCTTCAAAACGCCGGCCAAACGTCTTTCGTTGCCGGTAATGCCTGCAAACTGGAACCAATCCGGTTAAGGACAGTTTGGGCAGGGATGGGACCCCACAAGGAGAATTTCTGACATGAAACGCCAACCACGGATTCTGGCAGGCACAGCGCTTGGCCTGCTGATGGCATCCGCGCCGTTGGGCGCGTTCCCGCTGAACAGCGGTGCCACCTTCGCCCCGTTGCAGCGCACGGCAACACCGCTCATCCTGGCGCAAGCTGCTTGCGTCGAAGGTGAATCGGCCGAAGCCTGTGCCCAGAGGCAGCAGGCAGAACCGGAACAGAAGCCGGAAAAGAAGAAGGCTGAGCCTGAACAGCAGGCCGCGCCCGCGCAGAGCGAGCAACCCGTCGAGCAGGAACAGCCCCGCAAGAAGAAGCGGGACCAGCAGCAACAGACGGAATCGGCTCCAGCCGAGCAGGCTGCCCCAGCCGAACAGGCCGCTCCCGCTGTGGAAGAACAGCAGCCGCGCAAGAAGAAGCATAAGCAGGAGCAGCAGATCGAGGCAGCGCCGGCAGAGCAGGCCGCTCCTGCAGCCGAGCAGGCTGCCCCTGCAGTCGACGAACAGCCATTGAAGCCGCGCAAGAAAAAGCGCGATCAACAGCAGCAGATCGAGGCTGCCCCTGCGGAGCAGCCCGCCGAGCAGGCAGCTCCGGCAGTCGACGAACAGCCGATCAAGCCGCGCAAGAAAAAGCACGATCAGCAGCAGCAGATCGAGGCTGCCCCTGCCGAACAGCCAGCCCAGCCGGCGGCACCTGCCGAACAGATCGCACCTGCCGAACAGGCCGCACCTGCGAACGACAATGAGCAGGCAAACCCGCGCAAGAAAAAGCACAAGCAGGACCAGCAAATCGAGGCCGCCCCTGCGGAACAGGCGCCGGCCAAGACAGAAGCACCTGCCGGAGAGCCCATGCCGCAGGCCGAACCGCTTCCGACCGACCAGCAGGCGGCTCCCGTCGAGGGCGAACAGCCCCTGGATAAGAAGAAGCACGGCAAGAAACCCGTCGGCGAACAGCCGGCAACGGCTGAACAGCCCGCCACCGGCGAACAGCCTGTCACTGGTGAGCAGCCCGTCACTGGCGAGCAGCCGGTTCAGGGTGAAAATCCGGTTCAGGGCGAAGCCCCGACCGATCCAAACGCGGCCCCCATCCTGGACAGCCAGAAGGATGTCCTGCGCAAGCACAAGGGTGGTGGCAAGGACAAGGGCGGCAACCAGCCCGACCAGCAGACCGGCGAACAGGCGCAAACCCCACAGCCGGCTCCGGTCGATCAGGGACCGCCGCCTACCGACGACAAGGCAGCCCAGCAGGAGATCAAGCCTGAAAAGATCGTTCCGGTGACGGAGGAACAGGGCACGCGCGTCGAGCGCGCACCCGACGAGAATGTTCGCGACCGCCGGCGTCCCAAGGGCGTGGACGTGCTGAAGGAAATCGGCGACCGCGTCATTATCCAGTTCAACAACCAGACGATCGTCGAAAGCAATGACGGTCCGCGCATGAACCGCGGCGCCAAGGATGTCTATTACGAGGATCTGCCGCGCGGCCGCACCCGCGAAACCGTGGTGCGCGCCAACGGCACTCAGATCGTCACCATCCGCAACCGCAACGGCGACGTCATCCAGCGCTCGCGCATCACGCCGGACGGCCGCGAGTATGTGCTGAGCTATGTCGACGAGCGGCACTATGACGACGATAACGACTGGCGCGATCCCGGCGACGACCTGCCGCCGATGCGGCTCAACATCTCCCGCCGGGAGTACATTCTGGATTCCGAGGACGTCGAAAGCCCGGACGACTACTACGACTTCCTCGAGCAGCCGCCGGTTGAAAAAGTCCAACGCCTCTATTCGATCGACGAGGTGAAGCGATCGGCCCGCGTGCGCGACATTGCACGGCGCGTCGACCTCGACACACTCAACTTCGAATTCGGTTCGGCCTCGATTTCCGATACCGAAGTGCAGAAACTCGAGGGCGTCGCCAGCGCCATGGAGAAGCTGTTGAAGAAGAACCCGGCCGAGACCTTCCTGATCGAAGGCCATACCGACGCGGTCGGCACGCCGGTGGCCAATCTGGCCCTGTCGGACCGCCGCGCCGAGTCGGTGGCGGAGGCCCTGACCAACGCCTTCGGTATCCCGCCTGAAAACCTGACGACGCAGGGCTATGGCGAGGAATATCTGAAGGTCAACACGCAGGGGCCCAACCGCGAGAACCGCCGCGTCGCCATCCGCCGCATCACCTCGCTGGTGGCACCGGTGGCAAGCGCCAACTGACCAAGATGTGAACCGCGCGATTCGAAGAGATCGTTGAATCGCGCGGTTACCCACCCCAGATTCACGATAGGGCGTTCCCTGCCCTGTCCCGACTCCAGCGGGACACATGAGCCCCGCCGGCCCTCCCGGCGGGGTTTCTGTTTGGAACGACTGCCCTTGCAAACGGTGTCGGCCTGCCCGAAATACCGCCCTCAATTCACCCCACCCAAGAATTGCCTGGCGATTTTGGAAGAAGGGCGTGCATAAGCCTAGAGAAGAAACAACCGGAACCACCTTATGAAGCGTCTCGAACTCGCCATTGAATCGATCATTCTCGCTTCGCGCTGGCTGCTGGTCGTCTTCTATCTCGGACTGGGCTTGGCGCTGGCCATCTACGCACTGTCCTTCGGCAAGAAGCTCTATGAGTTCGTTCTCATGGCCTTCACGCTCGGCGAGACCGACACCATCCTGAAGATGCTCAGCCTGATCGACGCGGCTCTGGTCGCCTCGCTGGTGGTGATGGTCATAATCTCCGGCTACGAAAACTTCGTCAGCCGTTTCGACGAGAATGACGGCGAGGTTCACTGGCTGGGCACGATCGATGTCGGCTCGCTGAAGGTCAAGGTCGCCTCGACCATCGTCGCCATCTCATCGATCCACCTCTTGCAGGTGTTCCTGAACTCGGTCTCCTACACCACCGACCAGTTGATGTGGCTGACCATCATCCACCTCGCCTTCGTCCTCTCGGCATTCATGCTTGCCTATATCGACCGGCTGATGGGCCTGGGCAAAGCCAAGAAGGCCAGCGAGGAATGACGCCAGCGGTGGTGCCGCTAGTAGATGCCTTTTATCTTCGTGCTCGAGTTCGCAAACACTTCGTCAGGGACAAAGAAGTCGCCGGCCAGCGGGCCGGTTGCGCCTGGCGCATAGACTGAAAAGTCGCTGACGCCCTCGGCGCGCAGCACCTCCTCGTCAATGTAGAAATTGCCGGTCGCCTCGCGCGACGGCCGCATCAGGATCGCGTGCGCGGCATCGGCCATGATGTCGGGCGAACGGCTCATTGCCACCACTGTCGCACCGCCCAGAAGATTGCGCACCGCCGCCGTATCGATGGTCGAGATCGGCCACAGCGAATTGACTGCGATGCCGTCTTTTGCGAACTCAGCGCTCATGCCCAGCGTGCACATCGACATGCCGAATTTGGCCATCGTGTAGGCAACATGGTTCTTGAACCACTTGGCCTTCATGTCGAGCGGCGGCGCCAGATTCAAAATATGAGGATTTTGTGCCAACTTCAGGTGCGGAATGCACATTTTGGAAACCAGGAAGGTGCCGCGCGTGTTGATCTGGTGCATCAGATCGTAGCGCTTCATGTCGGTCTCCAGCGTGCCGGTGAGCTGGATGGCGCTGGCATTGTTGATGCAGATGTCGATGCCGCCGAACTTCTCCACGGTTTTTGCCACTGCTTCAGCGACCTGCGCCTCCTCGCGTATGTCGCACAGCATCGGCAGCGCCTTGCCGCCGGCCTGCTCGATCTCGTCAGCCGCGGTGTAGATCGTGCCCGGCAGCTTCGGATGTGGCTCGGCGGTCTTGGCGGCGATCGTCACATTGGCGCCGTCGCGCGCCGCCCTGAGCGCAATCGCCAGCCCGATGCCGCGCGACCCGCCGGAGATGAACAGCGTCTTTCCCTTGAGCGACATGTCTTGGCACCTCCCTAGCGACATCACCGAGGCGCGAACCTTTGCGCGGCCACAATGCAGTGCGCAAGGCCCCAACGCATGCAAAGCTGATTACGCTGCGTAGGGTTGAAAGCGATGGCGGGATTAGGTCTGCTGAGATTCAGGTCAGGCCGCGCCGAAAATGGTGGCTTCTGAGAACCGGAGCGGAGCGTACTTAAGTACGTGAGCACCGGAAGTGCAGGAAGTCGCGGTTTGCAGGCCGGCCTCACCTGAACATCGGCTGAACCTAAACCAGCACCAGGCCCTGCCGCATGGCGATGGCAATCGCGTCGGTGCGGTTGGCGGCGCCGAGCTTGATCAGGATCGCGGCGACGTGGAACTTCGCCGTATGCACGGAAATATTGAGCCGCCGCGCGATGACCTTGTTGGGCGCGCCCTCCGCCAGCAGCGCCAGCACCTCGCTCTCGCGCGGCGAAAGCGATGGCCTGGATGAAACGCCGTCGAGCGTTTCATCTTCGAACAGGTCGCCATCGCCGTCATGGAAATCGTCACGCCGGTCGGACAAGGGACGGCCCTCGCCGGAAATCCGGTAGCCCGCCGCCGCCAGCCGCACGGCTGCCGCGATCAGCAGCGCGTCCGCTGCCGCCGGCAGCACGGCAAACACCGCACCCGTCGGTCGCACGCGGTTTGCCCCCGGCGAGAGCAGCACACGCGGTATGTGTGCATCAATGCCGCTGCCGCTCAGCGCGTTTTCCGGCGCGTCGCCATCCACGATGGCGACATCAGCCGTCTCGCCGCCGCCGACGACAACCGGCAGCAGATCGTCGCTCATGGCGAGCGCAGCAGACAGGCGCTCGGCGCGCGCGGCATCACCGAGCGCGATCAGCACCGTCAGCCGCCGCCCCATGATCCCGGCACTTGCGATTCCGTCAGCCTCGCTGCCTGCCATCGATCCTCTCAGCTCAGCGGCTTTTCGCCGATGGTCAGCACGACCTCGCGCGTCTCGCCGCCGCGCACCACGCCGAGCGTCACCGAGGCGCCGGCACTGTCAGGCCCGAGCTTGCGGATCAGCTCGCGCGGACCGTGCACCGCTTCGCCATTCCACGAGACGATGATGTCACCGAGAGAGAGGCCGGCGGCCTTGGCCGGACCATTGTCGTCGAGGCTCATCACCATGGCGCCATGCGCATCACCATTGCGGATCGGGTGCAGGCCGGCGCCGAGATAGCCGCGCGCGACGTGACCTTTCTCGCGCAGCGTCGCCACTGCCCGCTCGATCGTCTCGTAGGGCATGACCAGCGCGCGGCGGCGCGGCCCGAACAAGAGCATGCCGATCAACGCACCCTTGGCGTCGAGCACCGGGCCACCCTCGAAACGGCCACCGGCACCGACCGCAAGATTGATGCGCTGGTCGATCGTGCCGCCGCGCATCGAGCGCCAGGCCGGGCCAACCTCGGCGACCGTGCCGAACACGGCGAGCGCCGAACCATCGCTGTTGCCAACGGCGATGGCCAGGTTGCCCGGCCGCACCGCGCCCGCTTTGGCTAACGCAGGTGCGCTGACAGCACCTGCCGGCTTCAGCAAGGCGACACCGGTCGAAGGGTCGCGCCCGACCAGTTCGGCCTTCACGGTCTCGCCGGAGGCCAGCGTCAGCTCGATCTCTTCGCCGGTTTCCACCGCCTCTTCGGCGGTGACGAAATAGCCGTCGCGCCAATGGAAGGCGGTTGCCGTGCGGTGGTGATGGGTGGCGAAGCTTGCCGCCACCGGTGCCGCGGTTGCCGCGATGTCGGCGATGGCATCGGAAAATGCGCTCAGATTGAAGTCGATCATTGGTGTCTCCTGGGTTTTCTCGTGCCCCAGATATCGCTCGGCTACGCGTTCGCTTGTACTCGCCTGACGGCTAGTTGCTGATCCGACTGGCCATCTGGTCAGGTCGCGGCCGAATGGGCCGCTTCGCACATATAGTCATCCTTTGGCCTGATAACACGGAGCCCGTCGATGGCCCTCCTCGCCCCAAGATTCCAATCCGACGATACCTTGCTCGACACCTATTCGACGACCGTTGCCGACGCGGTCGATCGCATCGGCCCGGCCGTCTGCCGCATCGAGCGCATCGGTGGCGCCGGCGGCCATGGCTCGGGCTTCGTCATCGCGCCCGACGGATTGGTCGTCACCAATTTCCATGTCGTCGGCGATGCCCGCACGGTGCGCGTCTCGATGCCGGATGGCGCCTCCAGCGAAGGCCGCGTGCTCGGCCGCGACCCCGACACCGACATCGCGCTGGTGCGCGCCGACGGCAGCTTTACCGACGTCGCACCGCTCGGCGATTCCAAACGCCTGCGGCGCGGCCAGATCGCCATCGCCATCGGCAATCCGTTGGGCTTCGAATGGACGGTTACGGCAGGCGTCGTCTCGGCGCTCGGCCGCTCGATGCGCGCTTCCACCGGCCGGTTGATCGACGACGTCATCCAGACCGACGCAGCACTCAACCCTGGCAACTCCGGCGGGCCGCTGGTTTCGTCGGCCGGCGAGGTCATTGGCGTCAACACCGCCATGATCCACGGCGCGCAAGGCATTGCCTTCGCTGTCGCCTCCAACACCGCCAACTTCGTCATTTCGGAAATCATCCGCTTCGGCCGCGTCCGCCGCGCTTTCATCGGGATTTCGGCGGACACAACCAACCTGCCACGCCGCGCCGCCCTCCTGTCGCAAGTGTCGAGCAGTACGGCCGTGCGCCTGCGCAGCATCGAGAAGGACGGCCCGGCGGCCAAGGCCGGCCTGAAGGAGGGCGACATCATCGCGGCAATAGACGGCCGCCCGGTCACCGGAGTCGACGATCTGGTGCGCATGCTGGATGCCGAACGCATCGGCCGCGAGACGCTGTGCACCGTCGTGCGCCGCACCGGAGTGAGCCAGGTGACGGTGACGCCGGTGGCAAGAGCCAGCTGAGGCCTTGCTCCGCCCGTCTAGCCGGCCGCTCCTTCAACAAATTGCGCCAGAAATTCCTCACTCGGCGGGATCGGCTTGATCACGTCGATCAACACGCCATTGGGATCTTTGGTGATGAAATGACGCTGGCCGAAGGGTTCGTCGCGCAAACTGCGCAGGATCGGCAGGCCGGCAGCAAGGATCCGTTCGTAGACCGCGTCCGGATCCCTGACCTCGAAATTAATCAGCAGCCCTGATGTGCGGCCCCGCCCCTCCTCCGGGATCGTTTCATGGTCGCCCTGGACGATGCCGAGATTGACGCGCTTGCTGTCGGTCGACCGCAGATGCACGTACCAGTCGCTCGCAAACAGCGGCTTGAAGCGGAAGTGGTTGACATAGAAGGCTGCCGTACCGGCAACATCGCCCGTCATCAGCACCGGATAATAGCTCGTCGCCCTCATCTTTCCTTCTCCCGCCGAACAACATACAGTCTGCATGTAAATTCGAATTAACATACAGGCTGTATGTATGCAACAGGAATCCGCGCGCCGCTCCAACCGCGATCGCACCGAGGCGACGCGCGCTGACCTGATCGCGGCAGCGCGAAAACTGTTCACCGAAAAATCCTATGCCGAGACCGGCACACCCGAGATTGTCGCGGCTGCCGGCGTCACTCGCGGCGCGCTCTATCACCACTTTGCCGACAAGCAGGCGCTGTTCGCTGCCGTGGTCGAGCAGGAGGCGGCGGCTGTGGCGCAAGAGATCGAGCGCGCCTCGCCGCCCTCTTTGTTCCCCCGCGACGCGTTGATTGCCGGCTCCGACGCCTATCTTGCCGCCATGCGCACGCCCGGCCGCACCCGGCTTCTGCTGCTCGACGGACCGGCTGTGCTTGACCGCGCCGCCATGGACGCGATCGACAACCGCCACGGCAGTCGCTCGCTGCGTGAGGGCCTTGTCGCGGCGATGCGCGCGCAGGCAATGACACGGTTGCCGGCCGAAGCGCTGACGGCCCTGCTCGCCGCCGCCTTCGACCGTGCAGCGCTCGCCATCGAAGCCGGCGCCTCGGCCGAAGACTACCGCGCCGTTCTCATGGCGCTGATCGACGGACTGTCTCCGGCTCTTCCTCAGGCACCTGCCCCGGCTCGAACTCGTTGAAGCAGCCGAGTTGACTTTTGAACTGGTCGATAAGCCAGGCCGCTGCCGGCTTCGGGCTGCGGTCGACGCGATGCATGGCATAGAGCGGCGCCTTCGCTTCCTTGAATGGTTCGAGGTCGAGTTCGACCAGCCGGCCGCTCGCCAGATCGTCGGCGATCAGCCAGCGCGGCAACCCGCCCCAGCCCAGCCCCGCGCGCATCAGTACATGCTTGGTGCGCATGTCCGTCAGCCGCCAGGTGCGATAGGCAAAGACGCCGTAGTCGCGTCCCTTGGTGCGCTCGGACTGGTCGGAGACGACGAGTTGGATGTGTTCGCGCACATCCTCGAGCGCCACGGGCTTCGGCAGCAGCGCCAGCGGATGGTTGGCTGCAGCCGCCGGCACCATCGACATGAACCCGATGTTCACAAGATGCACGTCGACCTCGCCCAGCAGGCCGCCAATGCCGAGATCGGCTTGTTCGCTGAGGACAAGGTCGGGGATCAGGCCAAGCGTGCCGATATGCAGGCGCAGCATCACCGTCGGAAACTGCGCTTCGAACGCTTTCAGCACCCGCACAAGCACCGGCGCCGGCAGCGCCGCGTCGAGCGCCAGCGCGAGCTCCGCCTCCAGTCCCTGATGGTGGCTGTCGACGCGCGAGCGGATACGCTGCAGCACGTCGACCATGCGCCGCGCATCCTCCAGCATCGCCCGGCCGATCTCGGTCAGTTGCGGCTCGCGCGTGCCCTCGCGCTCGAACAGTTTCAGCCCAAGCTGCGCCTCGAGATTGGCGATGCCATAGCTAATGACGGATTGCGCGCGGTTGAGCTTGCGGCCGGCGGCCGAGAAACTGCCGGTGTCGGCCACGGCAACGAGGATCTGAAGCTGGTCGAGCGTCGGGTTGGGTTGCATCGTCTTATCCAGATTGTAGATGGATACTATACAAAATATGCCAGTTTTTCAAATGGGTCGGTGGCCCCATATCTGGCTGGACAATTCATTCCAACCCTGGAGAGCCCCCATGTCCATCCTTCTCGTTACATCCAGCCCGCGCGGCAACGCCTCGCACTCGACCCGTATCGCCACTGAATTCGCTGAAAAGCTGCTTGCCGCCGATCCGTCGGCGACGCTTGTGGTGCGCGATCTCGTCGCCAACCCGCTGCCGCATATCGATGCCGATTATTCGACCGGCATCTACACGCCTGTCGAAGCCCGCACCCAGCGTCAGGCCGAAGTGGTCGGCGTTTCCGACGCCGCGCTTGACGAGCTGTTCGCGGCCGACACCGTGATCCTCGCCACCGGCTTCATCAATTTCAACATCTCCTCGACGCTGAAGTCGTGGGTCGATCACATCGCCCGCTCCGGCAAGAGCTTCTCCTATGGCGAGGGCGGCCCGAAGGGCCTCGTTTCCGGCAAGAAGGTCTATATCGTGCTCGCTTCGGGCGGCATCTATTCCGAAGGTGCTGCGGTCCAGATGGACCACGCTGTCCCCTATCTGCGCTCAGTCCTCGGCTTCCTCGGCATGACCGATGTCGAGGTCATCCGCATCGAAGGCGTCGGCATGGGCGCCGATGCCGTCACCGCGGCTCTCGCCAAGGCGACCGCCAAGGTCGACGCCGTGGTGGCCGCGACCGCCAGCCAGCAGATCGCGGCGTAAGCACACCCCGTCATCCGCATTGAAGAGGCAGGTGCTTCGGCGCCTGCCTTTTGCTGTCAGTGCGCACCATCCTCGCGCAAGAACCGCCGGCAACGCCGCACGCTTGCCCTTCGGGTCAAGTGGCCGGCAAATGCCGAACTATACAGCGGCACGCCGGGTAGCGTTACAGATTGCGCTGTTTTTTCTGTTGCTCGATATCCTGGCTTGGCTTTTGGCGATTGCGGGCGTTTGACCGCGTCGATATCCGCCCAGCCAACGACTGGGCTCGTCAGGGCGGTATCAAAGTTACAACTGAATAGTCTCGCCCGTCATTGGTTCCAGCAACTCGCCTCGGCCGTGCATCATCCCGATGTCCAACTAAGAAATGGACAGGATCTCAAGTTCGCGCTGTCCTAGCTGGACAAAGTCGCCAACGGTTTTGCCAGTCAGCGCGATGGCAATCGGCGAACCATGCGATATGGAAGATTGAGACGGGTTGGCCTCATCCTCACCGACGATGCGGAAGGTCTGAGTGCGGCCATCATCACGCTTGAAGGTAACGGTGTGCCCGAAGGCGATCACTTCATTCGACGTGGGCGCCAACATAAGCTGAGCCGTACGCACGCGCTCGGCATAATAGCGCATATCTCGAACCGGAACCGCCGACTGGCGTCGCCTCTCGTTGACATCTTCCAGCACGTTAGCAGCCTCGAGAGCTTGCTGAGCGCAAGCCAATTCAACCTGCAGCATCTTGAGGCCCGCCTCCGTGACAAGGTTGATCCGATCGGAGATAGGGCGAGCCGGCAGGATGGTTTCCGATGCCGCCTCGGCGCTTTCCTCCTTGGCAAATGCTACGCTCAATTGTCGAGACTCTCTGCTTGCGGCCCGGTGCCATCATTCGAGAAACCGGCGGTGGATAACCGCTTCTGGCGCAAAGCCTGCGTTCGTTGCCTCGACCAGTTCGGCCCCTACCCGAACATCCTCTCGCCCTGCTCGTCGACCAGCTGCATGCCTTTCTTGATCGAAATGTCGACCGCATCATCCAGTCCGGCAAAGCGATCGGCGCGGATGAATTTGTGTTCCTTCATGACGCCGCCGACCTCCTTCGAGACCACGCCGCAGGTCTGGTACTGGCCGCCCTCCGCCTTGTAGGGCGTGGCGCTGATCAAAAATCCCTTGTGCTCGACCTGCTTTGCCGGCGCAGCGCTCTTTGGCACGCCCGCCTCACCGCCGCCACCGCCGAAAAGACGCTTCAGAAAAGACATGGGGGCTTCCTCCAACGGCAATCATCCCGCACCACCTCGCGGTGCAGGATGATTTTCAGTACCGTTCCTCAGTCAAACGGGCAAGGGTTCTCGCCAGAGGTCAGCCGCGTGACAGCGCTTCCAGTGCCTCGGCGGCGCCTTCGAGAATGGCGATCGCCTCGGCCTGCTTGTCGGCCGGGGCATCGACGAAGTCGCCCAGAGCCGCACGCAAGCGGTGGCGCACGGCGCGAAACTCGTCGCGAGCGTCCGAGCGACCACGTCCACCGCGCCGTCCGCCTTCCTCGCCTTCGTCGTTCCAGCCGAACCAGTCGCGCGCCTTGGCCATCTTGCGGCCGAAGCGCTCGAGATGCTCGAGCACGCCGTCGATCATCTCGCGATTTTCGTTGAGATGCGCCTGCCCTTCCTCGGTGATCGAAAACACCTTCTTGTTGCCATCGGCTGCAGAGGCGGCATAGCCGGCCTCTTCCAGAAAGGTCAGCGTCGGATAAACGACGCCTGGGCTCGGGCTGTAGATGCCGCTGGTGCGCTCCTCCAGCGCCTTGATGATGTCGTAGCCGTGGCGCGGCGCCTCAGCCAACAGCGACAGCGTGATCAGCTTGAGATCGCCGTCGGCCAGCATGCGTCCGGCGCGGAACATGTCGCCCGGCCCGCCACGACCACCGCCACGACCGCCATGTCCGAACGGGCCGAAGCCGCCGCCGCGGCCACCGAACTTGCCGGCCATGTGCATGAAAGCGCGCAACGGGTGCTCGCCAGAATGATGATGTTTGTGCATTGATTGCTCCTTGAGTTCTATCTTACGATATATCTTAATTAGGCGCGCATGCTCGCTGAGTCAAGATATATCTTACGATGTATCTGAGAAGGTCGCCAGCGGGGATTGATATCGTCGGCCAGTCCGGCTAGAAGGCCGCTTGAGTGCCCTTGGCTGCTCCGTAAGCGTCTGACGTCAAGCAACGCATCCAACCCCGGTCTTTCCGGGCAGTTACGCCGGAGAACCGGCGAACGGATGCCAATGCGATGGACCGGATGCTTCAGGGAAAATCCCAATGACCATGAAAAACCAGCGCAGGAAGCTGCCTGCGCGCTATGCGACGATCGTCAGCCCATTGGTGCTGTCGCTGCTGATGACCTTCATCGTCTCGTTCATCTCGACGCTGAAGAGCCTCGGCTTCCAACCCGGTCTGCCAGCCATCTGGCTCACCGCCTGGGGCTTGTCCTGGCTGGTGGCGTTTCCGACGCTGCTGCTGGTGCTGCCCGTGGTGCGCCGCATCGTCGGCTGGCTGTGCGAACCCGCGACCCGATAGAAGCCACGGTAAAGGCTCGGAAATGCTTCCGGGCCTTTCAAACTGCCGGAATGCCGACTACCAGCGGCCCTTGCGCCGGTTCCAGCCATAGAGAAGATCGGCGAAGCGGTCGTAGCCAAACCGCGACAACGGCAGCGCAACGGGATTGCCGAACAGCGAAGCCAGCCAGCCCTCGCCCGGCGTTGCCCTCCACACGGCAATTGCGACATCGGCGCCGACCAACAGCTTGCCCTGCGCGTCGGTGGCGTGCAGCCGGCGGCGGATGTCTTCCAGCGAGACATTGTATTTGGCCAGCGCTGCGGGCTCGGCATTGATGTCGCGAAATTCGATCCGCCCGGCCTTGATCGCCTCGATCAGCTGCCGCTTCTGCCTGACGATGCCGGCATCGCAGACCGGACAGCGCGTGTTGTACCAGACGGTCAGCAACGGCCCGGACATATGTCAGCCATGGTCATGCCGGTGATGCAGATCGGGATAGTGCGCATGCGCGTGGCGCATCGGCGCATGCCGGTGTAGGTGCGAATGCGGCTCTGTTACCGGCCCGTCATGATGGTGCTGGTGGTGCTCGTCATGCACATGACTATGCTCATGCTCAAGAGCCTGGTGATCATGCTCGTGATCGTGTCGTTCAGAAAGATGCAGCCACAGGCCGACGCCCATCAGAAGTCCGGCAATCGCCAGCTTCAGCGTCAAGGGATCGCCGACGACAGCGATGGCAAGCAGCGCCCCGATGAACGGCGCCAGCGAGTAATAGGCTCCTGTGCGTGCCGTACCGAGATGGCGCAGCGCCAGGATGAACATCACCAGGCTGACGCCGATGCCGAAGAAGCCGACAGCGGCCGCGGCGGCGACAAAGGACGCGGCGGGAAATGAGGCACCGGCAATGAAGCCGAGCCCGACATTGACGACGCCCGCCACAAGGCCCTTGAGCATGGCGATGACCACCGGGTCGGTGGCAGAGATCTTGCGCGTGAAATTGTTGTCCAGCCCCCATGCCAGACAGGCTCCGGCCACCAGCAGGGCGCCAAGGTTGAACGCTACACCCTTGCCCTCCCACGACAACAGAACCGCGCCGGCAAGGATGGCGAAGGCACCGAAAAGCAGACGCCGGTCGACATTCTCGCGATAGATGAGCCAGGCGATCGCCATCGTCGCCAGCCCTTCGAGGTTGAGCAGCAGCGCGGAGCTGGATGCCGTATTCAGTGTGAGGCCGAACATCAGAAGCACCGGCCCGACGATGCCGCCCATGCCGATGGCCAGCACCAGCCATGGTATGTCCCTGCGCGCCAGCTGTGCTTCACCGGCCCGGGCTTCCGCGCCTCGAAGCAGCCGAAATACGGCCAGCCCCACACCCGCGCCGAGATAGAGCAGGCCGGCGAGCATGAAGGGGTTGACGGCATCGAGCAGCAGCTTGGAAAGCGGCGGAGCCGCACCAAACAGGGCGGCAGAGCCGAGAGCAAGCGGCACGCCGGGCCACAGATGCGAATGTGAATGCGGTTCAGACATGACCCATCCTACCACGGCGTCACGCCCCGTCTTCCCGTTGCGCGCCCGAAATCAGAATTCGTAGCCGAAGCGCTCGAAATCTCTGACATAGAGCCGTCGAACGATGCTTTTCGCGTCGTCATCATAGTGCGTGCGATAGTCAAAGGGCGCGTTGACGTTCGCTCTGGGAAGCGTCACGTCGCCCGGCAGGTCGAGCCGTTCGACCAGTCTCTCGAAATGCTCGGCCAAGGCTTCAAAGCGCAGGACCTCGTCGACGATGAGGTTTCCCCGTCTGTCCGAGATCCAGCTTGTCTGGTCGATCCGAACCAGCCTGTTCTTGCGTTCGAGGTAGTACAGGAACGTCTTGAAGTCCCAGCTCTGCGCCTGTCGATGCCGGCGTCGCCGCGTGCTCCTGCGCAAATGATGATAATTGGAGACGGCCAGGTCGAAAGGGTTGCGCACCACGGCGAACTTGTAGGCGCCGTCATAGAGCGGGCCGGGCAGCTTGCGCCGCAGCCAACTGGCTCTGTCATGCTGGTTGAAACTCGCCTTTTCCGGGGCTTCGCGAACCGGCAGATGCGACAGCAGGCGCCGCCACTGCGTCGGCTTCGGCTTCAGGCACCATGGCCGCAGCGCGCGGGTGATCGAGCTCCCGGCGGTCTTCGGGATGTGAATGAAAATGAAGTTCTTCTCGATCGAGAGGAGCATTTCTTTTCATTGTTGCCGGATCAGGCGCCGTCAAGCGGCGCCTGACTGTGAGCGATCGAGAAAACTATTTGGTCTTGTCGCTCGCTGCTGGAGTCTGGCCAGTATCCTATCCGAGTGATGCGATGATCTCGCGATAGGCAACCTCCGGGAAAGCCTTCAGCGTTCGCGTCTTGACGTTGCCGCCACTCGCCAGCATCAGCGAGAAGCGGGCGAGCACCGCATCGTCTGGCGCCTCGACCACCGCCACCATGTCGCATTCGCCCATGGTCAGGTAAAACGCCTTGAAAGACCCGCCCATGTCCCCCAGCATCTTCCTGGCGGCATCCAGCCGCTTTGGCGAGTCGCGCACATTTTTTGCGCCCTGCTCCGTCCAGTTGATAAGCACGATGTAAGTTGTCATCGCAACCTCCCTCCGGGGCCACGGAGCACGGCGCCAGGTCATTGACCTTCGCCGGGGCGGGCAGCCGGGTTGTCGCCCAGAACATGCATCCGACCTGGAGACTATCTGCCCGAAAGATGAGCGCGGCAAGGGTCTCGCCTATGGCAACGCGATCCCCGGCGTCACCAACGAAAAAGGGCGCCGTCGGCGCCCTTTTGAATTGCTCAACCCGTGGCGGGTATCAACTGTCGAGGAAGCTGCGCAGCTTCCGGCTCCGGCTCGGGTGCTTGAGCTTGCGCAACGCCTTGGCTTCGATCTGGCGGATACGCTCGCGGGTGACCGAGAACTGCTGGCCAACCTCTTCCAGCGTGTGGTCGGTGTTCATGCCGATGCCGAAGCGCATGCGCAGAACGCGCTCCTCGCGCGGCGTCAGCGAGGCCAGCACGCGCGTCGTGGTCTCGCGCAGATTGGCCTGGATTGCCGCGTCGATCGGCAGGATCGCCATCTTGTCCTCGATGAAATCGCCCAGATGCGAATCCTCCTCGTCGCCGACCGGCGTTTCGAGCGAGATCGGCTCCTTGGCGATCTTCAGCACCTTGCGCACTTTTTCGAGCGGCATTGCGAGCTTTTCGGCCAGTTCCTCCGGCGTCGGCTCGCGGCCGATCTCGTGCAGCATCTGGCGCGAGGTGCGCACGATCTTGTTGATCGTCTCGATCATGTGCACCGGAATGCGGATGGTGCGCGCCTGGTCGGCGATCGAACGCGTGATCGCCTGCCGGATCCACCATGTCGCGTAGGTCGAGAACTTGTAGCCGCGGCGGTACTCGAATTTGTCGACCGCCTTCATCAGGCCGATATTGCCTTCCTGGATCAGGTCGAGGAACTGCAGGCCGCGATTGGTGTATTTCTTGGCGATGGAGATGACGAGGCGCAGATTGGCCTCGACCATTTCCTTCTTGGCGATCGCCGCTTCGCGCTCGCCCTTCTGCACCTGATTGACGATCTTGCGGAATTCCAGGATCGAGATCGCCGTTTCGGTGGCAAGGTTCTGGATCTCGGCGCGCAGGTCGCGGATCGCGTCCTTTTCGTTCTTGGTGAATTCCTTCCAGCCGCGCGAGGTCAGATTGCCGATCGAGCGCGTCCAGTTCGGGTCGAGTTCCGAGCCCTGATATTCCTTGAGGAACTCCTCACGACGCACGCCGTAGCTTTCGGCGAGCCTGAGCAGCTTGCCTTCGTTCTGCACCAGGCGCTTGTTGATGTCGTAAAGCTGCTCGACCAGCGCCTCGATGCGCGCCGTGTTGAGAGACAGCGACTTCACCGCCTTGATCAGCTGGTCTTTCAGTTCCTTCAGCCGGCGGTCCTGGCTGGGCGACAACGTGCCGGCGGCAGCCAGGCGGTTCTCGACCTGCTGGTCCTGCAGCTTGCGCAGCTTCTTGTAGGTGTCGGCGATGACGTCGAGCGTCTCCATCACCTGCGGACGCAGTTCGGCTTCCATCGCCGCCAGCGACAGGCTGGCCTCGTCCTCATCTTCCTCGTCGTCATCGACCAGCCCGCGCGTATCGGCGCCGACATTGGTGATGTCTTCTTCCTCATCGCGCGAACGGCGCGACTTTTCCTCGACCTTGGGCGCCTCCTCGATACGCTCGACCACCGGCGCCTGCTTGGCTTCGGGGCCGGCATAGGTGGCTTCGAGATCGATGATTTCGCGCAGCAGGATCTTGGATTCGTTGAGCTCGTCGCGCCAAATGATGATGGCCTGGAAGGTCAGCGGGCTTTCGCACAGGCCCGCAATCATCGTCTCGCGACCGGCCTCGATGCGCTTGGCAATGGCGATTTCGCCTTCGCGCGACAAAAGCTCGACCGAGCCCATCTCGCGCAGATACATGCGCACCGGATCGTCGGTGCGGTCGGTCGGCTCTTTCTTGGTGGTGGTGGCGGCAACGGCGGTGCCGGTCTGCTCGGCCAGTTCGTTGGCGTCTTCCTCGGCGTCGGCGGCCGTATCAGTGGCTTCGGGCTCCTCGCCCTGCTCGTCGTCCTCGACCACGTTGATGCCCATGTCGGACAGCATCGCCATCGTGTCCTCGATCTGCTCGGAGGTGACTTCCTCCGAGGGCAGCACCGAATTCAGCTCGTCCATGGTGACATAGCCGCGCTTCTTGGCGGCCTTGATCATCTTCTTGACAGCATCATCGGAAAGGTCGAGCAGAGGGCCATCGGTGGCGCCTTCGCGTTCGGTTTCGACCTCTTCCTTTTCCTTTGTCGCCATAGTCTTTGTTTTCTCCTAGCGGCTGAACATTGAAGCCGCGTATGCTGCCGGACCGGTCAAATCGGATGCGCTCGTTGTCAAACGCGCTTCACCGGGCCCAGTAACTGCATCTCTCGTTAAGTCCAGATTAACCCTGATATCTGTGGCAGGCAGCTTGCCTGTCCAGTGATCAGTACCTCACATCGTTGCATTGCCCATCGACGCCGGGTGCGGTTAACGTTTCGAATCGTCCTGATTCCGCCATTCTGCCAGAAGGTCAAGCGCCTCTCGCATGATTCGCATGAAAAAAGCGAATCAATTACCCGACTTAGAGCGCCGCGCGCCCAATTCGACGCGTAAGCACGTTCTTGCTCTTTCACTTCGACGCAGGCTTCGACCTATACGCGCCCGGCACGCCCTGAAGACACGCCAAACCCTTCGATCAACGCTTCCGTCGCTTGCACATCATTGAATTGCGCCTGAATCTCGACCAGATGCCGGAAATTTTCGTCCGAAGGATCCACATCGAGCGCCGCTTGCGCCTGTTTCAGCTCTCTATGTAAGGTGCGGGCGCTGCGCTGCAAGTGCAGGGCCTGGTTGAAGGCGTCGCGGGCATCGTCGAGCGCCGCGGTTTCCAGCGCCGGCCATTGCCTGGCGCGCTTGATCAGCGCCACCGAGCGCGCCCAGATGTCGCTGCAGCCGGCGCGCTCAATTGTCGCGATCACCGCGGCGCGGTCATTGGCCATGTCATGCGCCATGGCGTCGAGGATAGCTGCATGCAGCCGCTTCAGATCGGTGTTGGCGAGGTCGAGGAACTCGACATGGGCGAAGTTCTCGTCGATCAGCGCCGGATGATTGATCAGCGCCACGATGATCGTCGCCTCGCGCACCGACATCATCTCGCCGCCGCGCTTGAGCATGGCGGAGCGGCCGAGGCTTTCTGTGATCGCGGCGCGCCCGCCGGCGCCGCTGCCTTTCGCGAACTGTCCGCCGGGCGCGGGCGCCTTGCCCTGGCCCGGTTTCCAATCCTGACGATCTTGCCGAACAGTACGCTGGGCACTGAAGAAGTTCCGCACCCGCTCGCGCATTTCCTGCTGGTAGTGATAGCGCGTGCTTTCGTCGCGGATGCGGCTGGTGAGTTCCAGCAGCATTTTTTGCAGTTCCGCCCGCCGCTCCGGTGTGTCGAAGACACCGCCCGCCGTCTCGCGCATCCACAACAGGTCGACCAGCGGTCGCGCCTCGGCAAGCACCGCCCGGAACGCATCCGGCCCTTCGGCCTTGACCAGATCGTCAGGGTCCTTGCCCTCCGGCAACAGCGCAAAACGCGCCGAGCGCCCCGCCTGCGCCGCCGGCAACGCCATGTCGGCGGCCCGCCATGCCGCCTTCAGCCCGGCCTGGTCGCCGTCGAAGCACAGCATCGGTTCCGGCGCCATGCGCCACAACAGTTCGAGCTGGTTTTCGGTGAGTGCGGTGCCGAGCGGCGCCACGGCATTCTCAAAACCGGCCTGCGCCAGTGCGATGACGTCCATATAACCTTCGACGGCAATGACCGTACCGCCCTTGGCCAGCGCCTTGCGAGCCCGAGCGAAATTGTAGAGCACATTGCCCTTGTGGAAGAGCTCGGTGTCGGGCGAGTTCATGTATTTGGCCAGCGCATCGGGCGCCAGCGCCCGGCCACCGAAGGCGATGATCTTGCCTCTCGAATCCGGGATCGGAAACATGATGCGATCGCGGAACCAGTCATAGGACACCGGAATGTCGTCGCCATGACGCACCAGCCCGCAAGCCTCAATGTCGGCCTTCGGCACGCCCTTGGCCGCAAGATGCTCCTTCAGCGCGTTGCGGCTGTCCGGGGCATAGCCGAGCCGGAACGACTGCTGCGTCGCCGGCGTCAGCCCGCGGTCCCTGAGATAGGCGCGGGCCTTTGCCCCCTCAGGCCCTTGCAGCCGCTCCTGGAAGAAGGTGGTCGCCATTTCCATGACATCGGTCAGGCTGGCGCGTTCCTTCTCGCGCCGCTCCTCATTGGCATCGCGAACCGGCATCGGCACGCCGGCCATATCGGCGATCTTCTCGACCGCCTCGGGAAAACTCATCCCATCAAGCTCGGTAAGGAACTTGAAGTGATCGCCCGAAACCGAGCAGCCGAAACAATGGTAGCGGCCCTTCTTGTCCTCGCAGTGGAAGGACGGGCTCTTTTCGCCATGGAACGGACAGCACGCCCAATAGTCGCCGCGCGACGCGTTGGTCTTCTTCCGGTCCCACGCGACGCGCTGGCCGATCACCGAGGAAATCGGCACGCGGTCGCGTATCTCGTCGAGGAAGGCGGGCGGAAAGCGCATGGGAAACTCTTTTCTCCACCATATAATCATACCGGCGAAATCCGACGACCCCCAATGCGAGCCATACCCGGTTTCCACAGGGCAAAAATGGAAGGCGGCCATCACTGACCGCCTTCCTTTCATGGTTCAGCATAAGCCCGGATCAGTGCGCGGCGATGGCGCCGAAGATGATGCCGGAGAGGATGCTGACCAGCACATAGTCGTTGCCGACGCGGATCCACTCCTGGCCGCGGCCGGGACGATGCAGGCCATAGCGACCGTAGTCGCGGATCGGCTGGTGGCGCTTCCAGCCGGAATATTTCTGGCCGTGCCTCCAGTGGTTGTTTCTCACCACGACGCGCTTCTTGACGATGACGCGCTTCCTGACGTCGACGTGCTTGCCGGGCTGCTGCCAGTCGACCTGCGTGTAATTCGACTGCGGTGCTGCGGGCACATTCAGCGGTGCAGCCTGACCCGTCAGGGACGTGGCGGCCAGCATCGAGACAGCGAGAACGGAAAGAACAATGCGTTTCATAGGAGTCTCCTTGGTTGTCGATGCCCAAGGAGTAGCGGCCAGGGGATGAACTGAAACTGAACGCGCGCATTACAATTATGTAATGAATTCCTTCGTTTATCCAAGAGAATTAAACATCATCGCAAAGGCAGACGCCGTCAGTGCAGCGAGCTCAGTCGATCCGCCACACCACCGCAGCCATTTCGACATCCGTCCATTTTCCGACACCGCCTGTCGCGCCGCAACAGTCCCTGAAATCGACAAGATTTTATTACCCGGCTAAAATATTCGGACTATTATCGGTCGCTGCCATGAGCATGATTCGTACCCCTGTCTTTCACCCCGCTCGCCACGCTGTCCGCGTGGCGGCCCCTGTAGGCATGCACACAACAAGATGAGCGGCTCCGTCGTCCTCCTGCATCTGGCCGGCGCCGTGGCGCTGATGCTGTTTGCCACCCGCATGGTCAAGACCGGCGTCGAGCGCGCCTATGGCGATGTGCTGCGCCACAAACTGCGCGCCACCATGCGCAATCCGATTATGGCGGTGCTGGCCGGCTGCGGCCTGTCGATCGCGCTGCAGAGCTCCACCGCCGTCACTCTGCTGGTCGGCTCCTTCGCCGGCGCCGGCATCGTCTCAGGGATATCGGGCCAACTTGCGGTGCGCGGCGCCGAGATCGGCTCGGCCCTTGTCGTTAAGCTTTTGACCTTCGACCTGTCGCTGCTGGTGCCGATCTGCCTTGCCGCCGGCACCGTCATGTTCATGGCCACCGAGCGGCGCGACTGGCGCCAGTTCGGCCGCATCCTGGTTGGCATCGGCCTTTTGCTGCTGTCGCTGGAAATGATCGGCCAGGCGTCGGAGCCGCTGCGCCAGAGCACGCTGATGCCGATGATCGTCAACTATTTCTCCGGCGACCCGATCACCGCCTATCTGCTGGCGGCGCTGATCACCTGGCTGTTCCATTCCTCGATCGCCGCCGTTTTGCTGATGGTGACGCTCGCCGGCCGCGGCTTCATCCCACCGGAGCTCGGCATCGTGCTGGTGCTCGGCGTCAATCTCGGCTCGTCGATCATCGCCCCGCTGCTGACCCGCAATGCCGAGCCCGGCGTACGCGTCGTGCCGATCGGCAACCTTTTGATGCGCGGTATGGGCTCGCTGGTGATGCTGATCCTGTTCATGACCTTCAAGCCGCCGGTCGCCTTTCTCGGCGCCACCGTGCCCGACCAGATCGTCAACGCCCACATTCTGTTCAATGTCCTGATCCTGCTCGCCGGCCTGCCGCTGGCGGGCCTCGTCTATCGCGCTTCGGAGAAGATCGTGGCGCTGGGCACCCCGCCGGTGCCGGCCAATGCGCTCGACGTCGTCGAATTGTCCGCGCTCAACGACAGTGCGCTGGACATGCCGAGCCAGGCACTGGCCAACGCCGCGCGCGAGGTGGTGCGGGTCTGTGAAACGGTCGAGATCATGCTGAAGCGCATCATCGAGCTCTATGAGAGCGCTGACGCCGACAAGATCAAGGCGCTGGCGGCACTTGACGACCGCGTCGACAGAAAGCACGCGGCGATAAAGCTCTATCTGGCCAAGGTCACCAAGAACCCGCTGACCGAGGACGAGGCGCTGCGCTGCCAGGAACTGATCGGCGCCTGCGTCAAGCTCGAACAGGTCGGCGACATCATCGTGCGCAACATGCTGGTGCATGTGAAGAAGAAGCTTGAGCGCGGGCTTGAGTTCACGCCCGAGGGCTGGCGCGAGCTTTGCGCCTTCCACGCCTCGGTGCTGGCCAATGCGCGGCTTGCCTTCAACGTTCTGGTGTCGCGCGATCCCGAGACCGCCCGCCAGCTTGTGCTGGAAAAGGACCGGCTGCGCGACCGCGAGAAGGAAACCAGCGCCAGCCATTTCGTGCGGCTGCGCGACGGCACCGCCAAGAGCGTCGAGACCAGCTCCATCCATCTCGACACCATCCGCGACTTGAAGCAGATCAACTCGCTGCTGGCGTCGATGGCCTACCCCGTGCTCGAAGAACGCGGCCTGCTCACCGGCTCGCGGCTGAAGGCGAGCTGAGCGGTCCCACAAGTTCCAGCCGACTGCGAAAATTACCTTTGCGCCGCCTCCTGTCCGTCGGCTAAGGGGTCGATCAAAAGTCCACCGGGAGGAAATCGATGGATACGCATTCACGCAGTTTCGCCAAGGCGCTCTCCTGGCGCGTCACCGGCACCATCGACACAATGATCATCTCGCTCGTCGTAACCGGCAGCATCAAGCTTGCCGCGGCCATCGGCGCGACCGAAGTCGTCACCAAGTCGCTGCTTTATTATTTTCATGAACGGGCGTGGCTGAAGATTCCTTACGGACGGAAAACGGCCGCGTAGCCTTGCCAGCGCGTGGCTGAAGGCGAGACGATCCCGATCAAGAAAACCTAAAGTGTCGGCGACAATTTCTGCATTGCCGGCGGCGCCCATCCGTGGTTTGAGGCTTCCTCAGTCGAGGATCGCTTCCGCGCCATGCTTCCCCTTTTCGCCCTGTTCTTTGCCGCCTTTGCTTTTGGCACCACCGAGTTCGTCATCGCCGGCGTGCTGCCGCAGGTGGCGGACGGCCTTGGCGTTTCGATCCCCACATCGGGCTATCTCGTCTCCGGCTACGCCACCGGCATCGCCATTGGCGGCCCGTTGCTGGCGCTCGCCACCAAGAGGCTTTCGCGCAAGACCTTGCTGCTTGGCTTGGCGATCGCCTTCACCATCGGCCAGGCCGCCTGTGCGCTGGCGCCCGACTTTGCCTCCATGCTGCTTTTACGCATTGCCGTGGCCGTGGCGCATGGCGCCTATTTCGGTGTCGCCATGGTGGTCGCGGTCGGGCTCGTCCGCGAAGACCAGCGCGGCATGGCTGTCGCGGTCATCCTGTCCGGCCTCACCGTCTCCAACGTCATCGGCGTTCCCGCCGGCACCGCGATCGGCAATCTCTGGGGTTGGCGCGCGACGTTCTGGGTGATGTGTGGACTTGGCGTGGTGGCAACGCTTGCCATGCTGGCGCTGCTGCCGCGCAAGACGGGGTCGTCGAGCCCGTCGGCCAGTCTTGCGCGCGAAGTCCGCGTGCTGGCGCGCCAGCAGGTCTGGACATCGCTCATCCTGATGCTGATGCTGATGATCGGTCAGTTCGGGCTGTTCACCTACATCACGCCGACCTTGCTCGAAGTATCCCACCTCGATGAAAACCTGATCCCATGGGTGTTGCTGCTCAACGGCGTCGGCGCCACGATCGGCGTCTTCCTCGGCGGCAAGCTATCCGACTGGAAATTGATGCCGTCGCTCATCACCATGCTTTTCCTGCAGGCGGTAACCCTTATCGTCATTTATGCCGTCAGCCCCTACCCGCTGCCGATGGTCGTGGCGATCGTCATCTGGGGCGGTCTCAACTTCGCCATCGGCACGCCGATCCAGACCCGCATCCTGGCCTGGACGGCAGACGCCTCCAACCTCGCTTCATCGCTCATTCCGTCCGGCTTCAATGTCGGCATCGCGCTGGCAGCGTCGCTCGGTTCCGCCATGCTCAATGCCGGCTATGGCTATCGCAGCCTGCCCGTGGTGGGCGCGATGGCCATGCTGGTCGCTGTGGCGGTCGCCGCCGTTTCCTACATTTCGGAGGGGCGCAGCAACGCAACGCCGCCTGTCCCGGCTGCCGCCGAATAGGCACGGCGCCAAGCCATCGTCAGCTCACACCCGAACGGCGGCAGCGGGGAAATCCTTACTGCAGCAGGCCTTTGACGATGCCGCTCGCTTTGCCGAAATCCATCTGGCCGGCATATTTCTGCTTCAGCGCAGCGATCACCTTGCCCATATCTTTCTGGCTGGCGGCACCCGTCGCCGCGATTGCCTCCCGCGCGGCCTCCGTCACCGCAGCATCGTCGAGCTGCGTCGGCAGGAAGTCGCGGATGATGGCCATCTCGTCGCGCTCCTGCGCGGCAAGTTCAGGCCGCTTGCCGTCGTCGAAGGCCTTGGCCGACTCCTCGCGCTGCTTCACCATCTTGGCCAGGATCTGCAGGATCTCGTCGTCGCTGGCCGGCTCCTTGCCCGAACCGCGATTGAGGATGTCGCGGTCATGGATGGCGGCCTGGATCAGCCGTAGCGTCGGCAGCCGGCGCTTGTCCTGCGCCTTCATCGCGCTCTTCAGGGATTCGGCGATTTTGCCACGCATGATGCTTTCTCCTTCGATCGGCGCGGACAATAGCCCCGGCGAATGCGCAAGGCAAACCCCCGAAGACGCCGTCAAATCACTGATATTGTTCGACGAAATAAATCGATGCTGGTCACTGGCTGCATCATTGACCGTTCTGGCACCTTCCCCTATGTACTCGGCCTTGCATAAGACAATGAATTGACGCGCGCAGGCTCGAGAAATCGCTGCCGCGCCGATTGCTGCGCAGAAGGCCCACCGGGTCGGTCGAAGCGCGCAGCCTGATAGGAGTGCCGCCATGGCTGAGATGACGCCCGCCTGGACCACCGAAAAGCCGACCGCGCTGCTGGTGCTGGCCGACGGCACGGTCATTGAGGGTCGCGGCCTTGGCGCCACCGGCTCCGCCGTCGCCGAAGTCTGTTTCAACACCGCGCTCACCGGCTACCAGGAAATCCTCACCGACCCATCCTATGCCGGCCAGATCGTCACCTTCACCTTTCCGCATATCGGCAACATCGGCACCAATGACGAGGACATCGAGGATCTCAACCCGGTCGCCCGCTCAGGCGCCGTCGGCGCCGTGTTCAAGGCCGATGTCACCAACCCGTCCAACTACCGCGCCGGCACCGGCCTCGACCAGTGGCTGAAGAAGCGCGGCATCGTTGCCCTGTCGGGTATCGACACCCGCGCGCTGACCGCGCTGATCCGCGAAAAGGGCATGCCCAATGCCGTCATTGCGCACGCGCCCGACGGCGTCTTCGACCTTGATGATCTCAAGCGCCGCGCTGCCGCATGGTCCGGCCTGATTGGGCTTGATCTGGCCAAGGAGGTCACCTCAGGCCAGTCCTCGGTCTGGCGCGAGACACAATGGGTGTGGAACGAGGGCTTTGGCGAACAGGCCGATCCGTCCATGCATGTCGTCGCCATCGATTACGGCGTCAAGCGCAACATATTGCGGCTGCTTGCCGGCCTCGGCGCCAAGGTCACCGTGGTGCCGGCCAGCACCGGCGCCGAAGAGATCCTCGCCATGCAGCCGGACGGCATCTTCCTCTCCAACGGCCCCGGCGATCCGGAAGCGACCGGCGGCTATGCCGTTCCGGTCATCCAGGACCTGTTGAAGACCGACATTCCGGTGTTCGGCATCTGCCTCGGCCACCAGATGCTGGCGCTGGCGCTCGGCGGCAAGACCGCCAAGATGCACCAGGGCCATCACGGCGCCAACCACCCGGTCAAGGACCACACCACCGGCAAGGTCGAGATCGTTTCGATGAACCACGGCTTTGCCGTCGACGCCGACTCGCTGCCCGACGGCGTCGAGGAAACCCACGTCTCGCTGTTCGACGGGTCGAACTGCGGCATCGCGCTGACCGGAAGACCGGTGTTCTCGGTCCAGCATCACCCCGAAGCCTCGCCCGGCCCGCAGGATTCGCACTACCTGTTCCGCCGCTTCGTCAATCTCATTCGCGAGAAGCGCGGCGAAGAATTGCTGGCTGAGCGAACCTGATCCTTACGCCACCGGCCGACCTTCGCTGGCTTCCAGGATGGCAAACCACTGCTGGCGGTCGAGGCCGATCTCCAGCGCTTTGACCATGCCGGCCAGCCGCTCCGGTTTCATCGTACCCAGTACCGGCAGCAGCCGCGCTGGGTGGCGCAGCAGCCAGGCGATGGCGACCGCGGCGAGATCGGCAGCACCGGTTTCCGCCGCCACGACCGCAAGTGCTGCACGCACCCGCGCCTCGCGCTCACCTTTGCCGGTAAACAGCGAACCGCCGCCAAGCGGCGACCAGATCATCGGCGCGTAAGAAAGACGCTGTGCGTGGTCGAGGCTGCCGTCGGTCAGCGCTGTCGTTTTCAGCACCGACATCTCGATCTGATTGGTGACCAGCGCAAAAGGCAGCCGTGAGGCGAGCAGGTCGAACTGCGACGGCGTGAAATTGGAAACGCCGACCGCCCTCACCTTGCCTGATTTAACCAGCCCGGCCAGTGCCCCTGCCGTCTCATCGGCATCCATCAGCGGATCTGGCCGGTGCAGCAGCAGAAGGTCGAGATAGTCGGTGCCAAGGTTGACCAGCGAGCGCTCCACCGACGCAACGATGTGCGCAGCACTGGTGTCGTAGTGCTGCAATTTGTTGTCCGGCCGGTTAGGCGATTTCAGCATGATGTCGCATTTCGAGATCAGCTCGATGCTGTCGCGCTTGCCTTGCCAGCGCGACAACCCGGCGCCGAAAGCCGCCTCCACCTCGTAGTTCCCATAGATGTCGGCATGATCGAAGCTGGTCAGGCCGAGATCGACTGCCGTGCCGATCAATCGGGCGACGGCTTCCGCATCCGGTCGCACCGGGCCATCGAGCAGACGCCAGGCACCGAAGACGAGGCGCGACAGCGACAGCCCGTCCTTGGTCAGGACAACACGCCGGTCATGGCTCATATCTTGGCTCCATCTTCCGCGACGTCGGTCGCGACCTTTCCAAGCGCTGCCGGCCTCGCCACTTTGGTGACGAAGACGATAAGCGCCAGGGCCATGAACAACCCGCCAACCAGATAGGGCGCGCCGCCGAAGGTCACCGGCGCGTTCGGCCCGGTGAACCAGGAAAAGATCGCCGTATAAAGCAGCGGCGTGATGATCGAGGTGATCGAGAAGATCGAGGTCATCGCACCCTGGAGTTCGCCTTGCGCCGAAGGCGGCACCTTGGCGGCTGCGAGACTCCTGAGCGGTGGGTCAGCCAACGCTTCGAGACAGCCGACGACGATAACGGCATAGATCATCCAGCCTTGCGACGCGAAGGCATAGCCGAAGGCGCTGAGTGCCGTGAACGCAAGACCGATTGCGGCCGTCTTCCACTCACCAAGCCTGGGGATCACACGCGGCAGGACAGTCGCCATGACGATCGCCCCACACAGGCCGAAGGCACCCAGCGAAAAGCCGATCTGCTGTTGGTTCCAGCCATAGCGGTAAGTGGAGACGAACGACCAGACCGCCGGATACATCATGTGCCCGAGCGTCATCAGGAAGAAGACAAGACCGATCCAGCCGATGCCTTTGTATTGGCGCATCTGGAGGAGCGTTCCCACAGGGTTGGCGCGTTTCCACTCGAACCGGCGGCGGTGTTTTTCGTCCAGCGTTTCCGGCAAGAAAAACATCGCGATCAGGAAATTCAGCAGAGCAAGCCCGGCGGCAAAATAGAACGGTACGCGCGGACCGAGCGTGCCGAGCAGCCCGCCCAGAACCGGTCCGATGACGAATCCGACGCCAAAAGCGATGCCAAGCAGGCCGAAATTCTTCGCCCGGTTCTCATCGTTCGAGATGTCGGCGATGAAGGCCGACGTCGTCGAATAGCTGGCGCCCGAAATGCCGGCCAGCACACGGCCGATGAACAGCATCGGGTACGACCAGGCGACAGCGCAGATCAGATTGTCGATGGCAAAGGTCAGCACCGAGGCGAGCAGGATCGGCCGCCGTCCAAAGCGGTCGCTCAACCCTCCCATGATGGGCGCGAAGAAGAACTGCATCGCGGCATAGACAAAGAACAGCCAGCCGCCCTCGATAGCCGCGCCGCTGATGCTGACGCCGGTCAGTTCCCTGAGATAGGCGGGCAGCACCGGCATGATGATGCCGAAGCCGATAATGTCGAGCAGCAGCGTGGTGAAAACGAGCGCAAGGCCCCGCCTGGCGGTTTTGGGGTCGATCATGGTGGTCAAGCTCCTCTGGTCCCCTGGGGCGCAGGCGGACGCACCTTATAGGCGAGCCCGCCGCTAGGAACAATAAGGGAACAGGTCAGATATTCTCATCCTGACATCACTTGCCATGATGGATGCTGCGTGCGCATCGTTGGAAGCGCCCGGTTTTTCGGAAGAATTCCAGTGCCTCAGATCGGCCAGTGCCTCAGATCGGATTGTTGAACGTGTCGCAGTCCGAAAGCTTGCCGCTCTTGTAGCCCCGCGCCAGCCATGTCTGCCGCTGCTGCGACGTCCCATGGTTGAAGCTTTCCGGCACGACATAGCCCTGCATCTTCTTCTGCAACGTGTCGTCGCCGATCTTCTGGGCCGCGTTCAGCGCCTCTTCGATGTCGCCCTGTTCCAGAATGCCCTTCTGCGCGGTGAAGTGCGCCCAGATGCCGGCAAAGCAGTCAGCCTGGAGTTCGACCTGCACCGACATGTGGTTGGCATCGGCCTCGCTCATGCCTTGCCGCATTTTGTTGAACTTGGGCAGGATGCCGGTCAGGTTCTGCACGTGATGGCCAACCTCATGCGCGATCACATAGGCCTGGGCGAAGTCGCCCGAGGCACCGAACTGCTGGTCGAGCTGCTGGAAGAAGCTGGTGTCGAGATAGACCTTGTGGTCGCCGGGACAGTAGAACGGTCCAGCCGCGGTCGAGGCGGCACCGCAGGCTGAGCGTATCTGGCCGCTGAACAGAACCAGCTTGGGATCCTCATATTTCAGGCCGTTGGCCTGGAAAATACCGGTCCAGGTGTCCTCCGTTTCGGCCAGCACCGTCGAAACGAACTGTTTCATCTCGTCGGAGGCCGGCGCACCGGTACTGGCGTCCTGGCCACCGCTGTTGTCGGTAATCTGACCGTCGCCGCCCGGCAGCAGGCCGCCATCGCCGCCGCCCAGGATCTGCGATGGATCGAAACCAAAATACCATCCAGCGAGCACCACCAGGATGACGAGCAAGATGCTGCCGCCGCCACCGGTGCGGCCGCCAATCGGGACACGAAACTGACCGGGGCTGCCGCCGCCGAGCCCACCGCCACCGCTGTCGCTGCGCTCGTCCTCGACATTGTCACTCTGACGACGGCCCTTCCAGAGCATGGCAACTCCCCGCGATGCACGTTTCGGTTGACCTGCCGATTTCATGGCCCGGTCCGACCCAACAAACAATTAGCCCAATGGTTGCACCAAGTCACAGCATTTTTAGCCGCTAGCGTCGCCGCTTCGCCGCTCTGGCCGAGACGGCACAGGCGCTGTAGCATCCAGCTTGAACAGGGGTGTGAGGGCGCTTGCGAACGATCGGCCGATTCTTGTTGCTGGCGGCGCTGCTTTGCCTCGGCCCCTGGTCGGCCGGCGCCGTCACGCTCGATTCCAGCGTCGCCGTCACCGACCCCGCAACCTTGCAGGCGCTCGAGCGCGGCGGCCTCTCGATCAGCCGCCTGCTTGGGCCAGCACTTGGCCTGACGCGGGATGTCGATAATCACGGGCTGTTTTCGGTACGCGCGCTGACCCCGGTGCGCAACGCCGTCAAGCAGCAAATCATCGACGAGCCAGGCAACAGCCCCGACCCCTATGTCGCGGCACTGGCCAAATCGAAGGACACCAGCCAGAAATTCAACCCCAAATACATTGACGACGACGGCTCGACGCTCGACCTCACCGGCGTCGTCAACCGCATGGATCGCGGCTATCTCGGCCACACCCAATGCGGCGAGATCAGGCTGATCTACCGCTTTCACTATTCGGTCGAGGAGACACCTGGCCAGCGCATCTCGTCTCGCCTGCCGCTGACCATGAGCCTGGTTTTCAACGCCAGGCCCACCGAGGCGCAGGCCCGTGCCTCGAAAGACCGCCCCAGCGCCACTGGCGCCTCCTTTGCGGATGTCGCCAAGCGCTGGCTTGCCGCCGGGCAAAAGGACCTCGAGCCCGAACAGTTGGCAGCATGGCTGCGCTCGGACGAGGGTCCGCTTTCCAACGCCATGCTGAATTCCTCGCAGATCATGCGGCTCGAGCTCAACATGCAGGTTTTGCGGCTATCGGCCTCGACCCGCCGCGATTTCGGCGGCCACGCCGAATATCTGCTGAAGATCTTCAAATGGGATCCGGCCACCTCTACCTTCCAGGAATCGAAGATGGAGAACGAGATCGACCGCAAAGTGGTCCTGGCCGACAGGCAGGCCTTCGCCAAATGGCTGCTCACCGACCGCAACATCTACGACCTCGACCGTGGCCGGCTGGTCATCGACGAAAAGTTCCTGGCGACCAGCGCCATCTCGGTGGCGCCGGGCGGCATGAGCCGGTCGCAGAACAATCTGGCCTATGGGCTGCTCGATGACGACGCCGTCGACAAGGCGCTGAAAGATTATGTCGCCAGGGGCAACGAGCTGAAAACTGTGAAGTCGGTGGCCGGCTTCAACCTGCGGCTCAACGAGATGAGCTGCACCGGCTGCCACCAGACGCACGGCATTGCCGGCTTCCACTACACCGGCGCCGATCCGGCCAGCGAACCGCGACGCAACGCGGTCTTCGTGCCGGGCTCTGCCGTGTTCTTCGCCGACCTGCCGCGCCGCCGCGCCATCGTCGAGGAATTCGCCGCCGGCGGCCATCCCGATTTTACCCGCGGCTTCGCTGCCCGTCCGGACGCCAAGTATGCCGAGGCGCTGAAAGGCACCGATCTCTACAATGGCTGGGGCTCGATCTGCTATCGCGGCGAGGATGCGAGCTTCAAGGATTGGACCTGCGGCCAAGGCCTGCGCTGCGCCGGCGTGCATGAGAGCGCCATCCATCCGGGCTTCGGCACCTGCGTCAGCGAAGCGGGAACCGCTGTCGGCGACCCCGTCGAGTTTGGCGAGATCAAGATGTCCAAATGGGGCGACGATAAATATTGCCGTCTGTCGCCGGCAACCGCCAAGGCTTGCGCCATCGACCCTGTCAGGGACAAGAAACCGCCGATAAAACTCGCCGGCTATGGCGCGGCGCGCCAGCGCTATGACAATCCCGAGCAGAAGACTGGCGGCTTTCCCGGCGGCATGCTGCGCAAGGCGAGCTGCGAGAAACTGCCCGACGAGGCGACTTGCGGACGGCTTGCCAAGACCGGTTTCAACGACTGCATCGCATCAGGCAAGGATCATAAATTCTGCACCAAGGAATTCACCAAGACAGCTGGTCTACGCGCCTGCGACAAGGCCCATCCCTGCCGCGAGGACTATATCTGCACCGCCGGCTACGATGATCTGGCGGAGGCGAAACCCGGCAAGGGCACCTGCATCCCGCCCTACTTTATCTTCCAGTTCCGCGTCGACGGCCACCCCAGAAGCTGGGTGCAGGACACCCAGGACTAGACGCGCCGCCCCCGCGGCAACTCTCAGCTTTTCTGCTTTGCGCCTGCGCTCTTGCCGTCCGAGCTTTTCGAACGCTCCTCGAAACGGGCAGCGCCCTTTTTCAGCGGCCGGCCGGTTTCGGCTTCCGTCTTGCGCTCGTCCTTCGCCGCAGCTTGCTTCAATCCCTTTGCCGCCTGCTTGCCCTTCGCTGTCGGTGCCTGTTCAACGCCCATGATGTCCTCCTCGGCCTCGCGCCAATCGCGCGGCATGCTCCTCAACGCATCCGTGATGCGGCGGTTCCGGCAGACTTGTCGGCAAGCGAGGGTTGGAGCAATTCCAGGAAAAGTGTGAAGCGGTTTTCCGTCCGGAATTGCGTCAAAACAAAGAGCTAGCGTGGTTCGGCGTTTCTGGGAAACGATGAACCACTCTAGCGGGTCGCGGTCATCGCCTTGCGAAAGGCTTCGAGCGTCTCGGCGCTGACATGGTGCTCGATGCCCTCGGCATCGATGCGCGCCGTTTCGGCGCTGACGCCGAGCGAGCGCAGGAAGGCTTCCACAGTCTGGTGGCGAATGCGGCTCTCCTCGGCAACCTTGCGGCCGGCCTCGGTCAGGAAGACACCGCGATAGGGTTTCCTGGACACCAGCCCGTCGGTGCACAGCCGGGTCAGCATCTTGGCCACGGTCGGCTGGGCGACGCCGAGCCTTGCCGCGATATCGACCTGCCGCGCCTCGTTGCCGTCCTCGATCAGGTCGGCGATCAGCTCGACATAATCCTCGACCAGCGCGCTGCGGCGCGCTTCGCGCGTCTGCCGGAATCCCTCCGAATGGACGTCGGCATCCGGCAGCGGTTCGCGCGGAACGGGTCTGTTCTTCAGCGCCAATATGCGCTCCCTCTAGCCGTCGGCGGATGTCCCGACATTGAACATTCATAGCACGAGCTTGAAATGTTCTGGCCGTTTATTTGCATTCCTTGGCAGGCGCAACCGGGTTCCCCCGATTGCCCCCTGCTCTCTGACAAGGGGCCCCTAAAAAGCACATACAATGAAATATAGCATATTGCATAATGTTCAGCCATGGCATAGATTGGCGGCAACATCCACCAATCCCAGCGGAAATCCCCTTTATGTCGGAAGCCCAAGCCACCTCTGAATCCCGATCCATGTGGCGATTTGCCCGGCCGGAAGAGGACGACCAGCCCAGCCTGCGCGAAGTCAATTCCTCGATCGCCGTGCCAAGCTCGGGCGTCTGGTTCCGCCGTCTGTTCGCTTTCATGGGACCAGGCTACATGGTCTCGGTCGGCTACATGGACCCCGGCAACTGGGCGACCGACCTCGCTGGCGGCGCCCAGTTCGGCTACACCTTGCTCTTCATCATCTTGCTGTCGAACCTGATGGCCATCCTGCTGCAGGCGCTCGCCGCCAGGCTCGGTATCGCCACCGGCCGCGACCTCGCCCAGGCTTGCCGCGCCTACTATCCGCGGCCAGTGAACTTCATGCTGTGGATCGCCTGCGAACTGGCCATCATCGCCTGCGACCTCGCCGAGGTCATCGGCACGGCGATTGCGCTGCAGCTTTTGTTCGGCATTCCGCTGATCGGCGGCGCCCTCATCACCGCGCTCGACGCCTTCCTGCTGCTTCTGCTGATGAACAAGGGGTTTCGCTTCCTCGAAGCCTTCATCATCGCGCTTTTGATCATCATCTTCGGCTGCTTCGCCGTCCAGATCTTTGCCGCCTCTCCGCCGGTTGGCTCGGTCCTGCACGCCATGTTCGTGCCGTCGTCCGAGATCGTCACCAACCCGGCCATGCTCTACATTGCCATCGGCATCATCGGCGCCACCGTCATGCCGCACAATCTTTACCTGCACTCCTCGATCGTGCAGACGCGTGCCTATGAGCGCACCGAAAAAGGCAAGCGCGACGCCATCAAATGGGCAACCACCGACTCGACCATCGCCCTGATGCTGGCGCTGTTCATCAACGCCTCCATCCTCATCGTGTCGGCAGTTGCCTTCCATGGCACCGGCCATCAGGACGTCGCAGAGATCGGCCAGGCCTTTGAACTGCTGTCGCCGTTGCTTGGCCTCGGCATCGCCTCCACCCTGTTTGCGGTGGCACTACTTGCCTCGGGCCTGAATTCGACGGTGACGGCGACGCTCGCCGGCCAGATCGTCATGGAAGGGTTCCTGCGCCTGCGCATCCCGCAATGGGCGCGGCGCCTGGTGACGCGCGGCATCGCCATCGTTCCGGTGGTGATCGTCACCGCGCTCTATGGCGAAAAAGGAACCGGCCAGCTGCTCGTCTTCAGCCAGGTCATCCTGTCGATGCAGTTGCCCTTCGCGGTGGTTCCGCTGGTGCAGTTCGTCTCCGACAAGAAGAAGATGGGCAATCTCGCGATACCTCGCAGCGTCGCCGCACTCGCATGGGTGGTCGCCGCCATCATCCTGGTGCTCAACTTCAAGCTGCTCTACGACACCGTCTTCGGCGTCGGCTGAGCAACGAACAGTCCAATTGCTCCCTCACCGGCTTGTGCGACAAACCGGTGAGACAAATCGGCTGTCTGCGCTATCTTGACGGACGATGACCGTCCTTGCGGAAGCTCGAAAATTCTACGCGCGGCTGATGGCTGCCAATTCCGGCTCGGCCGATCCGCGTCTCGAAGACGCTTTCGCCACGGTGCCGCGCGAAGCCTTTCTTGGTCCAGGACCATGGACGGTCATCGTTGGCAGGATGGTCACGGCCGGCAACGGCAAGGTCGTGACCCCAAGCGCCGATCCGGTTCACATCTATCAGGACGTGCTGGTGGCGCTCGATGCCGACAAGGGCATCAACAATGGCGAGCCCTCCCTGCACGCCATGTGGATCGGCAAGATCGCGCCCAAACCGGGTGAAGCCGTTACCCATGTCGGCGCCGGCACCGGCTACTACACCGCCTTACTGGCGCGGCTGGTTTCGCCCGGCGGCGCCGTCACCGCCTTCGAATTGGAGGCCGATCTCGCCCGCCGCGCGACAAAGAATCTCGAAGCCTATGGCAATGTGACGGTCATCCATGGCGATGCCGTCACCACCACGCTGCCACCATCAGATGTCATCTATGTCAATGCCGGCGTCGCCGCACCACCGGCCGAATGGCTGAAGGCGTTGAGGCCGGGCGGTCGCATGATCTTCCCCTGGCGTCCGGCCGAGCGTGTTGCCCTGGCGGTGCTGGTGACCCGCACCAAAAAGGGCTTTGCCTGCAACCCGTTCATGGGCTCCTGGTTCATCCCTTGCGTCGGTGCCTCGGTCGCAAGTCCGGCAGCGAAAATTCCCGACCGCGAACAGGCCGCGCGCAGCCGTTCGATCTGGCTGACATCAGACAAGGCTCCGGACGGAACCGCCACAGCCATCATCGGCGACGTCTGGTTTTCGTCCCAGAGCCTCGACGACCGACCGCCAGCTTCACGGACCAAGGGCAAGACTGCCTTGTGATCTTCGAGGGGCGGAATGCCGGAAATTTCTCAGGCGGCTGTCGGACAGGCGTGCACTCGCGCGTCCTTAGGCCGAAGTCCGGCCTTGACGGCGGGACCATGAAAAGGAGCACCCCAATGAGGAAGATTACCGCAGCAACATTCGTCAGCCTCGACGGCATCATGCAGGCGCCGGGCGGGCCGGAGGAAGATCCGGTCGGCGGCTTCGAATATGGCGGCTGGACGTTCCACTATTGGGACGACGTCATGGGTGCCGCCATGGGTGAGACGTTCTCCAAGCCTTTCGCGCTGCTGCTCGGCCGCAAGACCTACGACATCTTCGCCGCCCATTGGCCGTATCAGGAGAACGATCCGATCGCCGACAGCTTCAACGCCGTCACCAAATATGTGGCGACGCACCGGCCCGAAACGTTGTCCTGGCAAAACAGCCAATCGCTGGGTGATGACGTCGTGGCGACGCTGCGCCAGCTCAAGCAAGAGGATGGCCCGGACTTGCTCATCCAGGGATCGAGCGAGCTGATCCAGACCTTGCTCGCCAACGATCTGATCGACGAGATCAGTCTGCTGATCTTCCCGCTGGTGCTGGGCAAGGGCAAGCGGCTGTTCGGCAACGGCACGCTGCCCGCTGCTTTCAAGCTGACCCGCTCGCAAGCCTCGACCACCGGCGTCATCATGGCGACCTATGCGCGCGGCGGCGAGATCAAGGTTGGGTCGTTTGTTCCGGAGAAGCCGTCCGAGGCAGAGATCGAACGGCGCAAGAACTGGAAGTAGCTTTGCAGGACTTGGGTTCCTCGCCCCCATAAAATGGGGGAGAGGAAACAGAGGCGTGGCCTCAAGCCGCCACCAGCCGCCGAGCCAGCCCATCGCGGATGTGGCGTGCAAACTCTTGCGCCGCCGGCCCGACACCATGCCTGGGCAAATGCAGATTGATCGAAAAATTCGGCAAGGCCGGAAGCTCGGAATCGGCGGACAGGATGTCGAGGTCGGCAGGCACGGTCGACGCCAGCCAGGTGGTGACGGCGAGGTCCGAGCGCACCGTCGCCGTCGTCGCATCGATGTTGCCATTCTCGAACACGGTGCGCCATTCAAGCCCGTGTTCGCCAAGCGCCGACAGCACCGCTGGCCGAAACGCGCAGGTGTCGGCGACCATCGACACCGGCAATGGGCGTTTGCGGCGGGCGACACCGGCCTTGGCGCCCACCCAGACCAGCCGGTCGATGGCGAGGCATTCGCCGGCCGACGGGCCGACCCGCTCCTCGATGACGGCTAAGTCTATCGTGCCGGTCGCCAATGCCGCGGCGAGTTCCGGCGACGAGGCGCAGACCAGCG
This sequence comes from Mesorhizobium sp. P2_E10, assembly GCF_056404235.1. Classification (NCBI taxonomy): domain Bacteria; kingdom Pseudomonadati; phylum Pseudomonadota; class Alphaproteobacteria; order Hyphomicrobiales; family Phyllobacteriaceae; genus Mesorhizobium; species Mesorhizobium sp. P2_E10. The sequence continues at coordinate 151,973 of NZ_JBFUEK010000005.1, forward strand.
AGATCTCGACCTGCGGATAGGTCTCGGCGTAGCTCTTCAGAATCGGCGCCAGCAAGGTGCCGACAAGGTCGTAGGGCACGCCGAGCCGCACCTCGCCCGCAACCGCATTGCCTGCCATCTCGGCCCAGATCTCGTCGTTGAGGCCGAGCAGGCGTTTGCCCTTGCCGAACAGCCGCTCGCCGGAGCGCGTCAGCCGCAGCCCGCGCCGGTCGCGCTCGAACAGGCTGCAGCCCAAAACCTCCTCCAGCCGCTTGATCTGCTGGCTGACGGCGCCTTGCGTCAGGTGCAAAGCGTTGGCGGCCGCCGTCATGCTGGCCTTGCCGGCAACGGTGACGAAGGTGCGGATCAGGGCCGTGTCAAGATTGCGGATCATGTGATATTATAATCCCTAATGCTATCCATCACAAACATTGCATTTACTGATGTGAGACAGCGCCTAGCATGCGGTTTCCCAAGAGAGAAACCAGTATGCTTGAGGCCATCCTTCCACTCGTCCTATTCGCGCTGGTCGCCACCTCCACGCCGGGCATGGCGACGACCTTGTCGACGGCGTCCGGCGCACAGTTCGGCTTTCGCCGCTCCGTGCCGCTGATGGCCGGCAGTGCGGCTGGCCTGGCCACCGTGGCCGCGGCAGGTGCTGCCGGGCTTGCCGGGCTGCTGGCGGCGGTCCCGTCGCTGCAACTGGCGATGAAGATCGCCGGCTCGCTCTATCTCGTCTGGCTCGCCGTCAAGATCGGCCGCAGCGGACCGCCCAATCTCGACGTGGCGATGGCCAGCCCGAACAGCTTTTTGGGCGGCGCCGGCCTGCAATGGATGAACCCCAAGGGCTGGGCGATGGGGCTGGGTGCTGCGGCATCGTTCGCGGCACTGGCCGACGGACCGCTGCAACTTGCCTTGCTGCTCGGCGCGGTCTTTGGCCTCGCCGCCGCGGTATCGCTGTCGCTGTGGTGCGTGGCGGGCACGCTGCTCGCCCGGTTGCTTAGAACCGAGCGGCAGTGGCGCGTGCTCAACATCGCGCTCGGCCTGCTGCTCGCCGCTTCGATCATTCCGATGTGGCAGTCGGCGTAGAGGTGACAATTTTTTAGCGCAGCATCCCCACCCGGACCTGCGGTCCGACCTCCCCACAAGGGGGAGGTAGGGAGCGTAGCTTCCGCGCCTCAAGGGGATGGCGCCCCTAACCCTCCCCCTTGTGGGGAGGGTCGCTGCATAGCAGCGGGGTGGGGGTTCTGGTTCGCGAAGCGAACCTGCCTCCTCAAGCCGCGTAGCGCGCCGCCGGCTTGTTGGCGTGCAGGCTGCCGTAGAAAGCTTGCCGGGCGCCGAGGAAAGTGTCCAGCTTTGCCGCATCGGCAAGCGCCGGCACGGTGACAGCTTCGCCCCTGGCCAGACCGACAAGGGCGGCATCGACCAGATCGTCGGCGCTCATGACGATTTCCTTCGGAAGCTGTTCGATATCGCTGCCGGCGAGTTCCCAGAAATCGGTCCGGGTCGCGCCCGGCAGAACCACCTGAACCTTCACCTCGGTGTCAGCGACTTCGCGCTGCAGAGCTTCGGTGAAATTGACGACATAGGCCTTGGTGCCGCTGTAGATGCCGCCGAATGAGGTGTCGAAGGCGAGCACCGAGGCGATGTTGACGATGGCGCCGCGGTTGCGAGCGATCAGGCCCGGCAGCACGGCGCGGGTCAGACGCGTCAAGGCGATGACATTGACCTTGATCATGCGCTCGGCCACGTCGGCGTCTGCCTTCGCCACCACCTGCGCACCGCCGAGGCCGGCATTGTTGACGAGCAGCGTCACGCTGTGGTCGGCTGATATCGCCTGTTCGACCCGGCGGACGTCGCTGTCGTCAGCCAGATCGGCGCTGATGAAACTGACTTTGCGATCGTAGGCGTAGCGCAGCTTCTCAGCCAGTTCTTCCAGCCGGTCGGCGCGCCGCGCCACCAGCACGAGATCATAGCCCTGGCCGGCCAGCCGGTCCGCATAGACCGCGCCAATGCCCGACGAGGCACCGGTGACCACCGCCGTGCCCTTGTTGGTTTCTACACTCATTGTCCTGTTCCTTGTGTTCGACCGATTGCTTCGTTTCGACCCTGGTTGCCGGGCTCCGTGAGCAACCGCTCCTCGCCCTCGCCAAAGTCGCCCTATTCATTTAGTGGCATATGCCACTATTAACGAAGTAGGCATATGCCACTATCTTGTCAATAATCGGAACGGAGATTATTTGTGGGTGGCGCGGACGACCATCTTGTCGTTGTCGCCAAGGAAACATCATGTCGCAAGATGCCCTGCCCGGCCTGACGCTCTGCAACAACGCCATGCTGCGGCGTGCGGCGCGCAAGCTCGGCCAGTTCTATGATGATGTGCTGGCGCCCTCGGGGCTCAAGGCGACGCAGCAGGGCCTGCTCTACCAAATCCATGTCGGCAACGAGCCGGCCATGAGCGCCATTGCCGCTGCCCTGGTCATGGATTTGTCGGCGCTCGGCCACACGCTGAAGCCGCTGATCCGCCACGGCTTTCTCGAGACCTTCGCCGATCCGAACGACCGCCGCATCAAGCGCGTGCGGCTGACGCCGTTGGGCCTGGTCAAACTCGATGAAGTGATGAAGCTGTGGCATGTCGCCCAGCAGCGTTTCGAGGATGTGGTCGGCAAGGAGCAGGCGGCGAACCTGCGCGAGGCGCTCGACGGCATCGCCGCGCTCGATTTTGACACGCCGCCGGCCACCTGAGGCGGCCGGCGGACTTTGGCGCAATACTATTCGGCCGGCATGGCCACCGGCCGCGCCGCCCAGCGGCCGGCCAGCACAACGCCCAGTCCCACGATCGGGAACGTCGCCGCGATCAGGCCGAGATCGGCCGGCGCGCCGTAGCGCAGCACCGCGCCACCAACCACCGCACCCAGCGCCACGCCGAGATAGAGCGCCGAGGCGTTGAGCGACAGCACGATGGGAGCGGCGTCGGGTGCCAGCCTGATGATGCGGCTGGCCTGCGCCGGCGGGAACGCCCAGCCGACGACGCCCCACGGCACCATCATCGCCATCAGCGCCGGCCCGGCGATGTGGTGCGGCAGGAAGGTCGGGATCACCGAGAGCATGACCAGCATGGCTGCGCTTAACCCCAGCGACCAGCCGACGGTGCGCGTCGCGCCAAAACGATCGGCGGCCTGGCCGCCTGCGATGTTGCCGATGACCGCACCGACACCGAAGGCGAGCAGCATGCCGGGCAGCGCGATCGGGCTCAGCCCGCCACCTTGAATGGCCAGCGGTGCGACATAGGCAAACACGGTGAAGGCGCCGGTCAGCGCCAGCAGCGTCGTCAACAGGATCGGCATCACGCCGGGGCGAAGTGCCGCGGCAAGCCGTTGCCGGAGCGGCAGTTTGGTGCCGACGATGCCGCGCGGCAGCCAGTACCACAGGATGGCGCCGGCGAGCGCGCCGAGGCCGGCGATGGCAAAGAACGTGCCGCGCCAGCCGGCGAAGGCCGCGACCAGCGCGCCAAGCGGCGCACCGACCGCAACCGCCACCGTGGTGCCGCCGACGACGACAGCGATGGCGCGCGCCCGGTGATGGCTATCGACCAGCGCCACCGCCGTGCCTTGCGCTGTGGCCGCGAACAGGCCGGAAGACAGCGCCATGACGATGCGAGCGATCAGCAGCAATTCGAAGGAGGAACTCAATGCGGCCGCCAGATTGCCGAGCACGAAGAACACCAGCGTCCACAGGATGACGCGGCGCCGATCCCATTCGCCGGTCAGCGTCGCCAGGATCGGCGTGCCGACCGCATAGGCGAGCGCAAAGGCGGTGATCAGCGTGCCGGCCAGCGGAATGGAGATGCCGGCATCGGTGGCGATATCGGGCAGCAGGCTGGAAATGACAAATCCTTCGGTCGAGATCGTGAACGATCCGAGCGCAAGCCAGAAGAGGCGCTTGTCCATGACGGGTGTCCTTAGTTCAAAAGTTATTGAACAATTGGACATAAGGTGCCATCATGTCAATGTCCGGCAGCATAAATAGCTCGATCCTGCTGACAGCCCTGTGTCAGGACGGATCGCGAAACGAGAAACCGTGTGGCCCCGGCCAAAGGAGGAGATGCGTTGAAATCGGCCCCGATTGTGCTTAATTCAGCGGCATGACCTTGCCCCACCCCAACACCGACCAGATCAGCCTGCCGATCGTGCTTGCCGTGCTCGGCGACCCGACCAGGCTCGCCATCGTGCGCTATCTCGCCAGCAAGGAAGGCGTGCCGCTGAACTGCAGCCAGTTCCTCGATCTCGGCTCGAAAACCAATCTCAGCTATCACTTGGCCAAACTGCGCGAAGCCGGCGTCACCCGCGCCGAGGTGGTCGGCACCAGCCGGCTGATCACGTTGCGCCGCGACGACCTCGACGCCCGCTTCCCCGGCCTGCTCGACAGCGTCATTGCCGCTGCTGGCGAGGATACGGCCCTGCCCGCGGTCGGTGGCCACGATATTGAAATTTCTGCCTAGCGCGACACGACAGGACTCAGCACAGAACCGGTAGAACCCCGGCTGCTGTGCTGATATGCGAAGCTTCGAACCAACCGGAGCTTCTGAATGCGCATCGCCGTCCTCGCCGACATCCACGGCAACGTGCTGGCCCTCGATGCCGTGCTCGACGATCTGCAGCGACGCGGCGGCGCCGACCTGACCGTCAATCTCGGTGACAGCGTCTCCGGTCCGCTGTGGCCGCGCGAGACTTTTGAACGGCTGGAAGCGCTCAACCTGCCGACGGTGCGCGGCAACCACGACCGCCGCGTCGCCCGCGACCCGGCCGATGACACGATGTGGGCGTCCGACCGCTATGCGCAGGAGCGGCTGACGGTAGCGCAGCGCGAGGTGCTGTTCGCCCGGCCGCTGACGCTGGAGGTCGCGCCCGGCATCATCGCCTTCCACGCCAGGCCAGACCATGACGAGAAATATCTGACCGACGCGATTACCGATGGCCAGTTGGTGCGCGCGCCACTGGCCGCGATCAACCGGCGGCTGAAGAGCCTCGACCCCTCATGCCGCATCGTGCTGTGCGGCCACAGCCACCGCAGCGAACTGATCCACATTCCCGGTGGTCCCGTCATCTTCAATCCGGGCAGCATCGGCTGCCCCGCCTATGACGATTCCACCCCGCCTGCACATGTCTCCGAGCAAGGCTCGCCGCACGCGCGCTACGGCATCGTCACACTGGGTGGCGAGGGCCGGCCCGACATCTTCGAGACCATCGCTGTCGATTACGACCACGAGGCGGCGGCACGGCAGGCCGAGCAGGCGGGACGGTCGGAATGGGCTCACGCGCTGCGAACGGGGTTTATGTCAGGCTGAACGCGGAACGCGTTCATGCCTCCTGAGCGAGGAACGAGCTCATACCCCCGGGCCGAACGAGTTCATACCCGCAGAACCGTACGGCACCTCCCCGCAAACCAGCCGTATTTTCGGGCTTACATAGCGCCATGTGGTTGCTTATAAAGCCGGCGTGGCATGCGGTGGCGCTCTTGAGTCTGGCCGCATTCTCGGCAATGCAATCGATCGCCCACGGCCAGATGATGAGGCGCACACTTTCCCTCCGGACGACGCTGCCTGCGCTGATCGCCGCTCCGTTGCTGCTGGCGACGCTGCCTTCCCAGGCGGAAGAGGCTCTGGTCATCTCCATCGTCACCAACCTCGCCCCGGGCGATCTTCTCAACGTCCGCGCCACGCCATCGCCGATCGGCAAGACCGAAGCGCGCCTGCCGAGCGGTTCGAGTGTGAAGAACCTCGGCTGCAACGACGTCAACGGACATCGCTGGTGCAAGGTCGAGGACATCGCCAATCCGCAACTGGCGGGATGGGCTCCGGCCCGCTATCTGAACCCCGAGAACCCGGTGGCCGTTTCGGATGCTGACACGCTCGGCGCCGGCGCGTCCTCTGCAACAACGGACCTGCCGCTGCCCGGCCTGACAGCGCGGCTGGGCGATCCTGAAGCCGCTCAGACGGCGGCTGAAATTATCGGCAAGACCGCCATCGAGGATGCCTACACAATGGCGTTCGCGGCCGACCCGTCGGCCGGGGAGATAGAAGCGCCGGCGCCAAACGCGCCCGCCCCCACTGCCACCGGCGAGGTTCCCTGCGCCCGCTATATCGGCCAGCCGATGACAAGCTGTGCGGCAAGCATCGTCCGCATGGACGGCGGCAAGGCCGACGTGACCGTGACCTGGCCCGATGGCGGCACGCGTGTCATCAGCTTTTCCGCCGGCCTGCCGGCCGGTTCGAACGCGCCCGGCGACTTCCGCTTCACCCGCGAGGGCAGCCTGAGCATCGTCCGTGTCGGGGTGTCGGAGCGTTTCGAGATTACGGACGCGCTGGCGCTTGGGGATTAAGCTCTCTTCGAACGCCGGCGGGACAGCGCCCCCCTCTGTCCTGCCGGACATCTCCCCCACACGGGGGGAGATCGGCAGCTTTAGCGCCTCCACCTTCCTTCATCGTTGAAAATTGGTGAAAGCGGTCGTGACATCCAATCTCCCCCCTCGTGGGGGAGATGCCCGGCAGGGCAGAGGGGGGCGCGAAGGAACGCGGTGCTTGTTGGGGGCAGCCCATAAGAACCCTCATTTTCGGGGTTACATCCGCCAAAACTCTTCCCTATAAGGCCCTCCTAGCCTGATACCAGAATCGCGAGCACAACCGGCCGGGTCTTCCCGTCCCGGTTTTTTGTGCAAGCCGCCCGCCGAACGGACCTATGACATGCCAAGACGCACTGACATCAAGTCGATCCTGATCATCGGGGCCGGCCCCATCGTCATCGGTCAGGCCTGCGAGTTCGACTATTCCGGCACCCAGGCCTGCAAGGCGCTGAAGGAAGAGGGTTTCAGGGTCATCCTGGTCAATTCCAATCCGGCCACCATCATGACCGATCCGGAACTGGCCGACGCCACCTATATCGAGCCGATCACCCCTGAAGTGGTGGCCAAGATCATCGCCAAGGAGCGGCCCGACGCGCTGCTGCCGACCATGGGCGGCCAGACCGCGCTCAACACCGCATTGTCGCTGCGCCGCATGGGCGTGCTCGACCGCTACAATGTCGAGATGATCGGCGCCGATGCCACGGCCATCGACAAGGCCGAGGACCGCGCGCTGTTTCGCGAGGCGATGCAGAAGATCGGCCTCGAAACGCCAAAGTCGATGCTGGCCAACGCCACCGACGTCAAGAACACCGACCGCAAGACGCATGAGGCCGAACGCGCCGCGCTCAAGGCCGAAAAACCCGACAATCTCGACGCCGCGCTCGATGCGCTGGAAACCCGCTGGAACCTCGGCGAAGGCGACCGCAAGCAGCGCTACATCAGCCACGGCATGGCGATTGCCGCCCAGGCGCTCGACCATGTCGGCCTGCCCGCCATCATCCGCCCGTCCTTCACCATGGGCGGCACCGGCGGCGGCATCGCCTATAACAGGGCCGAATTCTACGAGATCGTCCAGTCCGGCCTCGACGCCTCGCCGACCACCGAAGTGCTGATCGAGGAGAGCGTGCTCGGCTGGAAGGAGTATGAGATGGAGGTCGTCCGCGACAAGGCGGACAATTGCATCATCGTCTGCTCGATTGAGAACATCGACCCGATGGGCGTGCACACCGGCGATTCCATCACCGTCGCCCCGGCGCTGACGCTGACCGACAAAGAATACCAGATGATGCGCAACGCCTCGATCGCGGTGCTCAGAGAGATCGGCGTCGAGACCGGCGGCTCCAACGTGCAGTTCGCCGTCAACCCGGCAGATGGCCGCCTGGTGGTGATCGAGATGAACCCGCGCGTCTCGCGCTCGTCGGCATTGGCCTCCAAGGCGACCGGCTTCCCGATCGCCAAGATCGCGGCAAAGCTTGCCGTCGGCTACACGCTGGACGAGCTGGAGAACGACATCACCGGCGGCGCCACGCCCGCCTCCTTCGAGCCGTCGATCGATTACGTCGTCACCAAAATCCCGCGCTTTGCCTTCGAGAAATTCCCCGGCGCCGAGCCGGTGCTGACCACGTCGATGAAGTCGGTCGGCGAAGTCATGGCCATCGGTCGCACCTTCCAGGAATCGCTGCAGAAGGCATTGCGTGGTCTCGAAACCGGCCTGACCGGGTTGGACGAGATCGAGATCCCCGGCCTCGGCCACGGTGCCGCTGTCGCCAACCACGCCGATGACCGCAACGCTATTCGCGCCGCCTTGGGCACGCCGACGCCCGACCGGCTGCGCATGGTGGCGCAGGCGATCCGCATGGGCACTTCGCTCGAAGACGTGCACGCCATGTGCAAGATCGACCCGTGGTTCCTCGAACAGATCGCCGGCATCCTTGATATGGAAGCCCGCATCCGCGAGCACGGCATCCCCGAGGACGCCGTCAATCTGCGCATGCTGAAGGCCATGGGCTTCTCCGATGCCCGCCTCGCCTCATTGACGAAGACCGACGCCGAAGTGATTGCGAAGATTCGCGAAAAGCTCGACGTTCATCCGGTTTATAAGCGCATCGACACCTGTGCGGCCGAGTTCGCCTCGCCCACCGCCTACATGTACTCGACCTATGAAGTGCCGTTCGCCGGCGCGCTTGCGAACGAGGCGCAGGTGTCGTCGCGCAAGAAGGTCGTCATCCTCGGTGGCGGTCCCAACCGCATCGGCCAGGGCATCGAGTTCGACTATTGCTGCTGCCACGCGGCCTTCGCGCTGCGCGACGCCGGCTATGAGGCGATAATGATCAACTGCAATCCGGAGACCGTGTCGACCGACTACGACACTTCCGACCGGCTCTATTTCGAGCCGCTGACGGCCGAGGACGTGCTGGAGATCCTGCGCGCCGAACAGGCATCGGGCGAGCTGGTCGGCGTCATCGTCCAGTTCGGCGGCCAGACGCCGCTGAAGCTCGCCGACGCGCTGGAGAAGGCCGGCATCCCGATCCTCGGCACGTCACCCGACATGATCGATCTCGCCGAAGACCGCGACCGTTTCCAGAAGCTGCTGCACAAGCTCGGCCTCACCCAGCCCAAGAACGGCATCGCCTATTCGGTCGAGCAGGCCCGCCTCGTCGCCGGTGAGCTCGGCTTCCCCCTGGTGGTGCGCCCCTCCTATGTGCTGGGCGGCCGCGCCATGCAGATCATCCATGACGAGGGCATGCTGCAAACCTATCTGCTCGACACCGTGCCCGGCCTGGTGCCGGAGGACATCAAGCAGAAATACCCCAACGACAAGACCGGCCAGATCAACACGCTGCTGGGCAAGAACCCGCTGCTGTTCGACACCTACCTCTCGGGCGCCATCGAGGTCGATGTCGACTGCCTCTGCGACGGCAAGGACACATTCGTGTCGGGCATTCTTGAGCACATCGAGGAGGCCGGCATCCATTCGGGCGACAGTGCCTGCTCGCTGCCGGTGCACTCCCTGCCCTCCGAGCTGGTCGACGAGCTGGAGCGCCAGACGGCGGCCCTTGCCCGCGCCCTCAATGTCGGCGGCCTGATGAACGTGCAGTATGCGATCAAGGACGGCATCGTCTATGTGCTGGAGGTCAACCCGCGCGCGTCACGCACCGTGCCCTTCGTCGCCAAGACCATCGGCCGGCCCATCGCCAAGATCGCCGCCCGCATCATGGCCGGCGAGAAACTGGAAGACGCCTTCGCCCATTACGGCGCCATGCCCGACCCCAGAAACCCAGGCCACATCGCGGTCAAGGAAGCGGTGTTCCCCTTCGCCCGCTTCCCCGGCGTCGACATTCTGCTCGGCCCGGAAATGCGCTCGACCGGCGAGGTCATGGGCCTCGACCGCGACTTTGCGCTGGCCTTCGCCAAGAGCCAGTTAGGGGCCGGCGTCGACCTGCCGCGCTCCGGCACGCTGTTCGTCTCGGTGCGCGACGAGGACAAGAAGGGCATTCTCGGCGCCGTGAAGCGCCTCGCCGGCCTCGGCTTCAAGGTGTTGGCGACTTCAGGCACCCAGCGCTTCCTCGCCGAAAACGGCGTCGACGCCCAGAAGATCAACAAGGTGCTGGAAGGCCGCCCCCACATCGAGGACGCCATCCGCAACCGCCAGGTGCAGATCGTCTTCAACACCACCGACGGCCAGAAGGCAGTGTCGGACTCGAAGTCGCTGCGCCGCGCCACGCTGATGCAGAAGGTGCCGTATTACACGACGCTGTCGGGGGCAGCTGCGGTGGCGGAAGCGATTGCGGCGCTGAAGGCGGGGAGCCTGGAGGTGCGGCCGCTGCAGGAGTATTTTGCCTAGAGCGAAGCGGCGGCCGCCTCGGCTTCGGCATAGGCGTCGTAGTTCCAGACCCAGGCGCGTTCCTGCCGCTGGGCGTCAAGCTGGCGGTCGCGGCTATGCAAGTCGCCGCTGGATGCGTCATAGCGAGCCCCACTCACGCGCGACATGCGCTGGACCCCGGCAGTCCGTTCGCGCCGCAGCTGCTCGTAAATCAGCAGCGCTCGTGGGGCAGACTTGCGGTCTGCATGGCTCAGCACGGTCGCCAGGGCAACGGCGTCTTCGATGGCCTGATTGGCCCCCTGTCCGATGTGCGGCAGCATCGGGTGGGCGGCGTCACCCAGAAGGGTCAGGCGCCCGCGAGTCCAGCTTGCCAGCGGCTCGCGATCGAACAGGCCCCAGCGAAACGTCGCTTTCACCTGGGCAATGATCGTCTCGACCATTGGATCCCAGCCGGCGAACTCCCGGGCAAGGGCGGCGGGCTCGCCCCGCGCCGACCATGACTCCTTCATCGGCTCGTCAGTCGTGACAAAGCCGACGTAGTTGATGAGCTGGCCGGCGCGCACCGGAAAGACGAGAAAATGCCGGCCCGGACCAAGCCAGTTGCGCATCGCCCCTGACGGCCACGAGACGCTCGCCGCCGGGATCACCCCTCTATAGGCGACCGATCCCGAATAGAGCGGGGCGGACGGGGCAACGACGAACTGCTGAAGGGTTGAATGGATGCCGTCAGCCGCGATCACGACGTCGGCCGCGGTGCGCAAGCCATTGGCGAAAGTGATGACGGCCTGCTCGTCATCCTGTTCGAAGCCGATGCATCTGTGACCAGTCTTCACAACGTCGGGAGATAGCCGGTCGACGAACATTGCCAGCAAATCGGCGCGGTGCATGCCGTGGAACTCGATCTGGCTGGCAAGCTCGGGGGGCCACATTGCCGCGGCATAGGATCCATCGGCGCGACGAAACTGTGGGTCGATCCATCTGGCTCCCGAGCGGATCAGTTCGTAACCGAGACCGAGCCGCCGAAGCATCCGGACACCGTTCGGCTGGATCGCGACGCCGGCGCCGACCTCGGCCAGGGCTGCCGCCTGCTCGTAGAGACGAACGTCAATGCCGCGTTTATGCAGGGCGTAAGCCGTGGCGGCGCCGCCGATGCCGCCGCCAACAACCGCCACGCGGAGTGGGCTCGTGCTCATGGCTCCGGCTGCTCAAGCATTGTCATTCCTTGGCCGGCACCGCGGCCGCCGTGACTATGGGCGCCCTGACGCCGACGCACAAGGCAGGCAAGAATCAACAAGGTGCTGGAAGGCCGCCCGCACATCAAGGACGCCATCCGCAACCGCCAGGCCGTATTACACGACACTGTCAGGCGCGGCTGCGGTGGCGGAGGCGATCGCGGCGCTGAAGGCGAGGAGCCTGGAGGTCAGGCCGCTGCAGGAGTATTTTGCCTGGGGGATACGAAGCCGCTAGCCGCACCGTTCTTTCTCTGTATGAGCATGATCCCACCACAGACAGTCGTCGGCAGGAATTATCAATCTATTTGACGACCGAGCTAAGCGGTAGCGTAGGAACTGCTGCTAGCCAAACTTAACGCCTTTCGCCAGGATATTAATCGGACTCGCCGTTCGAACACGGAAGGTCAGGCTGGCTAGACAAACGATGCTTTAGTAGCGGCACTTACAGTCCGCCCCCGCAATTTGCGGCAGACCGGCAATGCTATGATCTAGTTCCCATCCAGCTCGAAGGTTGGAAAATCGGCGAACATAGGGATATATTCTTCTCTTCACATTCGGGGGCTGATTCAGATGAAATACCTTGAGATTATCGATGATGCCATTGGGCTAGGAGACGTCGGGGACGCCAGTTCGCTAAACGACAGACTTTTGACCCTCACTCCAGAAAAGCTATTCGAACTAGTCGAAGCTGTTAAAGCCAATTTGCCAAAACCCGTATCTCAGGCTTCCCCATACTGTTTTGTCGGCAACACCGAAATGTCAGGACTTCCCTATCCTTGTTCCAGCTTCCAATGTCGAGACAACGCTTTTGGCAGTGCCGCGTCTTTTGCAGCCATGTATGCCGACGAGTTTGTTTTGTTCAATCCGTTCTTTGGAAATATTAAATCTAAAAAACCGTCTCTAGGGTCAATTCGAGAAATATCCTATTATCTTACCAAGCTTTTGTCGATTCACCCTCTAGTAGAGCGGAAAATAATAACGTTCACGGATTTCTCGACGTACAACCTCTGCAGAAGCTGCCTCAACAGAGGACTCTCTGGAGTTTTTACCGAATCTTCTGATATTAAGGACATGTATTTTGTAATTACCAAGAAATTTCTTGATGAAGTACAAGTTACTTTTGATCGGAAAATAGGTCGCGCTTTCGAATTCACTATCAAAAATTCAGCAGACTATGGGGGCCACTTCAATGGCGGTTTCTATCACGACGGCAACCAATTGCCCGCATCAATCGGAGAATTTCAGAAAAATCAGACTTTGACGAGAGAACAAGTGATAGAAATTGGAGCCGCTGCCGGTCCAGCCACTTTCCTATCGAACGACATAATACAAACGAACAAAACTGCGAGCGAATTTCGGATACAGAATATATCTACCACAACCAAGCAAATAGAGATAATGAAGGAGATATTCGGAAATGACAATTTCTCTAGAAATATAGATCTAAATTATCCATTCATAGCACAAAATGATATCAGAGACATATTGAAATTCAGAGATAGTGAGTGGCACCATCTTCACGATTTTCGGAAGCTAATAGGTGACGGTGTTAAGTCAGGCGACGACGTCTCTCTTCTTTTTAAGGATGAAGAGGCAAAAATGGAAAAGATCGTGCAAAAAAATCGGCGACTCCAAAACAGAAATCTCATTGACGGAGGCGGCAAGACAGCATTTCATGCTGTCGCTGCAGCAGCTACCGGGGGAATCTCAGCGATATTCGGCGCAGTGGTCGCAGCTTTTGGTGGGAAGCATATAACTGATACATTAATACCTGCAATTAGAGAAAGATTACAAGAACCCGAAGAATTAAGGGATTCAAAGATCTATTATGCGTGGAAATTGAAGAAGGCAATCAATCGCCATTGAGCCGCCATATTGAGTACCAACGAGGCGTTCGAAGCTCGAAAAAGCCAAGCTGAAAAGCCAAGCTATTGGCTTTTCGTCCGCTACGCGGGCCGCTTCTCACCCTCACGCCACCGCCACACATTCGATCTCGATATCAAACTCCATCGGCCATGACGCCACCGGCACGAAGCTGCGCGCCGGCGGGTTGACGCTGAAGTACTTGGCATAGACCCGGTTGATGGCGTTGTAGAAGCCGGAATTGACGGCGTAGATGCGCACCATCACCACGTTGTCGAGCGAGGTATCAGCCGCTTCCAGGCAATGTTTCAGCGCCTTCAGCGACGCCTCGGTCTGCGTTTCGATGTCGCCGCGCACCATCTCGCCGGTCACCATGTCCACCGGCGGCGTCGCCGAGATGAACACGAAGCCGTTGGCCCTGACCGCGGTCGAGCACGGCAAGCCGAGCGCCCGCACCTTGGCCGACATGACGGGCACCTCGATGACTTCCTTCTTCATGGTGATCCTCCCTGGGTTTGCGGGGAGCTTATCGCGCCACCGGCCGAACGCCAGCGCCGACGAATGGTCCAGCCCTCACCCCTGCCCCGGATACGGCGTGCCATCCTTGTGCAAGAACCGTCCGTCGGAACTGGGGCTCATCATGTCGATGTCGGAGCAAGTGATGACATCATCCTGAGAGCGTGAGCCGACCTCCAGATAGAGCGCCGTCGTAGCGGACCGGTTGATCAGGTGATGGCCATTGCCGCTGTTCTTGGCAAAGGTGGCGCAGTCGCCGGCCTTGAGCAGCGTCTCGCTGCCGTCTTCGACCAGCGTCAGTTCGCCTTCCAGCACATAGACGAACTCATCCTCATGGCTGTGCCAGTGGCGCTGGCTCGACCAGCCGCCGGATGGCAATGTCATCAGGTTGACGCCGAAATCGGTGAGGCCACCAGCATCGCCCAGCCGCCGCCGCGTGCGGGTGGCGCAAGGTGCATCGAAAGGTGCGGGATAGCCTGAGCCCTTGCGGGCGGGCACGGCGGACAGGTCGATCTTGGGCATGGGATTCTCCCTCGAGTTGGTGCAGGCATCTGAAGCGCCTGCCGTGGCGCCCTACGGCGCCCCCCTCTGTCCTGCCGGACATCTCCCCCACAGGTGGGGAGATTGGCAGCTTTCGCGCCGGCTTTCTTCTCTGCGACGTTGACAATTGGCGAAGGCTGCGGTGTCGGCCGATCTCCCCCCAAGTGGGGGAGATGTCCGGCAGGACAGAGGGGGGCGCCGTAGAGCGCCAGGTCATCTCTGAAGCACCACGGCCCTCCCCCTCATTGGCAGCACGCCTCGCAATACTGCAATTGCTCGTTCCAGTCCGGCCGACCTTGCGGTGTAAAATCCATCAGGTTCCACAGGATCTCGCAAGTGCCGATGGCGCGCGGGTCCTGGCCGGGTTCCTGCGGCGCGAAGCCAAGCTCGGAACTCCAGAAATGCCTGACGCCATCGGCATCGCGGTGGAACACCGACAGCAGCGGCAGCTGCGCGCCATCGGCGGCTTCCGCATTGTAGTCGCGCTTGAAGCTGTTGGAGGCGCAGGACAGCAGTCGCATGTTGCGCCAGCCTCTATCGCGGCCAAGCGTGAGCAGATTGTCGAGCGCGGTCTTGCCCACCACGGCGAAATTGAAGCCGGCAGCCTCGAGATGACCAATGGCACCGTCGAACTGATCAAGCAGGCCGGTGCAGGACGGGCACGGCTGGTCCGGCCGCGCGAGTTTCGCCGTGCCGCCGCTGGTCGCCACGTCGCGCGTTTCCTCCGGGTGGCGCGGAAACATCATGGAGTAGAGGATCAGCGTGTCCTTGCCCGGCGCAAACAGCTCCGACAGTTTGACCTTGGCCGGCCGGCCATCGGCGCCAAGCCCGTCGAACACATAATCCTGCGGCACCAGCCCGCCCGGCGGCAGCGCGCGCCGCGCCACGGCGACGTCTTCCATGACCCGGCGCAGCTCGATTTCCTTCTGCAGCAGTCTTTCACGGGCGGCGCGGTATTTCGCGGATTCATTGGGAAAGGTGATCATGGTCGGCTCCTTGGGTATCGCGCCGGCGTCCCGGCGCGGTTGCTCTGCAAACCAAGGACGTTTGGCAGCAATTGGTCCCGACATTTTTTGCACGCCGCTGCCGTGCCGCACTGCGGAACCTGTGCCGCTTCCCCGCATTCTTCCCATCGGCTAGAGCTTACGGGATCGGGGGAAAAAAATGCACGATGATGACGAGATCGACCTGCGCTGCCCGCAGATCGTTGCCGACAACGCTGCCAAGGGTTTGCGGCTGCGCGAAAAATTCGGCCGCGGCGGCACCGAGATCGGCGTGGCGCGGGCCACCGAACTGATGAACCGCGAAAAGCTCGCCCCCTCCACCATCCGCCGCATGGTCAGTTATTTCGCCCGCCACGAGGTCGACAAGCGCGGCAAGAATTACGGCAATGAGGCGAACCCGTCGGCAGGCCACATCGCCTGGCTGCTATGGGGCGGCGACGAAGGCCGCGCCTGGGCGCTCGAGCTCAAACGAAAGATCGGCAACGCACCTGACATCTGAGCGGGCGTCAGACACACCGATACCGAGCTGAAGAAGCAAGCTTGCGAGCGAACCGCCAAGAACAGGCGGGTCCCAAACCCCCGCCTGAGACCCGCCCGGGAGGGACCGACACATGCCGGCGCAGCCCACTCCGATATCTTGCCTCTCGCAGATCCCTGATCGGCCGAGCGGCGTGGATATGTGGTTAACATTTGCCTGCAGCGGCCTATGTGAAGCAGTTCACAAACCCAACGCATTCCTCGGGCGCGTGGCTTCGCGGCAGCAGAAACCGCCCTACCCTTCCCAGGCGACAGGCGTCATACCCAGCCGCTCGTAGAGCCGGACAGCCGCAGCGTTCTCGACGGTGTTGGTCTTCAGGTCGACATAAGCGGCGCCGCGCGCATGAAAGACGGCGAAGGCGTGCCACATCAGCGCCTCGGCAATACCCCTGCCGCGCGCCTCGGGGTGGACGGCAAGGTCCTTGACGAAGGCCCGCGTCCAGCAGAGCGCCGCCCCCGCCAGCCGGCCCTTGTCGTCGATGACCAGGAAGCACAAGGCCGGATCGAATTCGGCGTCACCTGCAATGCGTGGCCACCATTCGTCGAACGGACCGTCGCTGCCGTCGTCGAACACTTCTGTCAGCAGCGCATGCAAGGCGAGCGCATCAGAAGTCGCAAAGCCGCGCATGACAAAGCCTTCGGGCCAGCGCGGCATAACGAGCGTGTCGTCGAGGATCTTGCGCAGCCGGATGTCGTTGAGCGCCGGCGGACGCGGCTCAGGCATCGGGCTGCAGGCGCCGCCGTGAACGGTCGCGGCCAAGGCCGGTTTCTTCCAGCAGGCCCTTGCGCTTGGCGTCGTAGTAATAGCCGGTCTGGTAGAGCCGGTCGGCGCGCTTGGCATTGCCGTCGGAGACCAGCCAGGCGCCGCGCAGATACTTCACCGCATATTTGAGATTGGTCTCGGCATCGAACAGGCCGCTTGCCGGTCCGAGATACCCCATGCCGCGCGCCGTCGCGTGCTTGATCTGCATCAGCCCCCAATGGCCGTGATTGTAGGCCTTCGGGTTGAAGGTGCTCTCGCGGTTGACGACATGGCGCACCAGATCCACCGGCACCTGATAGAGCGCGGCATATTTCTCGATCAGCCGCTCGATTTCGCCGCGCGGTCCGGCTGCATGCTCCTCGGGCTGGCCGGGAGGCGCGAGCAGCGCCGGATTCTCAGGCACCACATAGGCGACTTGTTGAACGCCAGGCATCGGTGCTGCCTTCATCGTCTGCCCGGTGATCGGCATGGCGACGGCCGCGGTGGCATAGACGGCCTTGATGGAGCCGGGGCTTGTCGGCGATGTGCCGGCCATCACGGCCGGCGGTGGCGGAAACTGTCCGGCGATGGGTGTCGAGCCGGCAAAGGCGGCCGGCTGGGCCAGCGCCGCGCCAGGCTGCGCGGGCGGCGGCAGCGCCGCGCCAGGTGTCGCCGGCGCGCCTAGCGTCGCCGCGGCGACCGTCTCGCCGCCGGCTAGCGCCGCCGTCTGAACCTGGGCAAGACCGGACGGTTCCGGCAGCACGGCCACGGTTTCAGGCAGCGCAACCGTCGGCGTGTCGTCCACGACGGCAGGCGTGGCGGCCGCGGCAAGCGCCGGCATAGGCTTGGTCTGCGATGTCGAGGTGCAGCCGCTGAGGCCGGCCGCGGCAGCGAGCACGCCGATTGCGGTGATGATGATTTTCGCTGGCAAGCCGCGGGGGTCCAGTTTGTCGGGTTGTTAAGAAGTCCTTACACCAGCGCTTTTCCTGCGGCAATCAGGGCCATCAGGTGGTTTTCGGTTGGCGAGGTCGGGTGCAAGCTGCGATATTGTTCCCTATCTGTACCAGACATCTACCCGTTTCTTGGCCTTTTGCGAAAAGGAGCCACCATGGAAAACGCACCCGCGATCACAGCCGGCCACGCAGTGTTAGAAACAGTGATCGGCTTCATGGGCATCGCCTGGAGCGAGACAGGCCTGATCCGGCTTTGCCTGCCCGAGCGCAGTCGCGAGGCGGTTGAGCGCCGGCTGTTTCGCCATGCCGGTGTTTCCACCTCCACCGACCAGCCGCAATGGGTGGTCGAACTGATCGCCTCGATCAAGGCCTATGCGGCTGGCGAGGATATCGATTTCTCCGGCGTGCCGGTCGATCTCGCCGGCGTCGACGATTTCCGCCTTGCCATCTACGACGCGGCGCGAAAACTGAGCTATGGCGAAACCACCACCTATGGCGAACTGGCCAAGCGCGCCGGCCATGGCGGGCTCGCGCGGGAAACGGGATCTGCCCTCGGCGCCAACCCGGTGCCGCTGGTCATCCCGTGCCATCGCATTCTTGCCGCAGGCGGCAAGATCGGCGGATTTTCGGCACCGGGCGGCTCGGCCACCAAGGAAAAGATGCTGGCGATGGAAGGCGTGCGCGTCGGCCCGCCGCCGCCGGCACAGGTATCGTTCGGATTCTAAGGCCGGCACGTGAGCCCGACCCTGTTTCGGGATAACGCCTGGAAAACTCTAGTCCGGGAGAAGTCGCCGGCGGAAACGCCTCTCCGAATCCACCCGCTTGCAGATGTAGACCGGGCAGGATTTCGTGTCGGCGCTTGGCACATAGACGCGCTTCCTGACCTCGCCAATGTTGCAGAATTGTTCGCTCTGCACATAGCGATCGTAGAGCGGCAGCCCAGGCACGCGCGTCGACTGGTAGCGCAGGATGACCGCGCCTTGCCTGGCGATCGTCGCCTGCACCTCGCCGCAGCTCATATGGGTGGGGTCATAGCGCGAGATCGCCTGCGCCTCGGCGGCAACCAGCGTCAGGCATGCGGCAAGCAGAATGGTTTTCATGGTCTTCTCCCAAAACCGGACGAACGCCAGAAGGCGCTACGATCTTCCCGCCGCGCAGACCTCGAAACGCACAATCGGTTTTTCAGCAAGGAACATGCACACAATCAAGGCCATAGCGTACAATGAGTGCCAAAAAAGAGCGCGCGCCGTGGCCTTATTTTGCAACGCTTTCACGCGATTGGGGCGGTCGTTGGGCAGCGCCGCGGTGGCGCCTTTTTCCGCACCATCTTGTTTTTGGTGCAAAACCAGACTATATGCGTCCCATTGATATTTCGGCCGATCGATCCGGGCCTCGCGATCTTCGCGTTTGCTGACGTCTATCTCCAAAATCTCGATGCACACCGGCTGGACTTCGGTTCGGTCAAACTAAAGCAAATGTTGAAGGACTATCTAAATGGCAACTGGTACGGTCAAGTGGTTTAACTCCACCAAGGGCTTCGGCTTCATCCAGCCTGACAATGGCGGCGCGGACGTTTTCGTTCACATCTCCGCTGTCGAGCGCGCTGGGCTGTCGACCCTGGTCGAAGGCCAGAAGATCAACTTCGAGATCGAGCAGGACCGCCGCACTGGCAAGTCGTCCGCTGGTTCTCTGAGCAAGGCGGCCTGATTTGCGAATGGCGCGCGCCGGGCGGTAGCTCGGGGCGCGCGGCAAGTCACGGATGTACTGACGGTCGCGCGAGAAGCGCACCGGAGCGAAAAGACCCGACAAGCTGGATCAGCAGATAGCTGCCAGCCCGGACCAAACGCTCCCGATCAGGCTACCGGAAATGGGAAGGCGGGATTTATCCCGCCTTTTTATTTGCCTGGAGTTCAGCCTCCTTCTCCCCGTTTACGGGGAGTTGAGGAGTGGTCCGCGAAGCGGACGAAAAGCCAATTGCTTGGCTTTTCGAATGACGAACGCCCGGCAGGGCGATGAGGGGCAGCGCCCACACATCAGAACTTCCCATCACCAGACCAATCTTTGAGAAGCTGGCGCCGCCCCTCATCTGGCTGCCGCCACCTTCTCCCCGTGAACGGGGAGAAGGACGCTCTCATCGCCGACATCGCTTATCCCAACCATTCCATCGGCACATGCCCTGGATCCGCCTCGACCCGCTTCAGCCAGGCCGCCACCGCCGGATAGGCGTCGAGCTGGAAGCCGCCCTGCTCTGCCGTGTGCGTATAGGCATAGAGCGCGATGTCGGCGACGCTGAGGGCAGCGCCGGCGAAGAACGCGCTGCTTTCCAGATGCCTGTTCATCACGCCGAGCGCCTTGTTGCCGCGCTCCAGCGTCACCGCCAGCCGCTCCGGCGTCGCATCCCTGGCCCTTTCCGGAAAGGTCAGCAGCGCCTTGCGCACCGCGATATAGGGCTCGTGGCTGTACTGCTCGAAGAACAGCCACTGATAGGCCAGCCCCCGCTCGTACCGGTCGGTCGGCAGGAAGCGCGTGCCTTCGGCGAGATAGAGCAGGATGGCATTGGATTCGGCCAACCGCCGACCATCGTCGAATTCCAGCAGCGGCACCATGGCATTGGGGTTCTTGGCGACATAGTCGGCCTTGCGCGTCTCGCCGGTGTGCGAACTCACCTCGATGTTGGTGAAGGCGATGCCGAGCTTGGCCATCAACAGGCGCGGCTTGTAGCAATTGCCGCTGTCGATCATCCCGTAAAGTATGGTCATTGCCGCTCCCTTGGGGCTGCGCTCCCCGGCTGAGGCAATTATCGCGACGGGAACAGCGTCAACCAGTGATTTGTTTTGGCGCGTCCATCAGCGGCGTTGATGCAACGGGATGACCTTGTTGTCGGTGCCGAGCAGCGTGTCGATGCGCAGCGGTTCTTCATTGAAGATCGTGCCGGCGAGCGCCGGCCGCGCCAAGAGAAAGCCCTGCAGCAGGTCGACACCTCCCTCCAGTGCAACGCGAAGGTGCACGGACTGCTCGATCCCCTCGACCAGCACCTTGGCGCCGCGGTCATGCAGCATGGAGACGAGCGGCCGAAAAAACCGCTCGGCGGCGGCATGGCGGCAGAATTCCGCAAACCAGGCGCCGTCGATCTTGACGATGTCGGGATGCAGAAGGCTTATCCGCTCTTCCGTCGAGTGGCCGGTGCCAAAATCGTCGATGGCGATGCGGAAGCCGCTACGCCGCATCTCGCGCACCAGGCTGATGAGCACCTTGTCATCGGCCGCCTGCTCGGTGATCTCGCAGACCAGCATCGCCGGATGCAGGCCGAGATCGCCGAGATGCCTGGCCATCAGCCGGATTTCGGCCAGCGCCCGTCCGGGATGATCGTTGATCAGCGGGTTGTAGTTGAAGAACAGGTTAAGCCCATCGACACCGATATTGCGGAAATTCCTGAGATGCAGCATCCGGCACATGGTTTCGACAAACAGGCGATCCTCTACTGGCACGCCGCCGAAAAACACCGATGGCGCAACCGGCATGCCTGCGCGGTGCGGCTCGACCAGCGCTTCGACCGCGACCGCCGTCAGTGACCGGCCGCGCGGCATGAAGATCGGCTGATAGGCGCTCTTCAGCCGGAACTCGCCATAGATGCCATATTCGATCCCGATCTCGTCGGCAAAGATCGCCTCGCTGGCGTTGCGCCGCCTGTCGCCGGGGCGGATCATGGCGTCTTCCTGCGCCCGAATGCTTTCACCGGGCGTGCCGACGGCGCCGCGGTTGGCTTGGAAGTCCCAGCATCGGCTGCCGCGGCCGATGGCTGCGTGTCCTTGCCGAAGGCACGAAAACTGGTCGGTGCCAGTTCCGGTCGCCCCACCGCGAAACCCTGCACCATGGAGGCTCCCGATTTTTCGGCCAGCTCAAGCTGCCAGCCTTCCTCGATGCCCTCGAACACGGTGCGGATGCCTTGCTGTTCGAAGCTCGTCACCATGGCGGTCAACAAGGCAAAGCCGGCGCCGGACTCCATCAGCTGTGTGATCCAGTGCGCATCGAACTTGACGATGTCCGGCTTGAGGTCCTTGACGCGGTTGATGTCGGACTCGTCGGCGCCGTAATCGTCGACGGCGATGCGAAAACCATTGGCCTTGAGCGCCGCGACGAAACTGTACAGCGTTTCCTGCGATGCCGATTTCTGCTCGGTCACCTCGCAGACGACACGGCGCGGATCGATGCCGGCCTCCTGCAGAACAAGCCGCATGTCGCGCAGCGCATGGTCGGAGATGGCGCGATCGGTGAACACCGAGGGGTCGAAATTGATGAAGATGGACGCCTCTTCCGGCAGGCATGCGCCGGCATTCAAAAGGTGAAGTGTCCGTGTCAGCGCCTCGATATGCAGGCGGTCGCCAGCCGGACAGCTCCTGAAAAAACTCATCGGCGATTGCGGCTCGCCGTCGCGAAACGGCCGGATAAGCCCCTCGAACGCGACAACCGACAGCTTGCCATTCCTGAAGGCGAAGATCGGCTGGAAGGCGCTCTGCAGCGTATAGATGCCCCAGACACCGGTGGAGGTGCCGTCATTCTGGCGGACGATGTGGTGGGCAAGCCCGATGCTCGACACGGTTCCTCGCTCCGCAAGACGGGCGGAATTGGACCGCGATCCTGCCATGCAAAGGGTCTACCCCTCGTTAATGAATTTAGTGTTGCCGAGGATTTGAGCCCTGGCTCACCCGACAGTGCTTGCGCTTGGCTAAATGATGCGACATGAGAAGCGCCGCGGCCGCTGGTGGCCGCGCCGATCCTCTCTGGAGACATTTGGTCATGGCCTTTCTTGCCGACGCCCTTTCCCGCGTAAAGCCTTCCGCGACCATCGCGGTGACGCAGAAAGCGCGCGAGCTGAAAAACGCCGGCCGTGACATTATCGGCCTGGGTGCCGGCGAGCCGGATTTCGACACGCCTGACAACATCAAGAATGCGGCGATCGAGGCCATTCGCCGCGGCGAGACCAAGTACCCGCCGGTTTCAGGCATCGCGCCGCTGCGCGAAGCGATCGCGAAAAAGTTCAAGCGCGAGAACAATCTCGACTACCGACCGGAGCAGACCATTGTCGGCACCGGCGGCAAGCAGATCCTGTTCAACGCCTTCATGGCGACGCTTAACCCCGGTGACGAGGTCATCATCCCGCGTCCCTACTGGGTGAGCTATCCCGAAATGGTGGCGATCTGCGGCGGCACCTCGACCTTTGCCGACACCTCCATCGACAATGGCTTCAAGCTGACGGCGCAGGTGCTGGAAAAGGCAATCACGCCGAAGACCAAATGGCTGCTGATGAACTCGCCGTCGAACCCGTCGGGCGCTGCCTACACGGAAGCCGAATTGCGCGCGCTGGCCGATGTGCTGTTGAAGCATCCGCATGTCTGGGTGCTGACCGACGACATGTACGAGCATCTGACCTATGGCGACTTCGTCTTCAAGACCATCGCCGAGGTCGAGCCGAAGCTTTATGAGCGCACGCTGACCATGAACGGCGTGTCGAAGGCCTATGCCATGACCGGCTGGCGCATCGGCTATGCGGCGGGTCCGGTGGCGCTGATCAAGGCGATGGACATGATCCAGGGCCAGCAGACCTCCGGCGCCTGCGCCATCGCGCAATGGGCCTCGGTCGAGGCGCTGAACGGCCCGCAGGATTTCATCGCCAGGAACAAGGCGATCTTTCAAGGCAGGCGCGACCTCGTCGTCTCGATGCTCAACCAGGCGCGTGGCATCACCTGTCCGTCGCCAGAAGGCGCCTTCTACGTCTATCCGTCCTGCGCCCAGCTGATCGGCAAGAAGACCAAAGCCGGCAAGGTGATCGACACCGACGAGACTTTCTGCTCGGAACTGCTCGAGGCCGAAGGCGTCGCGGTCGTGTTCGGTTCGGCCTTTGGCCTTGGGCCCAACTTCCGCATCTCCTACGCCACGTCGGAGACGCTGCTCGAGGAAGCCTGCACGCGCATCCAGCGCTTTACCGCATCGCTGACCTGATCGGCACATCGACGAGAACCATGAAAAACCCGGCCGCGCGGCCGGGTTTTTTTACACCGGTTCCAACAGAGTCTTTGTGGCCTCAGCCGCCATACTGCTCGTCGGTCACCTGCTCCATCCAGTCGGCATGGGAGCCGTCCAGCGCCTCCTGCATGGCCATGTGCGTCATCGCCGATTTCGGACCGGCGCCATGCCAGTGCTTTTCGCCCGGTTCAAACGAAATGACGTCGCCGGCCTTGATGTCCTGGATCGGCCCACCCCAGCTCTGCGCCCGACCGGCGCCCGCGGTGACATACAGCGTCTGGCCAAGCGGATGGGTGTGCCAGTGGGTGCGTGCGCCGGGTTCGAAGCTGACCATGGTGGCGCGTAGCCGCGCCGGCGCTTCCTTCTCGATGACCGGCGTCTGCAACACACGGCCGGTAAAGTACTTTTCCGGCGCGATGATGGTCGCGACGCTGCCGCAGGCAATGATCTTCATGACAGGCAATCCTCAATCTGGTGGCGTGGCCATGGCGGTGCCGCCCGCTCTTCCGCCGATGGCAGTGTCGTCCGATCTCGCGGGCGGTGCAACCACCTGGGCGAGCCAACAGTGCCGGCTTCCTATTTTCCTTGCCCCGCCGGCAAACCCGTGGGACGATGGTCTTGGGCAGGTGGCGAACGAAAAGAACCCCGCCCGCGACGGTCGACAGGCCGGCCGCCGCTCCCAGGGAAACGCCTGAGTGGAGGTCAGTCATGGGTACTCGCGCCGGAGGACGACGCACGGGACCGAAATGCATTGCCATAGTCGGTCCCTTCGCAAGCGGTAAGACGACACTTCTCGAAGCCATACTCGCCCGTACGGGCGCCATTCCCCGCCAGAACCCCGTTTCATCAGGAAACACCGTTTCCGATCATTCGCCCGAGGCGCGCGCCCACGCCATGAGCGTCGAGGCGACCGTCGCCACCACCGAATTCATGGGCGAGCAGATCACCTTCGTCGACTGCCCCGGCTCGATCGAATTCTCCTTCGAGGCCGAGCCGGTGCTGGCCGCTTGCGACCTCGCCGTGGTCGTCGCCGAAGCCGACGAGAAGAAGATCCCCGCCTTGCAGCTGATCATGCGCAAGCTCGACGATCTCGGCGTGCCGCGCATCCTGTTCCTGAACAAGGTCGACAAGGCAATCGCCGGCGTGCGCGACACGCTGAAGATGCTGCAGCCGGCAAGCTCGGTGCCGCTGCTGCTGCGCCAGATTCCGCTGCGCAAGGATGGCGTCGTCGTCGGCTCGATCGATCTCGCGCTGGAGCGCGCCTACATCTATCGCGAATATGCCGAAAGCGAGGTTGCCCAGATTCCCGGCGACGATAAGGCGCGCGAACTCGAGGCGCGTTTCTCCATGCTGGAGACGCTCGCCGACCACGACGACCAGTTGATGGAGCAGTTGCTGGAGGAGATCGAGCCGCCCAAGGACGAGATCTTCGATGACCTCGCCGCCGACCTGCGCGCCGGCATCGTGACGCCGGTGCTGATCGGCACCGCCGAAAAGGGCAATGGCGTGCTGCGCCTCTTGAAGGCAATCCGCCACGATGCGCCCGATATCGAGGCGACCCGCAAGCGCCTCGGCGCACCCGACGGCAATGCGACCGTGGTCCAGGTGATGAAGACCATTCACACCGCGCATGGCGGCAAGCTTTCGGTGTCGCGCATCCTGTCCGGCCAGCTTGCCGATGCCTCGGAGCTCTATCTCTCGACGGGCGAGACGGCAAAAGTCTCTGGCATCTACAGAATGCTCGGCAAGGACCAGTCGAAACTGACCTCCGCCAAGGCCGGCGATACGGTGGCGCTGGGCAAGCTCGACGACGTCAAGACCGGCCAGACGCTTGCCACAACCAAGGGCGGCATCAAGCCGCTGGTCACCCTGGCGCCGCCGCAACCGGTCTTCGCCTTCGCGCTGCGGCCGAAGGAACGCAAGGACGAGGTCAAGATGTCGGCCGCCATCCAGCGCCTCGCCGAGGAGGATCCCTCGCTCAGCCTGCGCCACAATCAGGATTCGGCAGAAACCGTTCTGTCGGGACATGGCGAGATGCATCTGCGCGTCGTGCGCGAGCGGCTGGAGGGCAAGAACCAGATTCCGGTCGAGGGCCACGCTCCGGCGGTCCCCTACCGTGAGACGATCCGCAAGTCTGTCCAGCAGCGCGGCCGCCACAAGAAGCAGTCGGGCGGCCACGGCCAGTTCGGCGACGTGGTGATCGAGATCAAGCCGCTGCCGCGCGGCTCCGGTTTCCAGTTCTCAGACACCATCACCGGTGGCGTTGTGCCGAAAACCTATATCCAGTCGGTCGAGACCGGCGTGCGCGACTATCTGAAATCCGGCCCTCTTGGCTTTGCGGTGGTCGATGTCGCCGTCAACCTTTCCGACGGCTCCTACCATGCCGTCGATTCCTCGGACATGGCCTTCCAGATGGCGGCCAAGCTGGCGATGAAGGAAGGCATGGCCGCCTGCTCGCCGGTGCTGCTTGAACCGGTGATGAAGGTCGAGATCGTCACGCCGTCCGACGCCACCTCGAAGATCATTGCCCTGATCCCACAGCGGCGCGGCCAGATCCTCGGCTACGACGCGCGGCCCGATTGGCCGGGATGGGATGTCGTCGAGGCGACCATGCCACAAGCGGAGATCGGCGACCTGATCATCGAATTACGCTCGGCGACCGCAGGCGTCGCCACCTATCGCAGCGTTTTCGATCACATGGCCGAGCTCACCGGGCGTCTCGCCGACGAGGCGATGAACGCCAACGGCAAGGCTGCCTGAAACAGGCGCTGGCGGTGGCGGCTTGCCTTCGCCATCAGCACCGACATGAAAACGGCGCCCGGATAATCCGGGCGCCGTTTTGCGGACCGTCTTTGTGGGAGGTAAAAACGGCAGGCCCGCCGCACGATTTCCGCCGTGTTGGCCGGCAGAGAAAAAGGTTCGGACGCGGTAGCCGCCTGAGCCCGGATCGTTCGAGTGATGCCCCCATCTCCCGAACGAACCACACCGCGTCCTATGGTCTGCTTAATCCATAGAGTGCATCCGCGACATGTTACCTGGGGTTACATGTCACTGTTACGCGGCAATGCTGGTCAATTTTCCGCTGGCCCTAACAGGGTTCGGGCAACAAAAAAGCCGGATCAATAAAGATCCGGCTGAGTTTGATTGGAAGTGCCTGTTAAGGCTAACCTCCAGAGGGGAACACTCGCGGGCGCTAATGGGAGGAGAACGCGCCCAGGAGATGAACTATATATGTGCTCATCATGCCCAAGAAACAAGCATCTATTTTGCAACACACGCATGCAAAAAGACGCAGTCTGTGGTCCAACCCATTCCCGGACCCGATAGGACCAGAAAAAACCACCAAAATGGGCGCGCCCGGCACCAAAGCCATTGCGGAACCGCCAATCCGAACCGATTCTGTTGCCGAAATTCGCAAAACGCCGAATGATGCTGAATCGGGCAGCCGGCGTTTATTTTTACGGCACCAGGCCGTGAACCGGCGGGGAGACCTCGATGCGAACACCTCAGGCAATTGCCGGTAGCGCGCTGTTCTTCATCGCCGCACCATGCGTCGTCGCCGGACTGGTGCCCTGGCTGTTGACGGATCGCTACCATCTGGCGCTGTCGGCCGTGCCGGGCTTTGCCGCGGTCGGCGCGATCCTCATTGTCGCGGCCGCGGCCTTGCTGCTGCATTCCTTCACCCGCTTTGCCCTCGAAGGCCTGGGCACGCCCGCCCCGGTGGCGCCGACTGAAAGACTGGTCGTCGGCGGCATCTACCGCCATGTACGCAACCCGATGTATGTCGCCGTGCTGTCGATCATCCTTGGCCAGGCGCTGCTGTTTTCGAGCTGGGCGGTCGTGGTCTACGCCGTCATCGCCGCCACCACGATGATCTCGTTTGTGAAGCTCTATGAGGAGCCGACGCTGGCCCGCCGCTACGGCGCCGAATACGAAACCTACCGCAGCAACGTTCCCGGCTGGCTGCCACGGCTGACACCGTGGCGCGGATAAATCCGTTGGGAATTGGTCAGGTTTAGAAAGACCAGCTGCGCGCCTTGGCGATAATGAAATCGCGAAACACATGCAGCTTCGCCTGGTTCTTCATCGCGTCCGGATAGGCGAAATAGGTGTCGAAAGACGGCACTTCGGTCTCCGGCAGCAACTGCACCAGACCTGACTCCTTGCTGATCACATAGTCGGGCAGCATGGCGATGCCGGCGCCGCCCTGCACGGCGCGCTTGATCGACAGGATGTCGTTGATCTGCAGCGTCGGCACCCTTTGCCCGCCTTCGAAATCGCCGACTGTTTCCAGCCAGTTCAACTCCGACAGATGCGAGGGCACCGGCACGCCGAAGGTGACGATGCGATGGTTTTTCAGCTCGGCCACCGAAGCCGGCTTGCCGTGTTTGTTGACATAGGCCGGCGAGGCATAGAGGTGGAAATGCACGGTGAACAGGCGGCGCTGGATAAGGTCCGGCTGCTGCGGCTGGCGCAGCCTGATCGCGCAATCCGCCTGGCGCATGGTGAGGTCGAGTTCCTCATTGGCCAGGATCAGCTGCAGGCTGATTTCCGGATAGAGTTCGATGAATTCCTGGACCCGCTCGGTCAGCCAGCCGGCGCCGAGGCCCACCGTCGTCGTCACCCGCAGCACGCCGGAAGGCCGGTCCTTGGCCTCGGTCAGCCGCGACTTGATCGTCTCCAGCTTCATCAGCACGTCATGCGCCGTGCGAAACAGCATCTCGCCTTGCTCGGTCAGCACCAGACCGCGGGCGTGGCGATTGAACAGCGGCACGCCGACGTCGTGCTCAAGCGCGCTGACCTGGCGTGAGATCGCCGACTGCGACAGATGCAGCGTCTCGGCGGCATGGGTGAACGACCCAGCCTCCGCCGCTGCGTGAAACACGCGTAGCTTGTCCCAGTCCAACGCCATGAGTTCCCCTCGTTCTGGTTTGGCGTCTGAATGAAAAATCAGGCTTTTGAACGGCTTGTCCCGCCGCTTTGATTAGATTTATTCCGCCGCTTCGCGGTGCACCTCAATGCCGGCCAGATACTTTTCCGCCTCGAGTGCGGCCATGCAGCCGAGCCCCGCCGCCGTCACCGCCTGGCGGTAGATGTCGTCGGTCACGTCGCCTGCGGCGAACACGCCCGGCACGTCGGTGCGGGTCGAATCCGGCGCCGTCCACAGATAGCCGTTGGGCTTCTGCTTCAGCTTGCCGGCGAACAGCTCGACCGCCGGCGCATGGCCGATCGCCACGAACACGCCGTCGACCTTGAGATGCGTTTCCTCGCCGGTCACCGCGTTGCGCAGCTTCAGCCCTTCCACCGAGGGCGGCAGCGGTGTTTTGCCGGGCCGGCCGGTGATCTCGTCGACGATCGTGTCCCAGATGACGCGGACATTTTCCTTCTTGAACAGCCGCTCGCGCAGGATGCGCTCGGCACGGAAATCGTTGCGCCGGTGAATGACCGTCACGCTCTTGGCGAGGTTGGAGAGGTAGAGCGCCTCCTCGACCGCCGAATTGCCGCCGCCGATCACCGCGACATCCTTGCCGCGATAGAAGAAGCCGTCGCAGGTGGCGCAGGCCGACACGCCAAACCCCATGAAGGTCTGTTCGGTCGGGATGCCCAGCCATTTCGCCTGCGCGCCGGTGGCGATGATCAGCGCGTCGGCAGTGTAGGTGGTGCCGGAATCGCCCTTGGCGCGGAACGGCCGCACATTGAGATCGACCTCGGTGATGATGTCGTTGATGATATCGGTGCCGACATGCTCGGCCTGCTTGAGCATCTGTTCCATCAGCCACGGACCCTGGATCGGATCGGCGAAGCCGGGATAGTTTTCGACATCGGTGGTGATCATCAGCTGGCCGCCCTGCTGCAGGCCGGCGACCAGCATCGGCTTCAGCATGGCGCGGGCAGCGTAGACCGCCGCCGTATAGCCGGCAGGGCCGGAACCGATGATAAGAACAGGCGCGTGCTTGGTGGTCATCTAGAGCCTCTGCGGAGAGCAGCCAGCGATTGTGGCATGGAAATCTCGTTGATATCGCGCGTAATGTAAGTGCTGCCCGCCACGCCAGCAAGGCGAGTTGGCATTCGTCCCCGGAAAGCTTCCGCGCCAAGGGCTGTCGCCGTGTCGACAGCCCGAGAAATCCTTCAAAGGCCCAGGAAATCCTTCAAAGGGAGGGATGGAATGGACAGTGAACTCGTTTAATTACAAAATCACGAAAGATTCTTTCGCGCCGCACGAAAGCCGCCCATGCCGCTCAAAGCCGACCTCGATGCCATCGACTGGAAGATCCTGCGCGAACTCCAGGGTGACGGGCGCATGACCAATGTCGAACTGTCGAGCCGCGTCGGCATTTCGGCGCCGCCTTGCCTGCGCCGCGTTCGGCGGCTGGAGGAAACCGGGATCATCCGTGGCTATCGCGCGCTGCTCAATGCACCGGCGCTCGGCATGGACGTCGTCGCCTTTTGCCTGATCGGCCTGCATCATCAGGCCGATGCAGAGCTCAAAACCTTCGCCGAACGCACGCGCGGCTGGCCGATCGTGCGCGATGCCTGGATGGTGTCGGGCGAATCCGACTTTTTGCTGCATTGCGTGGCGAGCGACCTCGGCACGTTCCAGACCTTCGTCATCGAGCAACTGGCTTCGGCGCCGAATGTCGACACCGTGCGCACCGCGCTCACCATCCGCCGCGTCAAGGACGAAGGGCTGGTGGCGTTCTAAGCCACGCCTAACCCGGCAATTGAGTCGCACAGTCTGCGGTAGTCATTGCCCGTCATCAGCTTGCGCGTCGAAAAACTGCCGTCCGGGGCCTTTTTGTTGAACCGGCCGCCGACCAGCCAGCCTTCCACCAGCCCAGCCCTTCGACCGGCTTCCATGTCGTCAGCCTTGTCGCCGACGATGATCGATCGACCGATGTCCACACCCAACAGATCACGAGCACGCAAAATCATGCCCGGATTGGGCTTGCGCATCGGATGATCACCTATCGCCAGTTCACCCGTGCCGCTCGAATGGTAGGCGCAGGCAAGCACCATATCGATATGGCATTGCTCGGCTTCGAGAAGTGCCAGCAGTCTGGCATTCACGGCGGCGAATTCCGGCCAGCCGAAATAGCCACGGCCTATACCTGACTGATTGGACACTATGACCGTAGGAAGGCCGACGATATTGGCAGCTCGGATTACTGGCAGCATTTCTGGCCGCAGGACGATGTCGGCCGGATCACTGGGATAACCCGTATCGACATTGATGGTGCCATCGCGATCAAGAAACAGCGCCGGTGTCTCCGGGGCGAAAACCCTGGTGCCGATCCGCTCGACCCATAGTCCCGCCTCTTCGAGTGGATATGGGTCCGGCTTCACAGGCAGCGTCCCGTCAGCCATTGCTCAGGCGCGCTTCGACCACCTCGCACAGATGATGGTAGAGGCACAGATGCCCCTGCTGGATGATCGGCGTCGAGGTCGAGGGCACGTTGAGCAGGATGTCCGACAGCGGTTTCAGCTTGCCGCCTGTGTCGCCGGTCAGGCTGATCACTGTCATGCCCATCATGCGCGCCTGTTCGGCGGCGGCGAGGATACTCGGCGAATTGCCGCTGGTCGAGATGGCGAGCAACACGCCGCCGGCCGAACCATGCGCCTCGACCTGGCGCGAGAACACCGTGTCAAAGCCGTAATCATTGCCCCAGGCGGTCAGCACCGCGGCATTGGCCGGCAGCGCGATGACATTGTAGGCCTTGCGCTCCCTAAGGAAGCGGCCGACCAGTTCGCCGGCGATATGGATGGCGTCGCTGGCCGAACCGCCATTGCCGGCGATCAGCAGCGCCTTGCCCGAGGAAAGCGCCGACACGACAGCGCTGACCGCGCGTTCCATCTCGGCCGTGAGGTCGCGCTCGACCATTGCGTTGATCGCGGCCGCCGAGCGGACCAGATAGTCATTCAGTTCGGACATCAAATCCTCAGTTCGTGTTGCCGCCGGCCCGCAATTTTCCGATGGTGCCGGTCGTGCTTTTGCCGGCGACGAGATCGACCAGCACGACGCGCCCGCCCGCCTTCTGCACCACGTCGGCGCCGACCACGGTCTCGACCGTGTAGTCGGCGCCCTTGACCAGTATGTCGGGCAGCAAGGCTTCGATCAGCGCCAGCGGCGTGTCTTCCTCGAAGACAACGACTGCGTCGACCGAGGCAAGCGCTGCCAGCACGCAGGCGCGGTCATGCTGGTCGTTGACCGGGCGCCCCGCGCCCTTCAGCCTGCGCACCGAGGCGTCGCTGTTGAGGCCGAGAACCAGGCGGTCGCACTGGCTGCGCGCGGCGTGCAAGAGGCTGACATGGCCGGCATGCAGGATGTCGAAGCAGCCATTGGTGAAGCCGACGCTCAGGCCCTCGTCCTTCCACGCCGCGACCATGCGCGCGGCTGATGTGGCGTCGAGGATCGCATCCTTGTGGGCGGTTGGCCCGTGCGAGCGAAACAGCGCGCCGGTGAGTTCCTCGACCGTCAGCCGCGCGGTGCCGCGTTTGCCCACCACCACGCCGCCGGCGGCATTGGCGATGGAGGCGGCCATGACGCGGTCGGCGCCGGCGGCAAGAGCCAGCGCAAACGTTGCGATCACCGTGTCGCCGGCGCCTGAGACGTCAAACACTTCGCGCGCCTGGGTGGAAATATGCCGGGCATCGTCCGGGCCGATGACGCTCATGCCTTTCTCGCTGCGCGTCGCAACGACGAAATCGAAGCCATGGGCTGCAATCAACGCGCGCGCGGCCGCCACGATCTCCTCATCGGCAAACACCGCGCGGCCGACGGCCTCGCCGAGTTCCTTGCGGTTGGGCGTGATCGCGGTCGCCCCGGCATAGCGCGCATAGTCGCGCCCCTTCGGGTCGACCAGCACCGGCTTTCCCGCCTCGCGGCAGATCGAGATCAGCTCGCCGGCAACGCCGTCGAGCAAGATGCCCTTGCCGTAGTCGGACAGGATGACGATGTCGGCCTGTTTGAGCGCTGCGCGGAAATGCCGGATCAGCGTCGCCCGCTCCGCTTCGCCTAGCGGCTTGATCTCCTCCTCGTCAAAGCGCAGCACCTGCTGGTTGAGCGCACTGAAGCGGCTTTTCGACGAGGTCATGCGATCGCCGTCTTGCGCCAGACCGCTTGTGTCGACGCCCAGTTCCCCGAGCATGCGCACCAGTGTGTTACCAGCCGTGTCGGCGCCGATTGCCGACACCGGTATGGCGGACGCGCCCAGCGAAACGATGTTGGCGATGACATTGCCGGCGCCGCCCATCGCAGCCGTTTCGCCGCGCCCGTGCAGCACCGGGATCGGCGCTTCCGGCGAAATCCGCTCGATGACGCCATTGACGAAACGGTCGAGGATGAAGTCCCCGACCACCAGCACGGTAGCACTGCCAAAACGCGCAATGGCGCGGTGTAAGGGTTCGGAAGAAGAGGGATTGTGCTTGATCATGTCATCTGCAACGCGCGGGAAAAGGGCTCGGCGAAGCCGATATACCGCAATTCCGCGCAGCGCAACGGCAGGAGACGACCGCAACGGTTCAACCGGTCAAGCCTTCTGCAAGGCGACATGCACGCCCAGCCCGACCAGCACCGTGCCGCCGGCGCGCTGCATCAGCCGCTGCGCGCGGCTCGAGCGCCGCAGCCTGCCGATCACCGCACCTGCCAGGAACACGCACATGATGTCGGCCGAGGAGAACATCAGATTGACGATGGTGCCCAGCACGACGAACTGCAGCCAGACCGGAAACGCCGCCGACGCATCGATGAACTGCGGCAGGAACGCCATGAAGAAGATCGCCGTCTTGGGATTGAGCACCTCGACGGTGATGCTCTCGAAAAACGCACGACGGGCGGATTTCGGCTCGATGCCGGGTAGAACCGCATCGCCTTGCGCCTTTGCGCGAAACAGCGAGACGCCGAGCCAGATCAGATACAGCGCACCGCCCAGCTTGACCGCCATGTACAGCGTCGGCACGGCGTGAAAAAGCACCGACAGCCCCGTTGCGGCGGCAATTACATGCACATAGCCGCCAAGATGAATGCCCAACGACGCCGTCAGGCCGGACCAGCGACCGCGCGCCATGGTCTGCGCCGCCGCATAGAGCATGGCCGGGCCTGGGATATAGGCGAAGATCGCCGTGGTGGCGAAAAAGGCAATCAGCAATTCGGTCGACGGCATGTTGTCCCTCATGATCCAGTTATAGGCGGTTCAATCCGCACGCGGGATGGCTTTGGATTGGCCTGTGCGGACAGCCGCCATGAAGGCGGCCATAACTTTCTTGTGGAATGACGGGCTGAATGCGCCGATGCGCGCACCCGGTTCGAAATAAGCTGAAGATTCCAGCAGATCGTGGTTGTACTCGTCGACTATGACCCAAAGAGGGATAGGGTCAAGGCCAGCGCGATGACGTTCAATTTCCGGAACGACAACGGCGACGCGATCGCGGCCTGGCGGCGTGGACGTGATTGCAAGAATGAAGAGGTTCGTGCCGCCAGCTTTTCCAGGAAGCACAGCCACAAAGGCGACAGGTCGCGTCTTCCGGCCTTCGGTCTCGCCGTCTTCATGTTGCCGATACCACAGATATGGATATCGCCAGACGTCGGCGGCAATAGGTCTAATCACGATCCAGCTCTGCAGAGTACTCCTCAAGCATCTCGACATGTTCGGACGGGGCGTCCTTGGCCGCGTAAGCGCGACGGCTGTTGCTGACGAAGCGGGCCTCGTAAGTCTCGATGCTCATCAGGACGTATCTCGGCTTGTTGTGACGAGTGATGGAGACCGGCTGCTGGCTAGCGGCCGCAAGCACGTCTCCGAGATTCTGTTTCAGATCTGTCGATGGATAGTGTTTCATGGGGCACTCCATTTTGTACATAATAGACAAAACAGACAAAATAGACAAGAATGAAGACGGCGCGATCAGGCGAACGCCTGCTTTATCGACAGGCCAGCCAGCCTCCCCTATAAGGGCCGGAATCGGCAAGGCAAACCAGAGGCTTCCATGATCATCGTCACGGGCGGCGCCGGCATGATCGGCTCCAACATAGTCGCCGCTCTCAACGCCGAAGGTCACAGCGACATCGTCGTCGTCGACGACCTCACCAACGGCCACAAGATCGCCAATCTCGCTGACCTGCAAATCGCCGATTATCTCGACAAGGACGAATTCCTGACACAGCTCGAAGCAGGCGCGCTCGGCCGCGTCGAGGCCGTGTTCCACCAGGGCGCCTGCTCGACCACCACCGAGTGGAACGGCAAGTTCATGATGGAGGTGAATTACGCCTATTCGAAGCGTCTGCTGCATGCCTGCCAGGCGTTGCGCGTGCCCTTCCTCTATGCCTCCTCGGCCTCGGTTTATGGTGGCGGCGCCGAGTTTCGCGAGGAGCCGCAATGCGAGCGGCCGCTCAACGTCTATGCCTATTCCAAGAAACTGTTCGACGACTATATCAGGCGCACCGTCTTCGACACCGATCACTCGCAGGTGGCGGGCCTGCGCTACTTCAACGTCTATGGACCACGCGAGGCGCACAAGGGCGCCATGGCCTCGGTCGCCTTCCATCTGTTCAACCAGGTCGAGCAAGGCCAGAACCCAAAACTGTTCGGCGCTTATGACGGTTTCGGGCCTGGCGAGCAAAGCCGTGACTTCATCCATGTCGGCGATGTCGCCGACGTCAATCTGTGGCTGTGGAAGCGCGGTTCGAGCGGTATCTTCAACTGCGGCACCGGCCGCGCCCAGCCCTTTCGCGCCATAGCCGAAACGGTGATCGACACGCTGGGCAAAGGCGAGATCGAATTCATCGAATTCCCCGACCACCTCAAGGGCAGCTACCAGAGCTTTACGCAAGCTGATATGTCCCGTTTGCGCGCGGCCGGTTACAATGGCCAATTCCGGACAGTGGAAACCGGTGTCAGAGACTATGTCGAATGGCTGAAAGCCCAACGATCCTCGTGATCGGCCCACGCTGGGTGGGCGACATGGTCATGGCGCAGTGCCTGTTCTCGGCGCTGAAAGAGCTGCATCCCAACGCCGCGATCGACGTGCTGGCCCCGGCCTGGGCCGCACCTCTGGTCAAGCGCATGCCCGAGTTGCGCCAGCAGATCGACTTTCCGCTGAAACCCGGCGCGCTCGAATTCACCATTCGCCGCCGCTTCGGACGTCTGCTGCGCGGCCGCTACGACATGGCCTATATCCTGCCGGGCAGCTGGAAATCGGCGTTGATCCCGTTCTTTGCCCGCATTCCGCGCCGCGTCGGCAATTTGCGCGAAATGCGCTATGGCCTGCTGACCGACATTGTGCCGTTGCCCGACGCGGTGAAACGGCGCACCGCGCAAGCCTATTTCGGCCTCGCGCAAGGAGGGGCATTCCGCGCTCCGAAGCTGACCGTCGATGCAGCCAACCAGGCGGCGTTGCTCGGTCGATTTGGGTTGCGAGCGGAAAAATTCGTGGCCCTTATGCCTGGTGCCGAGTTCGGGCCGGCCAAACGCTGGCCGAGCGAGAGCTATGCCGGCCTTGCGCGCGACATGATGGCCAAAGGTTTTCAGGTCGCGCTGTTCGGGTCGAAAAACGATGCCGGCGTGACGGCGGAAATCGCAGCACTTGCGCCTGGCGTCGTCGACCTCGCCGGCAAGACGCGGCTTGAGGATGCTATCGACCTGATATCAGCGGCCAGGCTGGCGGTGTCGAACGACAGCGGGCTGATGCATGTCGCCGCCGCGGTCGGCACGCCGATCGTCGCCGTCTACGGCTCGACATCGCCACGAAACACGCCGCCGCTTGCCGAACACCGCGAGTTGGTCTGGCTCGGCCTGTCATGTTCGCCCTGCCACCAGAAGATCTGTCCGCTCGGCCACCTCAACTGCCTGAAGACGCTGGACGTCGCACGGGTTGCGGCGGCAGCCGACCGGTTGCTGGAAATTCCGGCCGCCGTATGAAGGTGCTGATTGTCAAAACCTCCTCGATGGGCGACGTCATCCACACATTTCCCGCCGTCGAGGACGCGCGCCGCAACCGTCCGGATGTGTCGTTCGACTGGTGCGTTGAAGAAGCTTTTGCCGGCATTGTCGCCTTGCACCCGGCGATCGGCACCATCCACACCGTGGCCATAAGACGCTGGCGCAAGGCGCTGCTCGACCGCCGCACCTGGCACGAGGCCTTGGGATTGCGCCACGCGCTGCGGTCCTGCCGCTACGACCTCGTCATCGATGCGCAAGGGTTGCTGAAGTCGGCCCTGGTGGCAAAACAGGCGAAAGCACCGATCGCCGGCTTCGACCGGTCGAGCGCGCGCGAGCCATCGGCGAGCCTGTTCTACGACCGCCGCTACGCCGTGCCCTGCAATCTCCATGCTATCGAGCGGACGAGACGGCTGTTCGGGCTGGTGCTCGGCTACACCCCTGATTTTTCGACGTTGGTATCAGGCATTCAGCCGCCGCCTGGCGGTCTGACCGGAATTGCAGGAAAAACCGCCTTCCTGCTGCACGGCACCAGCCGCGAGGACAAGAAATGGCCGGTCGGCGACTGGATCGAAACCGCCCGCCTTCTCGTTGAGCGTAAGATGACGCCGGTCACCACCTGGTCCAACGCCAGTGAAAAAACGGTCGCCGAAGCCATCGCAAAGGCCGTTCCACAAACTGTTGTGGTGCCCAAATCGCCGCTTGCCGAAATCGCCGCAATCATCGGCCGCGCGATCCTGATCATCGGCGCCGACACCGGGCTTACCCATCTCGCCAGCGCCTTCGGCCTGCCGACCGTCGCGATATTTCTGGCGACCGAGCCCGGTCTCACCGGCCCGCGCGGGCCGTATTCGTCGACGCTGCTGGCCACGCCGGGCGGCCGCGTTGCGGCGGATGAGGTGATAGCGGAAGCCGAGAGGTTGCTGGCTGCCAGAGCAGAATTATCGAAAGATCCTAGATAAACTGCACCTGGACGATCTCATAGCCCCGCGCGCCGCCGGGGGCGTTGACCTCGATGGCGTCGCCGACTTCCTTGCCGATGAGCGCGCGCGCGATTGGCGAGGAGATGGAGATGCGGCCCGATTTCACGTCCGCTTCCTGGTCGCCGACGATCCGGTAGGTCTTCTTTTCCTCGGTGTCCTCATCGACCAGCACCACGGTGGCGCCGAACTTGACCTTGTCGCCGCTGAGCTTGCTGACGTCGATGACCTCGGCCCGCGCGATGTAGTCTTCAAGCTCGTTGACCCGGCCCTCATTGAGGCTCTGTGCCTCTTTCGCGGCATGGTATTCGGCATTTTCGGACAGGTCGCCGTGCGAGCGCGCTTCGGAGATCGCCTCGATGATGCGCGGCCGCTCTTCCTGCTGACGCCAGCGCAGCTCTTCCTTCAATGACGCGAACCCCTCGCCTGTCATCGGGACCTTGTTCATGATGCCTGACCTTTCCTGCCGCCACCCCCGCGTTTCGGGGAAAGCCTTGTCGATGGGTACAAAAAGAAAACGGTCCGCCAGCCTCGGGCTAACGGAACCGTTTCACCGCAATTTCGCTGAATATAGCAATCTTCGCGGGTTTTTCACGCCAAAAAATCAGATTCTGAAAATTCATCTGCCAGTGGCGCGATTGCCGTGGCGGCAGATGCGGCTTTGCCAACAAAAAACCGGCCGCGATTGCTCGCAGCCGGCCCGAGAAGCGTTGGGGTAAATCAGCTTCTCATGAAATGGTCGATCTGTTCCGACAGCATGCCGTATTCGCGCGAACCCTTGCCCGTGCGCTTTTCGATCTCGCTGAGCTGTTCGCGGGCGCCGGCGAGATCGCCGATCTGCAGATGCGCCTCGCCAAGATATTCGCGCACCAGCGTGTAGTTGGGATCGATGCGCAGTGCTTCCTCGTAGTAACCGAGGCCGACAGTGACGCGGCCGGAATGGCGATGCGAATAGCCGAGATAGTTGAGGATCCGGGGATCCTGCTTGTTGGCGGCAAGGCTGAGCACGGCGATCGCCTCGTCATAGCGACCCGCCATCGCCAGCGAATGACCTGCATCATAGATGTTGTCGTCGTCGAGCATTCCATATTTCGGCGTGACACACTTCTTCAGCTTCTTGTCCCAAACCTCGCCCTTCTTGCACTTGGGGGTCTGGTCATCGCTGCCGCCACTACCGGCTGCAAACACCGGAACCGCAAAGAACTGCAGCGCGACAAGCGCCGCGGCCACCTGGATCAGCACTCTTTTATGCATCGAAGCCTCCTTGAGGATGATAATGCAACAATAACGCAGGGCGAAGTCCGTTTCATCCCGGAAAAAGTGCGTCCGCCAAAAACTATTGGCAACGAGCCACTATTCCTCAGGAGTCGCTCAAGACTGACATCCGGCCAGGTCCGTTTTTGCGGGATTCTGCCAAGGTGAAGACCGTAAGCCGAACGTGACGTGACGAGCGCTCTAAATCCGCTATCATCTGGAGAACGGAGGAGAAGGCCAGTGCAGCGGCGCCTTGAAAAGGAATGGGAGCTTTCGATCGGTCCCGACACCGTGCGCCTGTTCATTCTCAAGGCCAAGGCGCTGAGCGCCGCCGTCAACGAAGACTATGCCGATGGCGCGGAGCACGAGATAGAGCTCGACGGCGAGGCGCACGACAATCACCATCATGACGGCCTGGCCGAGGAGAGTTCTGAAAACCTCACGGAGGAAGAACTGCGCGAACTGATCAACGACCTGAATGTCGATGAAGCGGCCGAACTGATCGCGCTGGCCTGGGTCGGCCGCGGCGACTACGACGCCTCGGAATGGACGGACGCGCTGGCCGCCGCACGAGAGCGTGCCAACAAGCGCACGGCCAAATATCTGCTCGGCATGCCGCTGCTGGCCGACTGGCTGGAGGAAGGGCTGGAAGCGATTGGTGCATGACAGCGCCGTTACCGATCGTGATCGCCTGAGCGGCCGACCAAAGGCAACCTCCAGGCCTTGCCGCCGTTGAGGGCCATGGGGTCGACTAATTTTTCCCGAACAGTCAGGGTTTTGCTAGTCATCGGCCTCACGGCCTTGCTGACAATGCCGGCTGACGCCAGACATCGCCACAAACAGCACAAGCCGACATGGGTGGAGCAACTGCTGACACCGAGGGCCGAGCAACCCCCGAAGCGGCGAGCAGCGAAGCCGATGAAACGGCGCAGCAACCGACAGGTCACACCGGAGCCGACGCATCGGAGAACCCCGGATCCGGTGGCATCGCCCGATATGCCCGTGCCCGAACCGCGGCCGGCGGATGCTGCAAAGGTCGATTCATCAGAGATGGATGAGCAGAAGACGGACGCTCCAAAGGCCGGCGGGGCGTCCGACCGCTTCAATGAAGAAAAGTCCCATGAGAGAAAGCAGGCCCGCCCCGAACCGTCGGCGGATACGGAAAGCGAGCCGGAGCCACCGGCGGAAGTGCCGACACCGACGCCAAAACCCGATACCGCCATGCCGCCGGAACCAGGGCCGCCGGCCGTTGCCCCACAGCCATTTGAAAAACCAGCGGATGCAGGCGACAAGAAGATGCTTCCCGACCCGCGTTCGGCTGACCTGCCGGATGAAAAAATGCCTGCGGCGGAACTTGCGTGCCGGGAGCGGCTGAAGACACTCGGCGTCGAGTTCGAGGAGCACAAGGCGGAAAGCAATCCCGAAATCGGCTGCTCGATCCCCTATCCCCTGGTGCTGAAGACGCTTGGCAAGTCCGTCGCCATCGGCCCCGGCACCGAGCTCAATTGCCAGATGGCCGAGGCCGCCGCGCGTTTTGCCATCGATGTCATCCAGCCGGCCGCGAAAGCCGAATTTGGCGCTGATCTGAAGTCGATCGGCCAGGCATCAGCCTTTGTCTGCCGGCCGCGCCACGGCACCCGAAAACTGTCGGAACACGCTTTTGGCAACGCGCTCGACATCGCCAGCTTCACGCTGTCGGATGGCCGGAAGATCGAAGTCGGCCCGACGCCACCGGAGGAGGACGGCAAATTCCTCAACGCTGTTCGCAAGGCGGCCTGCGGGCCGTTCAAGACCGTGCTCGGACCAGGTTCTGACCCCGATCATTCCCTGCATTTCCATCTCGATTTGGAACCGCGCCGGCATGGCGGCACATTCTGCCAGTAGGCGTAAGGCTGCTTGCCGCAATTCAGCCGCAGGCGTGAACGCAACCGCTGAGTTTTCCTTTACCCTTGATCGTTAAAATGCCGGACATCTAGGGACAGGGATTCCGCCCATGGCCGGAATATTTCGCGCCGCTGCGATGGTCGCACGCCAATCGAAACGTGCAGCGATGGTGGCCACCGGCCTTGCCCTCGCCGCCGTTTCGGCCTGCAACACCGGCAGCGTATTCTCGTTGCAGCCGGCGGTCGACGTCGGCGCGCAAACGTCGGCCGTTCCGCAATACGGCGGCATGCAGAGCCTAGTGCCCTCCAACCCCTACATCACCGCCGCCTATCCGCGCATGGACGAGCCAATGTCTGAGCCCGAGCAGATGCCGGCCAGCGAGATCGACTGCCGCAGCGAACTGAGGCGCCTCGGCGTCGTCTACACTGACGTCCAGCCGATCCACGAAGGCCAGTGCGGCATCGACTATCCGGTCAAGGTCTCGGCCATTGGCAGCATCCAGATGAAGCCTGCCGCCACCCTGACCTGCGACATGGCCGCCACCTTCGCCGGCTGGACGAAGAACGAACTGGTTCCGTCCGCCCGCTGGCGCTATTTCTCCGGCGTCAAGACCATCCATCAGGGTTCGAGCTATTCCTGCCGCAACATTGCCGGCGAAGGTGTCCTGTCGGAGCATGGCAAGGGCAACGCGCTCGACGTCATGAGCATCGAGCTCAACAATGGCGACGACATCGATGTGCGCAAGCCCGGCCTGTTTGCCTTCCGCACCCGTGGCTTCCTCAACACAGTGCGCGCCGATGGCTGCCAGTATTTCACCACCGTGCTTGGCCCCGGCTACAATTACGACCACCGCAACCATTTCCATTTCGACATCAAGAACCGCAAGAGCGGCTATCGCGCCTGCCGCTAGGGTGAAGATCGGGCGTGCTGGGCGCCGCCCGTGGACGCGATGATTTGCCGAGCCACCAGATCCTGGATGCGCCAAAGGTTCCAGTCGCGAATCCCGCTCTCCTCCAGTTTGCTGACGGTTCGGAACAGATACTGCGCCGACGAGCCCCAATGCCCGGCAGCCCGCGCCAGCGTGTCGGCAACCTGCTCCAATGGCAACCGGCCGGCATAGGCCCTGCCGTCCGGCGCGGCGACGAAGGCGAGGGCACGCAGCGGCCCGTCCTTGGTCTTGACCTTGATCCAGCACGGCACGTTGGTTGGTGGGTTGGCATCGATCTCCCGGCGCATCAATTGGCCAAGTTGCCCAATATGGTCTTGCGCAGGCAGCCGATAAACGATGCCGTTGCAGCTGCCGCCTCGATCGAGAGCCAGCATCAAGGCCGGCAAATCGCGGGTTCCGCGCCAGCGGGTCAGCTTCAGGCAGAACGAGCGGTGCCATCCTGGCGCCGTGGCCGGGCGCTGCTCGACATGGTCGAATTCGGGATTCCAGATCAGCGACCCATAGGCAAAGACCCACAGCACTTCGGGCCGGTGCTGTGAAAGCAACCGCTCGACCAGGCCGTCGAACTCCGCGTCGGTATGCTCGGTTGTTCCAGGCTCGGGACCGGGATCCGGTTCGATACGTTCGACCCTCGCGACGAGGTCGGCCGTCAGTGCCATTGAACCGCGACCTACCGGCTTCCGCTTCATCCCTGCCCACCCAGCCAAAAAGCGATGGCCGACGATAGAACAGCTGCGCGCCGCTGGCTATTGATTTCCAGGGTCTGTCAGGCAACAGATACCGCACGGATCGAGCCGCATTCATGAGCCGACGAAGCCTGCGACGACGCGCATTGACCTGGCTGGTGGCGCTTTGCCCAGCCTATCTGGCGCTGGCCTATGTCGCCGCGCCGGAATTCTGGACGTTTCACGATCGCGGCTTTCGTACGCAGCGCTTCGAAATGCTGACGCACACGCCGCAAGGCATTCCCGGCGATCCGATCAATGTCGGCCTTGTCG
Organism: Mesorhizobium sp. P2_E10; assembly: GCF_056404235.1. Classification (NCBI taxonomy): domain Bacteria; kingdom Pseudomonadati; phylum Pseudomonadota; class Alphaproteobacteria; order Hyphomicrobiales; family Phyllobacteriaceae; genus Mesorhizobium; species Mesorhizobium sp. P2_E10. The sequence continues at coordinate 194,582 of NZ_JBFUEK010000005.1, forward strand.
GCACGCAGAAGGAACTGGTTCACGCCTTCGCTGTGGCAGGATGGGATACGGCCGACGCCGTCACGCTGAAGACCGCCATCGAGATCGGCGAAAGTGTTTTGTTCGGCCGCCCCTATCCCGACGCGCCGGTCAGCCGGCTGCTGTTCGAAGGCCGGTCCCAAGACCTCGCCTTCGAAAAACCGGTCGGCGACAGCGCCGACCAACGTCACCACGTCCGCTTCTGGCAGACCGACGCCACCAGCGACGATGGCCGCCCACTCTGGCTGGGCTCGGCCAGCTTCGATCGCGGCGTCGGCCTCAGCCATGAGACCGGTGCCGTCACCCATCATATCGGCCCCGACATCGACGCCGAGCGCGACGCTCTGATCCGCGACCTGACCGCCGCCGGCACGCTTGTCTCGACGAGCGACATCCCTGGAATCGGCGCCACCAAAGCCGGGCGCAATGGCGGTGGTGATCCCTATTTCACCGACGGCAAGGCCGTGGTCGGGGTGTTGAAGCAGCTGCCATGAGACCACCGAAAGGTCAGCTCGTGGTGATGACAATCTTGCCGAACGGTCCTTTCTCCAGATGCTGCATGGCTTTCGGCACCTCGTCGAAGCCGAAGACCTTGTCGATGACCGGCTTGATCGCCAGCGCCTCGATCGCCTGATTCATCCGCTCGAAGGCGCGCCTGTGGCCAACCGACATGCCCTGCACGGTGATGCGGTTGCGCATGAACGGGATGATCGGAAAGCTGAGCTCTGTACTGCCCAGCAGGCCGATAATCGACAGCCGGCCGTCGGCGGCGAGCGCGTTGAGCGATCGCCGCGCATTGTCGCCACCGACCATTTCCAGCACGTGGTTCACACCCACGCCGTTTGTCAGCTCGCGCGCGGCCTCGTCCCATGCCGGCTGGGTGCGGCAGTTGATCACTTGCCAGGCGCCGAGTTTTCTTGCCCGCTCCAGCTTGTCGTCGTTGCTTGAGGTGACGATGGCGCGCAGACCGAAGGCGGTGGCGAACTGCAGCGCAAACAGCGATACGCCACCTGTGCCCTGGATGAGAATGCTCTGGCCTGGCACCGGCTTGGTCGCCTCTGCCATGGCAAACCAGGCGGTCAGCGCCGCGATCGGCAGGGTCGCCGCCTCGATATCGCTGAGCGACGGCGGCGCCAGCACAGCGGCGTCCTCGCCGAAGATGACATGGTCGGAAAGCATGCCCGACAGCGACGACCCCAGTGTGCGCTTGTGCAGCACCGGCGGCGCATCGCCATCCGGCCAGTCGGCGATCACCTGCCCGAGCACCCGCTGGCCGACCTGGAAGCGGCTGACGGCACTGCCGACAGCCATCACCTCGCCCACCGCATCGGATGTCGGCACGAAGGGAAAGGCAAGGTCGGGGATGAGCACGCCATCGACGATCATCTTGTCCTTGTAGTTCAGCGATACGGCCTTGGTCCGCACCAGCAAATCGTGCGGCCCCGGCTCAGGCAACTTGCCCCTCACCTGGCCCAGCTTCGACAGGCCGAAGCCGCTCATCTGCCAGGATCTGTTGATGTCAGTGCTCATGTCGTTTCGCGCTCCGTGTTTGGTGGCCACGCGAGACATCTATGCGTTCTGACTATAGAAAATAGAGCTTCTATGTGGCATAATTTTCGACTGATTGCGGACTATAAATTGACAATAGGAAATCTTCATGGAACCGGCCGACCTGCAGGGCATCGTCGCATTCGTTCAGACAGTTGAGGCCGGCAGCTTCACCGGCGCCGGCGAACGGCTGCATGTGACGAAATCGGCGATCGGCAAGTCGATCGCCCAATTGGAGCAGCGGCTTGGTGTCCGCTTGCTGAACCGCACCACCCGCCGCCTCGGTCCGACCAGTGAGGGCGTCAGCTACTACGAAGCTTGTGTCAGGGCGCTGGCTGAGATCGAAGCCGCACAGTCGCTGCTCGCCTCACGCCGGCAGGTCCCGTCCGGGCGGCTTCGGATCGATGTGCCGCTCGCCTTCGGCCGCCGATGCGTCGCGCCTGTCCTGTTCGACATTTCCAACCAATTCCCTGATTTGACGATGGAAATTTCCTTCAACGACCGGCGCGTCGACCTGGTCGAGGAAGGCATAGACCTTGCGGTTCGCATGGGCGAGCTCGATGACAGCCTGTCGCTCGCCGCGCGTCGCATATATGCCCAGCGCTCGGCGATCTGTGCCGCGCCTGCCTATCTCGAAAAACACGGCAGGCCACAATCGCTCGAGGATCTCGCCTCTCACAGTGTCATCGGCTATGGCCGCGACGGCGTCGTTCGTCCCTGGGTCATAAGGCAGGCCGACGGCCATCTCGCGACTTTCGTGCCCAAGGCACGGCTCGTCCTTGGTCACGGCGAACCGATGCTCGATGCGGCCCTTGCTGGTTGCGGCATCGCCTTCCTGCCGACCTGGCTGGCAGCCGACAGTTTCAAAAGCGGCGAACTCACGATGGTCCTGTCGGATTGTCTGGTCGAAAACGTCGTCGTCAATGCCATCTGGCCAGTCACGCGCAACCTGACGCCGAAGGTCCGTGTCGTCGTCGACGCGCTGGTCGAGCGCTTTTCGTCGCCGCCCTGGGATGCCACCTGACGGACGGCCCTGAAAAATGGCGGCCGTCTATTTTCGATCGCCCCGCCGCAATGCTATTGACCCCTCATGCTTTATGTTGAAATCGCCATCGTGGTCGTCCTCATCTGCGTGAACGGCCTTCTGTCGATGTCCGAACTTGCCATCGTCTCGTCACGGCCGGCCCGCCTCAAGGCGATGATCGACCGTGGCGTCAAAGGCGCCGGCCGCGCATTGGCGCTCGGCTCCAATCCCGGAAAATTCCTGTCCTCGGTGCAGATCGGCATTACCCTGGTCGGCGTGCTGTCGGGCGCATTTTCGGGTGCTACGCTGGGGCAACGGCTTGCCCAGTTCCTGGCCTCGACCGGCATCCGTGAAACCATCGCCGATCCGCTCGGCGTCGGCATCGTCGTCGCCATCATCACCTATTTCTCGCTGATCGTCGGCGAACTGGTGCCCAAGCAGATCGCGTTGCGCGATCCCGAGCGCGTCGCCGCCCGCGCTGCCCCGGCGATGACCATCCTGGCCACCGTCTCGGCGCCCCTTGTCTTTCTCCTCGACATTTCCGGCCGCGCCATCCTGTGGCTGCTCGGCCAGCGCGGCGAAAGCGAAGAGAAGGTCACCGACGAGGAGATCAAGATGCTGGTCGCCGAGGCCGAGCATCACGGCACCATCGAATCCGACGAGCGGCGGATGATCGCAGGTGTCATGCGCCTCGGCGACCGCGCCGTGCGCGCCGTGATGACGCCGCGCACCGAAGTCGACTGGATCAATCTGCAGTCCGACGAAACGGCGATCCGAAAATTGCTGATGGAGACCCAGCATTCGCGTCTGCCCGCCGGTGACGGCGGCGTCGATGTCATGGTCGGCGTCGTCCAGACCCGCGATGTGCTGGCGGCCATGCTTGCCGGCCGCGCGCTCGATCCGCGCAAGCATGTGCGCGCGGCACCCATCGTCTACGATCAGGCCGACGCACTGGACGTGTTGTCCAAGCTCAAGGAATCGGACGTGCCGATGGCGCTCGTCCATGACGAATACGGCCACTTCGAAGGCATCGTCACCCCCGCCGACATTCTGGAAGCCATCACCGGCGTCTTCCGCGCCGATACCGACGCCGGCGACGAGGAAAACGCCGTCAGGCGCGAGGACGGCTCATGGCTGCTGGCCGGCTATATGCAGGCCGACGAGATGGCCGACGTTCTCGGCATCGACCTGCCGGAAAACCGCGACTACGAGACCGTCGCCGGCTATGTGCTGGCGCATATGCACCATCTGCCGGCGACTGGCGAATGCGTGGACGCGCAAGGCTGGCGCTTCGAGGTGGTCGACCTCGACGGCCGCCGCATCGACAAACTGATCGCCACCCGCCTGCCCGGCGGCCACCGCGAAGTGGTGCGCTGACTCGTCGAATGTAGGCTTTTGACCCTGAGGGGACATCCCTCCACCACGTTCGGCTAGAATCGTTTGCCGATATCTGCTCGTGATGCCGAGCCCGCGATTGCGGCAAGGCGGGCGGCAAGGCAGGCGAGGCCACGTCGTGATCGGCTTGCCGTCGGACCTACCCTGTCGGCTGGCCTTATATTCAAGGCAATGCTAATGTTAATCGGCGAATGCCATTCCAGCTTCGCGCGACCAATGGCGGCAGCTGACGTCGAGGGGACGGATGCGGATCGCAATGATAGGGGCGGGCGGCATCGGCGGCTACCTCGGCGCAAGGCTCGTCGAGGCGGGAGGCGACGTCAGCTTCATTGCTCGCGGTGCCCACTTGCAGGCAATGCGGCGGGACGGCCTGCGAATTCAAAGCGATGTCGGCAACATCTTCCTCCCCACCGTGTCCGCGAGCGACGCGCCGGCCGATATCGGTCCCGTCGATCTCGCGATTTTTGCGGTCAAGCTCTACGACAGTGAGAAGGCCGCCGCGGCCCTTGGACCACTTATCAGCAGGGATACGCGTGTCGTTACGTTGCAAAATGGCATCGACAGTGTCGATACCCTCGGTCGTCATGTTCCTGGCGACCAGGTGATTGGCGGAGTCACCTACCTGTCCGCATTCATCAAACAGCCGGGAGAAGTCGTCCACGCTGGCGGGCTGCCCCACGTCCTCGTCGGCGGGCACCGCGACCCTCTCATCAAGGACCTTCAGGCGCTCTGCGATCGTGCTATCGGGATCGAGCTGAAGCCGGTTGCCGACATCGACAATGTGCTGTGGGAGAAGTTCGTGACGCTCGCGGCCTTTTCCGGAGGGACGTCGCTCATGCGCTCCGGGATCGGCCCGATCCTCGACGACCCCGAGGCACGTATCTTCATCGAGCAACTGCGTGACGAGGGAATGGCGGTCGCGGCGGCGGCCGGCCATCCTATGGCCGAAGGGTTCGAAGGGCGCGTCACGACCAGATGGACCGCATTCCCCCCGCACGTAAAATCGTCGATGGCCAACGACCTCGAAAGGGGCAAACCGATTGAGGTCGCCTGGCTTTCCGGACGCATACACGAGTTGGGCATCAAGTTCGGTGTTGCGACCCCCGGCCACACGGCGGTCTTCCGCGCCCTGCATCTCTACGCAGCGGGTGCCGCCCCGTAGCGGTGTCTGTCCCGTCAATGTTCCTTGGGAGGATATCATAGAAAGTGCTGATCCAGCAGCTTCGCGAAATGGAGGAACACGGTCTCGTCAGCCGTGATCTTTGCCGAAGTGCCTTCGCGCATCGCATATTCGGCGACGCGTCTCGGCCTCAGCCTCGAGCCCATCCTGCTGGCACTTTGTCAGTGTGGACAGCACCATGCCGATGAGTTGAACGACATGGATCGCCTTGCCGGACTGCATCATCCGGCAAAGGCAGGCGCGGCACGAGCACACCGCAGCAATAGAAAGGGCGGCGCAAGCGCCGCCCTATATCCTTGGGAGGATAATCTCTGGCTCGACGGCTCAGGCCGCCTTGGCTTCCTCGGCGACGGCGTCTGCCGCGCGGGCTGCCTTCAGGACCTTTGCCCACCAGGCAACGTCGTTGACGAGCGCGGTTGCTGCCTGGTTCAGGTGCTCGAGCTCATCGAGCTTCTTTTCGCCCTGCTTGACCGCGAGGAAATCGGCCCAGGCGATGTGAACTGCCGACTTGACCGGCGCCATCTGCAACTCGACGGCATGAAGACGGAGCTGCTCGACAGCGCGAGCGCCACCGACGCTGCCATAGCCGACGAAGCCGGCCGGCTTCTTGTTCCATTCATTGGCGGCGTAGTCGATCGCGTTCTTCAGCACGGCGGTCGGGCCATGGTTGTATTCGGCGGCGGTGAAGATGAAGCCGTCGAAGCCGGCGACCTTCTTCTGCCAGCGCTGTGCCACTTCGTTCTGCGACGGCGCCCAGGCGGAGGAGGCAACCTCGTCGAAGAAGGGTAGCGGGAAGTCCCTGAGATCGACGACTTCCACGTCAATGTCGGCGTGCGACTTGGCGATCTTGGCGATCCACTGGGTGGGCACATCGGCGAAGCGTGCGGCGCGCGTCGAACCGACGACGATGGCGATTTTGGGTTTGGACATAAGGGGGCTCTCCTAGTAGGTATTTCTGGTATCATTTAGATACCTGAGCTATATGAGATACTGCCAAGACGACGCGCAAGGAGGCACCTTTTTGTTACCTAGGCACCCGCACCGCACCGAGGACTGTCGCGCCATCTCGGAAATCCTGCAGCGCGTCGGCGACAAATGGACCGTCCTAGTCGTCGGAAAACTGGGCAACGGACCGCTGCGATTCAACGAACTACGGGCCGCCGTCGGCGGCATTTCGCAGAAGATGCTGACCACCACTTTGCGCGGTCTGGAGCGCGACGGTTTCGTCACCCGCACCGTGTTTCCGACCATCCCGCCGCGGGTCGATTACGAGCTGACACAGCTTGGATGTGACTTGCTGGTGCCGGTCGGCGCACTCGGCGAATGGGCTCGCAACAACACCGATCGCGTCAGGGCGGCACGCGCGAAGTTCGATGGGATTCATGCCTGAAACCCTTGCATTGCAAGGGTTTTCGCGCGGAGCATGATTTAGGCCAATCCTACGGCTGCATCTGCAGTCCGGTCCGCAGACGGCTTTCGATCCGCTTCGATTTCGGGTCCCGGCTGACCACCTTCCCGCCGATGATGCAGGTCGCCCCACCAGCGCAATGGCTAGCGGTCGTCGCACCGCTGTCGCATGGCGGCACCACGCAGATTTCGCACCTGGCCGTCTGCCGATCGAGGGTGTGATTTTCGGAGGCGCAACCGGCCTCGACGTCGTCCTGTTTCACTCAGTATAGGCGGTGGCGGCGAGCAGGCAGAACAGAGCTGCAAGCGCGCCGGCCAATGCGCCGTTCAGCAATCGTTGACGCATTGTCTTTCTCCCGGGTCCGCACGGGCACGGTCACGGAAGTTTGCGAACGCAACTATGAAAAGCATCACACAGCATCGCCGTTCGCGTCGCCCGGCGGGACGCTGGCAGCGACCTTGCTGTTTGATCAGGCTGACAGGATCGAGCCGATCAGCTCTCGGCCGGAACCGCCTTCGGCTTGCCCTCACCGTCGAGCGCCACCATGACGAAATCGGCATGGGTCACTTTCTCCATCAGATCGGAGAGATAGCGTTGCGCCCAGGCTTCGACCTTGAGTGTCATCGAGGTGCGACCGACGCGTTCGACATGCGTATAGATGCACAGCGTGTCGCCGATCTTCATCGCCTTGGCGAACGACATTTCCTTCACCGCCGCTGTGACCACGCGGCCCTTGGCGCGCTCGGCGGCGCGGATGCCGCAGGCCAGGTCCATCTGCGCCATCACCCAGCCGCCGAAAATGTCGCCCGCAGCATTGGCGTCTGAAGGCATGGCCAGCGTGCGCAGCGTCAGATCGCCGATCGGCCGTCCCTCAGCGTACTGCACCATGCGGAAATCCCCTTGCGTTCGACAGTTCCAAGTCACGTATCGGCATGCCGTCGACGCGTCAACGCGCTCGAAATGCCGGAAGTACCGGTTAAGGCGAAGAGCGCGTCCCCGAAGCGGTCGCTTTTTTCACAGCCGATGCCGGATGGCACGGCGACTTTCGGAGCCTGCGGCGTCTAGGCTGCAGCCTGAAATTCCGGAGCCGCCCGCAGCCACCATGCAGAGTTTTGATTTCATCGTCGTCGGCTCCGGCTCGGCCGGCTCGGTTCTGGCGGAAAAACTGTCGGCTTCCGGCCGTTTCTCGGTGCTGGTGCTGGAAGCCGGCAGCACCGACCGCCGCTTCTACGTGCAGATGCCGCTCGGCTACGGCAAGACTTTTTTCGATCCAGCGGTCAACTGGAACTACAAGACCGAGCCGGATCCCGGCCTTGGCGGCAATATCGACCACTGGCCGCGCGGCAAATTGCTCGGCGGTTCGAGTTCGATCAACGCCATGGTCTGGATCCGCGGCGCACGCGAGGATTTCGATGCCTGGGCAGCCGCCGGCAATCCCGGCTGGGGTTTTGACGACCTCCTGCCCGCCTTCAAGGCGCTGGAGGACAATCAGGCCGGCGCCGACGCATGGCGCGGTGTCGGCGGGCCACTGCACATCACCGATTGCTCGAAGTCAGTCCATCCGCTGACCAGCCGTTATCTCGCAGCGGGCCAACAGGCCGGGCTGCCGCTCAACCCGGATTTCAACGGCGCAGCGCAGGAGGGTGTCGGCGTCTATCAGATCACCACCAGGAACGGCCGCCGCATGTCGGCGGCGCGGGCTTTTCTGCATCCGGCGATGAAACGAGAAAACGTCCGCGTCGAGATGAATGCGCTGGCGACCAGAATTCTGCTTGAGGGCAAACGCGCCGTCGGCATCGAATATCTGCAGAACGGCGAGACAAAGACCGCCCGCGCCGGTCGTGAAGTGATCCTTTCAGGTGGCTCGATCAATTCACCGCAGCTGCTGCAACTGTCCGGCATTGGCCCCCAGGCGCTGCTTGGCATCCTCGGCATACCCGTCATCCATGCCAACGAGAATGTCGGCGCCAACCTGCAGGACCATGTCGGCATCAACTATACTTTCAAGGGTAGGCTGCCGACGCTCAACCAGATCCTGCGCCCGTGGTGGGGCAAGCTGCTGGTCGGCATGCAATACATCCTGACCCGTTCCGGCCCGCTGTCGCTGTCGATGAACCATGCCGGCGGCTTCTTCCGTACCGATCCGGCGGCGACGCGGCCCAACATGCAGCTCTATTTCCAGGCCTTCTCGACGCTCATTCCGAAAAGCGGCGAGCGCCCGATCCTGACCCCCGATCCGTGGCCGGGCTTTTCCATCGGCCTGTCCAATTGCCGCCCATCGAGCCGCGGCGAGATCATGATCCGCTCCAGCAATCCGCGCGACTATCCCAAGATCGTCGCCAACGCCTATTCCACCAATGCGGATGTCGAAGAGATGCTGGCAGCGGTGAAGTTCGTTCGCAATATCGCTTCGATGCCTGCAATGGCCGAAATCATCGAGGAAGAGGTTCTGCCGGGTCCATCGATCAATTCGGACGCGGACTTGATCACGGATTTTCGGAAGCGCTCGGGCACCGTCTACCACCCGGTGTCGACCTGCCGCATGGGACCTGATCCCGCGCGCGCCGTCGTCGACCCGCGCTTGAAAGTGCACGGTCTCGAAGGCCTGCGCGTCATTGACGCCTCGATTTTTCCCGACAACATCACCGGCAACACCAACGCCGCCTCTATCCTCACCGGATGGAAGGGCGCCGAACTGGTCCTGGAGGATCAAAAATGAAGATCACCGACGTCAAGACCTGGGTTGTCGGCAATCCGCCGCCCGGCATCGGCGGCAAGTATTTCATCTTCGTCAAGCTCACCACCGATGGCGGCGTCGTCGGCTATGGCGAGGCCTACAACGCCACCTTCTCCGCCCATGTCACGGCGAAGATGGTCGAGGACATGGCCGAGCGCTATCTCCTGGGACGCGACCCGCACGACATCGAAAACTTCTTTCGTCGCGCCTATTCCTCCGGCTTCACCCAGCGCCCGGATGTTTCCGGCATGGGCTGTTTTTCCGCACTCGAAATGGCCTGCTGGGACATTATCGGCAAGGAAGCCAACAAACCGGTCTACAAACTGCTTGGCGGCCAGGTGCACGAGACGCTGCGCTCCTACACCTACCTCTATCCGCATACGGGCAGCGTCCATTCCGAGGATGCGCACGGCAAGAACGTCTACAACGACCCCGATCTGGCCGCAGCCTGCGCGCTCGAATATGTCGAACAGGGCTTTACCGCGGTCAAGCTCGATCCGGCCGGCCCCTACACCGCCTTCGACGGCCACCAGCCGCGCCTCGTCGACATCGACCTCTCCACGCGCATGATCAAGGCGATCCGCGAAGCGGTCGGCACAAGAGCCGACATCCTGTTCGGCACGCACGGCCAGTTCACCGCCTCTGGCGCGTTGCGCATGGCACGCGCCATCGAGCCCTATGACCCGCTGTGGTTCGAGGAGCCGGTTCCGCCTGATATGCCCGAAGTGATGGCGCAGGTTGCGCGGGGCACGTCGATACCGATCGCCACCGGCGAAAGGCTGACGACCAAGTTCGAGTTTGCCCGCGTTATCGAGAACCGCGCCGCGACCATCCTGCAGCCCGATCTCGGCCGCTCCGGCGGCATTCTCGAGACCAAGAAGATCGCCGCCATGGCCGAGGCCTACCACATCCAGGTCGCTCCGCATTGCTATTGCGGACCGATCGTCGGCGCGGCCAACATCCAGCTGGCGGTGACGCTGCCCAACTTCCTCATCCTAGAATCGTTGAAGCAGTGGGACGGTTTTCACGCGACGCTGCTGAAGACAAAGATCGAATGGCAGGACGGCAATGTCATTCCGTCGGGGGAACCCGGCCTCGGCGTCGAGCTCAACGAAGCCGTCTGCGACGCGCATCCCTTCACCGGCAAGGAACTGCATTTGCAGATGATGCAGACGCCGTTGATGCCGTGAGCACGCGCGAAAACTACGCCTTCATCGGTCTTGGCCATCTCGGCGGTAACCTTGCCGCCAGCCTGATCCGCAATGGCTTTGCCGTCACCGTCTATGACCGCGACCCCACTGCCGTCGAACGCCTGGTGGCGCTCGGTGCTACGGCTGCCAAAAGTCCGGCCGAAGCCGCCGCCCGTGCCGGTAACGCCATCACGTGCCTGCCCTCGCCCAAGATCAGCGAAGCGGTGCTGGCCGGCCCGGACGGGTTGCTCGAAGGTCTGCCCAAGGGCGGCACCTGGATCGAGATGTCGACCAACGGCCGCGACGAAATCCTGCGGCTGGCAGCCCTCGCCTCGGCCAGCGGCATCGAGACGCTAGAATGCCCGGTCACCGGTGGCGTGCATCTGGCGGCGGTCGGCAAGATCACCGCGCTGGTCGGCGGCGATGCGGCGCTCTATGCGCGCCATCGCCCGGCCATCGAGGCGATGTGCGCAAAATCGTTCCTGATGGGGTCCGTTGGCTCAGCGGCGGTGATCAAGGTCATCACCAACATGCTGGCCTTCATCCATCTCGTCGCCGCCGGCGAAGCGCTGATGCTGGCCAAACAGGGCGGGCTCGACCTCGCCCAGTCCTACCACGCCATTGTTGCTTCCTCCGGCAACAGCTTCGTCCACGAGACCGAAAGCCAACTGGTGCTGAACGGCTCCTACGACATCGGCTTCACCATGGACCTGGCGCTGAAGGACCTCGGCTTTGCGCTCGGCATGGGCAAGGATTTCAGTGTGCCGCTCGACCTGGCATCATGCGTCAACGCGATTTTTGAGCAGGGCAAGGAAGCCTATGGCGGCGGTGCCTGGTCGACCCAGATCGTCAAGCTGCTCGAAGATGCAGTTGGAACCGACCTGCGCGCGCCGGGCTTCCCGGCCAAGCTGGAAATCTGAGGCGGCTAAATTTTACCAGCGATTTCAGCGAATTGGGCAGCCGGGCGGAATCAAGCCCGCAGCTGCCTGAATCAATCTCTCAACGTCTTGAATCAATATCTGAGCGTCAGCGCCCCAGGCAGGATCTCAAAGGTGGCCGGTATCCGCCCTGGCGACTCACCGTCTATGTCGACCAGCGCGCCGTTCTTTTCCACATCGCCCAGCGGTTCGACAACCACTTTCTTGCCGCGCAGGATGGTGATCGCCGGATGGTTGCGGTGTCGGCCGCCATAGAGCAGGCGGATGTCCCAGATCAGCTTCAGCTTGCCCGCCGCGCGCAGGATGACGATGTCGAACTGGCCGTCGTCCAGCTCGGCGTCGGGCGCGATCATCATGCCGCCACCGAAGAATTTTCCGTTGGCCACCGCCACCAGCGCCATGCGCGCTTCGACCGGGACGCCGTCATCGACGGTGATCCTCACATCCTGGAAGCGGTAGCGGGCGAACTCGACCACGGTGCGCCACAGGAACAGCGCCTTGGCCGACATCTTGCCCTTGCGCTTGTCGGCGTTGACCGCGCGATCGGTGGCGCCGGACAGGCCGAGACTGGCGATGTTGATGAAGTGCCGACTGGCCAGCGCGCCATGATCGTCGATGTAGCAGATGCGCCCGGCATCGACCGTGCGAGCCTTGGCCTCGGCGATCCGCTTCAGCGTATCGTCCACCTCTTTCGGCAGGCCGAGCCCGCGGGCAAAGTCGATGCCGGTGCCGCAAGGCAAAAGGCCAAGCTCGGTCGTCCGGCCGCTTTCCTGGGAGGCCTGCAACAGCCCATCGGCCACTTCGCTGGCGGTGCCATCGCCACCCGCCGCGATCACCAGGTCGAAGCCGGTTGCCGCCAGGTCGAGCGCCAGCCGTTCGGCATCGCCCTCGGCTTGCGTCTCGCGCAGTTCGAAATCGCCAAAGTGCTTTTTCAGCGAGGCGGCGACCTCCGGCCAATGCCGTTTCAGCCGGCCGCCGCCGGCAATCGGATTGAGAATGACCCCGACCTTCAAGCACACCCTCCCCAGGGAGATCGAAGACGCTTGCGCCTCGAATCCTTTGCCGGCATTGAAGACCGCGCCGGACTGCAGAGCAAGGTCGAATGTCCCGAGCATACCACAAATGACTGGACCCGCCTGTCGGTCAGGTGCGGCCGAAAAAATCCCTTCGCTGCCGAACGTAGTCCCCGATAATCCCGCTATCCACAGGCTCGCAGCAGTATCGCAAACCACTTCCCCGGCGTACGTTGAACCCATCTCAGGCGGCTACCGATCGCCACGCCGAAAGGCAAAGCGAAAAGGCGGATTTCCTGAGGCCCGTACGGCCCGGAACGAGAGCAGGCTTGCCTGTTGGAGGGATGGATGCCGAGACCTACGGGGCCGCGGAAAGCGTGCGAACGCCAACGGCGGACCGATGCTGCCATGAAGGACGGCAAAAACCTTCGATGGCGCGCTGGGCGAAGCTCGCAAGGGTGGAGATCGGCGTGGTCTGGAACGGGCACTGCCCTCGGGTGGTGACTGGCAGGACCGTCAAAATCAAGGCCGGCAAGGCGCGATGACTTTACGGAAGTTGCTGCCGCGACCGTGTCCTGATCTGACAGGGAGGCGCTGGGAGAAATCCCGGCGCCGACTGTCTTTTGGCCATCCCCCACAACCTGTCGTGGTGCCGCTTCACCCTGCGGCAGAATCGGCTACTATCGTCGCGTCGCTTGAAGGGGGATACTTCATGACGCTGATCCAGAAGCTTGCCGATGACCTGCTGCACGCCTTCTCCGGCGTCTGGGCGGAGGCGGCGGCCTTCATGTCTCATCGCCAGGCGGTGTCCTATTTCAAGCTCGGCTCGGTCTGTCTGTTCGACGGTTTGCTCGGCCTGATCACCGGTTCGGGCTGCCTCGACGCCGGCACCGACCACTTCGCCACGGCCTGACCGGAATGTTCCTGTTCCGCTGGCTGAAGCGCATCATCAAGACGATCCTCTGGCTGATCGTCATTGTCATCCTCATCCCGATCGTCGGGTTGAGCTACGGCTTCCTGACCACGCCGTCGCTGGACACCGCACCTCTGGCGGGCATTGCCGATGGCGCGCCGCCGAAGGCGCTGGCCGACAAGGTCCGGGCCGAGCTTCCCGGCTACCAGCGGCCGGAGGAATCGACCTACCTCACCTACCCCGAATGGTCGATCGTCTACGCCGCCCGCGACTATGCCGGCTTCGTCGACAAGAACCAGCCGAGCGGCTTCCCCTACTTCGCCTATGTCGGCCGCTTCTGGCAGGACTACGCGATGATGATCCGGGCCAGCGCGAGCGACAAATTCAACTTCGACAAACATCAGATGCTGGTCGTCATCGGCACCAGCCACACGATCGAGCATGCCCTGCAATGGGCCTATGAGAACACGGTCGGCCGCATCACCGAGGCAACCGCCGGCAAGCGTACCGCCGCCGACATCTACCAGGCCAAGGTGGCGGGCGAATATGCGAGCTTTCTCGATCAGGTGCCATGGTATCAGTTTCCCTATGCCGACAAGCGTGCCGGACTGTTTGCCGTGCAGCCGGCGCCGGGCGACAGCGGCGTACGCACCAGCGAACGCAAGCTCGCCTTCGGCCTCGCCGACACGATCAAGCAAGCCTGCGCCGACCTGATCACCAAGGCACTCGCCGCCACCTCTGGCCCGGCCCTGCGCGACATCCATGTCTGGGCCAAAGGGCCGGTCGGCGAAGCGACGCACGATGAGGCCGACACCTTGCTCGAGCGCGATTTCGGCGCTGACGGCACGATCTTCGTCACCAAACGCTACCAGGTGTTCACCGAGATGATCCCGCGGCTGATCGACAAGGGCGTTTCCTTCGTCGAAATCGGCGGCAATGACGAGATCATGATCAGCGTTCTATCCGCCAGCGAGGTCGCCCCGCCGGAGGGTGCCCGCATCTTGTTCAGCTACCCGCTTCCGGCCCAACCGGAGATGCACCGCACCGGCCTGACCGTTGCCGTGCGCAAGCTGCATCTGGTGCTGCCGGCGCTGATCAAGGCCGGCGCCAAGCTCGAACACGTCTACGATTACTGAGGTTTTTCGGTCACAGCTGGCACCCTTGGGCGTCATGTCGCGCTTCGCCGCGCTCATTCCTTGATCGTGGCCAAAATCCCGCCTTGTTCCGCAGCGATGGAGAGGCTGCCGTGGGGCAATTCGAAGGGACAAGACCGTGATCAAGACCGCCCTTGTCGCCATGACCATCGTCGGCTGCGACTGCGACGCCAAGCTCTGCGAGTATATCGGCGAAACGCCGGCCAAATGGGCGACCATCGCCGACTGCCAGGCGGCGATGAAAAGCCAGATGTTGCACCAGAAAAATTTCAACTACCCGCTGGTCTCCGGCATCTGCCGCACGAAGGGCTCGTCGTCCTCCTCGCAACTGGCCGCGACCGCGTCCCGCCCGGAGTTGAAGCCTGTCAGCAAGGTCGTCAGGGTTGAAAGCCCGCTGCCGCCGGAACTGAGCCATCGGCCGAGCGTCCCCGTCGGCTCGCCGACGACGGCCATGGACGCGGCCGCTGCCCGGCCCGTCGCCTATGAACAAGTGGTCAATGGCGGAACCGGCGTGCTCTATCGCACGAAAAACGGTTACGCCGTGGTCAAGACCGACCTCGGCCGCGCCGCGTCCGCGACTGTCGGCATCGCCAAGCGGTCGGCGAACTGGCTGACGGGGCTGATGCCGGACGGGCTGTAAGCCCGACTGGACAACAGGCTCTAAAGCTTAATTTCAAGGCTCTGCCAGAATCTGTCGATCAGCGGCCCTTCGGTCTTGGCGTTTTCCTCGCCAAGGCGCGTGACCATGATGACGCCCTGATCCGACGCGCCGAAGCTGAGCACCTCATAGTCGGCGCTTTCGGTTCGCGTTTTGACCGTGGCACGGATGCCGGTCAGTTCCCTGCCATCGGCAAGCTTGCGCGTTGTCGGCTCCTGGGTGAGCGTCGCGCCCGCTTGCACCGATTCCTTAGTCATCTCCTGCAGCATCAGCTGGTTGAGCGCCACCGGGTTCATTGCCGAATATTCTTGCAGGATGACGATCGTTCCGAGCGCCGACGCCATCAGATACTGGCTGGTGTGCTCATCCAGATCGGTCTTGGTGACCTGGACGTCGCTTGGATGGACGAAGGAGAAATGGTCACCAGAAAAGGTGGCGAAGTCGTTGCGCTGGAGCGTCGCCTTGGCCTTCTTCCCATCCGGCAAGGTGACGTCGACGCTCTCGCCGGCATCGATATCGACGGCGACGCCGTCGATCGTCAGCTTGAACGCCTTGAGGTCTTCCGATCCTGCCGGGCCGCAGCAAAGCGCCACAACAGCCAGTGCCATCGCCGCTGATCTCGTTCGCATCGCCGCTCCTGTCGTCTGCTATGCCACGCCGCTCAGCGCTTTGATCGCACGGCAGAAGGTCGAGGAAAACAGCGCCATCGGATCAAATTGCCGTTTGCTGGCGAGGAACGCCGGCAATTCCGGATAGGACGCCAGCAATTCCGTGGCCGCAGAATGCAGCCGGTGGGGTTGATGAGCGTCATCCTGGTCGCCTGGCGCTGACTGGCAACATCGGCATGAAAGCGGCCGGCCCCGGACGGGACCGACCACTCCTGGGACAGGGGGCATTGTTGAAAAAGGTTCCGACAGCAGGCTGCTGCCGGCAATATCTCTACGAAGCTTTTTCGATCGACGTGACCAGCCCGGTCTTGTCGTCGACGGTCACCGCCACCTTGGCGCCGATCTTCAGTTTTTCGATCGCCGCTTCCGGCGGCAGCTGGTAGATCTTGCCGTCGTCCAGCGTGATCGACTTGGTTGTCGGATCGACCGCCTGGATGGTGCCTTGAACGGTCGCGGCATAGGCGGTGCCAACTAAGGCGAGCATGGCGGCGGTGGTCACAAGGATTTTCTTCATCGGTAGGTACTCCGTTTCAGTTTGCCGGGACCGCTGCCTCGTGGAAGCGGCAGCCACCGAACGCCCCGAAGCTGGTACGGAAAGCTACCGGCCGCAAATCACGTTGAATGAATTTTGCAAACAGAATCAGCTACTTAATTCTGACACATTGTCAGACGGTCCCGCTGATCCGGCCAATCGGGCGGTCGCCTGCTACAGCGCTTTTCCCACGAAAAGAGTCGGTTAGTCGCCCGAAACAACCGTCTTGTGACCATCACGCGCCTGCCGCATTTCGCGGCCGGCGGCATCGCGAAATGGTTCTCATAACATCGCCGAGGACACATTTTGTTTCCTGATCCGGCTAGCCCGCGTCGTCTTTCGCGCCGATCTTGCGCACCAGCGCCGCCGTCGCCAGCATAGCGCCCATGTCGGCGATCATCGGCGCGATGTGGCTGGTGTAGTCGAGCGGCACGGAAATAGCGGGCAGTTCGAAAAAATTCTTCGGCT
Organism: Mesorhizobium sp. P2_E10; assembly: GCF_056404235.1. Taxonomy (NCBI): domain Bacteria; kingdom Pseudomonadati; phylum Pseudomonadota; class Alphaproteobacteria; order Hyphomicrobiales; family Phyllobacteriaceae; genus Mesorhizobium; species Mesorhizobium sp. P2_E10. The sequence goes on from NZ_JBFUEK010000005.1 coordinate 211,426, forward strand.
GCGGCAAAAGCAGGAAACCGTCGCTGCCGTTGAGCGCCACCCGTGCCTGGTCCTCGGGCCATGTTTCATGCAGCCATTTCAGCGCCTGCGCCAGCCGGCCGGTCACCAGCGGCTGGGCGGCCGCGATATTGTCGGTGCGAAATTCGTAGGCAGCATCGAGCGCCGCGTCGCCGGATGACAATTCCTGCATCTTTGCTGTGAATATGCTGCGGAAGAAACCGACGACCGCATTGGCCCGCCGCGCCGCCACCAATATGCCGGGGAACGGCGCAATCGTCTCGAAGGCAACGATGACGCCTTTGAATACCGTCGACGAGCTTTTGGCCGTCCCTACGCGCAACTCTGCCTCGTAGAGTTCGAACGGAAAGTCCTCGTAGCGGCCGGACACGATGTCGTCGAAGGCCTGCCGGTTGAAGGAGCCGACCACGGCGCGCGGCAGCCGGTCGAAGGAATTCGGCGTCACGCCATGCTGATAGCGCATATCTCTGATGAAACCGAAGATGATCGGAAGCAGCGTGTCGCGAAACGATTGCTGCAGCCGCGTCGCCGGTGTGATCGCCAGGAAATAGAGCAGCAGCGCTGTGAAGAAGCAGCCGACATAGAGGAACACATGCGGTGTCGAGAACCACTGCTCGTTGGCGTCGGCGACCTTGTTGAACAGCCAGGCCACCAGCACGACAAAGACCAGCAGCGGCCCCAAAAACACCGGCACCCGCCAGCGCACCTGGCGGTAGGCCGACGCCCGTCCGGCCTCATAAGCTTCGATATTTTTCCTGATGCCAGCGATCACCGCTTCGCTCGGCATGAAATCTGCTGTTTCCATCGCCCCCTCGCAAGCCTTTGAGCAATTCCAGGAAAAGTGTGAGCGGTTTTCCGTCCGGAATCGCGTAAAAACAGAGATAGAGCGGATCGCCGTTTCCGCGAAACGGTGAAACGCTCTAGTGGCCCATGATAGCCGCTTTCGCGGGAAAGTCGTCAGCCGCCAAAGATCGTCTTCAACCGACCCTCGACCTTGCCGCGTAGCCGGCCCTGCAGCGCCGCCACCGGCACCAGCCGCTCATGATTGCCGGCGCGCAGCCGCATGAAAGGGTGCAGCCCGTAGGCGGCGATCGCGCCGCGCTTGCCGAGATCGGCACTAACGTCGACGACGAAAATGCAACCGATGCGGCCGGGCCATGGCTGGCGGGCAAAGGCGGTGCCAAGAAAATCGCCGAGCCCATAGGCGACAAGCGCTTTGCCGAGCCGCTCAACCGGCTGCACGACATGGGCGTGGTGGCCGGCGACCAGGCCAACGCCGTGGCCGGCCAGCTGCCTGGCCAGCGCCCGCGTTTCGCTGCGCGGAAAATGCCGGAACTCCCAGTCCCAATGCGGCACCGCGCAGAGCAGATCGACACCCTTTGCAGCATCGCGCTGCCATCGCGCCGGATCGCTCTGCATGGACACGCGGCCGGCAAACAAAGCCGCATCGGCATTGCGCCACAGGGTGAGGGCGGCAAAGCCGATGGTCAGCGGCCCAACCGCAAGCCGCGCGACCGGACCTTTGGCAGTGGTGCCTATGCTGCGGATGCCGAGGCGCTTGAGCGCCGCAACCGTCTCCTCGAAGCCCGCCACGCCCTGGTCGAACACATGGTTGTTGGCCAGCGACAGCACGAGTTTTTCACGCTGTATGCCGACAGCCGCCAGTGCGTCTGCAAGAAACCGCTCGGTCATCGCATGGTGCGTGCCGAGCCGCGTGCCGACTACGTCGCTTGGTCGCTCCACGACCGGACTTTCGCAATTGCCGATCACCAGATCGGCGGTACCAAGCAGCGCCACGATGGCCGGATCGCATTCGGGCACGGCACGATTGGCAACCGCCGAGATGTCGCCAACGAAGGCCAGCCGCACCGTCCGCGCCGGCGGCGGTTCGATCATGGTTGCGGCTGCCGGCGCAAAGCCACTGATATCGCCACTGAGCGAAGGCTTCAGGAAGCGCGGCAGCCACGACAGTTTATAGGAGAGCGGATAGTTCGACACGCAATGCCCAATCGTTTGCCTTGTGTAGACTGTCTGCTGGGATGGTTGAAGTGTCGACTCTTGGCCAATTGAAATACAGGCTCGCACCGCATCAGGACCGACAGGCGCAGCGCAGCAGATGCGTGTATGGTTGCTGCGGAACGGCACATCGGAGGATCAACATGAAGCGACTTTCGAGCCTGCTGGCATCAGCGTTCATTCTGCTGCTGCCGCTGTCTTCCGCCAGCGCCGCGGCGCCCGAAGCAGCGAGCGCGCTGTTCGAAGCGAAAACCGTGGCCGAGCGAAACGCCGCGCTCGCCACGCTCGAAGCCGCGGCCCCAACCGATCCAGCCTCAGCCTATGCCGCCGGCGCCGGCGAATTCTTCACCGCGCTGGAGATCCTCGCCGGTGGCCTGCACCGCCACGGTTTCGAAAGTCCGCAATCCTTCATGCTGCCGCTGATGCGGCTGCCGGTGCCGGACAATCCCAATCCCGAGCCGCTGACCTACGAGCAGTTTCGCGCCATCCTTGTCGCTTTCCGCGACCGGCTTGAAAAATCCACGGCAACGCTGGGCTCAGTGCCGGCCGATGCCGATATAGGCATGGAGATCGATCTCGCCCATGTCGGCGTAGACCTTGACGAGGATGGCAACATCACGCCGCAGGAAAGTCTCGCGGCAATCATGGCGGCACTGTCCAACAAAAGCGGCGATGCGCCCGACGCCACCCCGCTCATCTTCCGCTTCGACCGCGCCGACGGTTTCTGGCTGCAGGGCTATGCCGATTTCCTGATGGCGCAGGCGGATTTTTGGCTGGCGCATGACTTCAGGAACATGTTCGACGGCTCGTTTCACATGCTGTTTCCGCGCGCAAAACTGCCGCTGCAGGACATTCTCGTCCCGCCGGACGGCGGCATGGGCGGCAGCATCTTCTCGTCCGAATGGCGCTTCGCCGATTTCATCTCCCTGGTGCATCTGGTCAACTGGCCGGTTGTCGAGCCCGAACGCCGGCAAGCGGCGCGGCGTCATCTGCTGGAAATGATCCGGCTGTCGCGCGAAGACTGGAAATCGATCCGCGCCGAGACCGACAATGACCGCGAATGGCTGCCCGGCCCGCAGCAGAAAGGCACCAACCGGCTCACCGGCCTCGAAGTCGGCGAGGAGCAGGTCCAGGCCTGGCTCGCCACCTTGACCATGGCCGAGGATCTGCTCGAAGGCCGCACCTTGCTGCCGCATTTCCGCATCACCGGCAAAGGCATCAACATGAAGCGGTTCTTCGACGAACCGAAAACCTTCGATCTGGTGCTGTCGATCACCGGCCCGGCCATCGCCCCCTATCTCGAAAGCGGAAAGATCCTGACCAGCGAGGAATTCAACCAGATCCAGCGCCAGTTCGGCGGCAGCGGGTTTCTGACGTTTGCGCTGTGGTTCAATTGAGCGCACCGAATTCTTTTGCGATCACGAGTTTAGTGTGGCCATCCGCCAGTTGAGCGGTGACAGGATGCGGACAATGATCTTAACTTATTGAATCGATGAAATAAGGTTTTAAAACTCGCTTCTCGATCCAAAAATACGCAGTTTTGCCGCGTGGCAATGCCCTGTTGATATCGGGGATAAACTCACGAAAGTGTTCCGTTTCACAGTATCGGCGCGCCTTTTCGATTAAATGATCGTCCCAGGACGGGGACGATCCATCATGCTGTTGAACTTTGCGTTGCTTTTCGGGAAGCTTTTCCGGATCCGTACCGACAAACGCATCGTTCTGCTCGCAGTTCTGTCCTCGGTCCTGGCCGCCTGCCAGGGACCGAACGGCAGCTATCTGAGCAACGGCATCGGCTCGGAGCTGGCTTATAGCGACGGGGCGGCCGCCACCAAACTGCAGACCCAGTACTTCCGTCTCCTTTGCGAGCAGGCGGGCTACTCCGGCTGTGTCCTGCCGCTATCCGATCGCGCCGTCTGGACGATGATAGTGCGCCAGGGCATGAATGACATCGACCGGCGATGCGATGGCTATCTCGAATGGCTCGATGACAGGAAGCGCTCCAAGGCTCCGTTTCTGTCGGAGGTCAATGATCTAAGGGGCGCGACCGCCAGCGTGCTTGCCATCGTCAGCCCCGGGAGCAAGGCGATAAGCCTCGTCGGCTATGCCTTCGGACTGCTGACCGAAAGCGTCGAGAACTATCATTCCCGGCTGCTGCTCGAGGTCGAATCCTCGACGATCAACTCGATCGTGCTGCGCGCGCGCCATGATTTCAGAGAGAACACCGCCGGCACACGCTATGAAAGCCGCCCCGAAGCCGAATATGCGCTGCGCTCCTATCTGCGCCTTTGCCTGCCTTTCGCGATCGAGACCAACATCAACGACTACTCGACGCTGGGTAGCCGCGGCATCCCGGTGGATGAGGACAACACGATCAACCAGACGCCGGTCGGCTCCAGACAGGTGATCGGCGATTCCGCGGCCGGACCCGAGCGCGGATTCAACTCCGGGTCACGCGAAAAGGGCGGCGACACAACGATCAAGAACCCGATCACTGGAGCCATAACACCTTGGGAAAAGCAGCTCCAGCCCTCTGATCTCACCATGATCCAGGACTATTTGTGCGTCGAGGCCTCGAACGCCTTCGGTCCGAAGACCCGTGCCGGCATCCTGATGCTGGCGTTGAAGAAGGGCCAGCCGAGTGCCGACAATCTGCTGGACCAGAAAGAAGGTGGCAAGCTCCTCTCCGATGCAAGGCAGCAGGGCGCCTGCGCCAAATCGAAGTTCAGCAACGTATTCGAACGGCTCGTCTTCGTGACGCCCGCTGACGAAACCTCCTTTTACAAGGATCTCGTTGCCGCCCTTGGCGAAAACGATGCCGTCACCGGAAATGAAACCTTGGTGGAGGCCCGCCCTCTTCTGGTCAGGTACTATGAGAAGAACAAGAACTACATAATGGAGGGTGTCTCCACATCCGAAGTCACCCCCAGAATGTACAAGCGCATCATCAGCCAAAGGGTAGTCCAGTAACAGATCGCGGGCACGAGGGGGTTGAGGACATGTTTTTTACGACGCGACCGGGCGGCAACACGCTGCTTTTCGTCAACATTCCATCATCGCCGCCGACTGACGCGGAACTGGATACCGCCGCGATCCTGACCTCGGCTAGCCGGATCGAGGCCGAGGATCAGAACGAGCACGTCGACCCGAACGGAACCTGGTTCTTCGTCAAGGCCCGTGTCGACGGTAGCACCGTCCGGGGATGGGTGCCGGCCAAGGACCTAGATTCGGCCAGCCCGCCGACGCCCGAACCTCTGGACCCTTGGTCCTTTGTCAAGAACTGCACGCTCGCAGCCCGCGTCACCAATGCCGGACAGCTGAATACCGGCCTCGGCATCAACCGCGATTTCATGATCGCCTATGCGCTGCAGGAAACGGGAACGGCAACGGCTTCAGTGCCACAGAACATCAGCGCAAACGGGCGTTTCGGCCCCTTCGCGCTGACTGCTGAGCAATGGAAGACTTTTACCGACAGCGCTGCCAACGACAGCGGCTTCCAGGCCGACGATATCGAGACACCCGTATTCCAGTGTTACGGCTTCGCATTCCTGGTTCTGGAAGCGACGCGCGGCATAAGCACGAAATTCAGCGTCAATGACCAGGCGGCCGGCAGCGGACCTTATATACCCTCTTCGATGGAACTCTTTATCCATATCGCCATGGGCGAAGCCGTGGCATTTCAATTCATTGGCAAGATGGCTGCTGCCGCCGGCGGCGAGACCGCCCACTCCCTGCTGACCGGTGTCGCCAACAGGGACGCCATACTGGCGCGATATGGCGCCTTTTTCGGCGCCGAAGCGGACGGCGTGACCATTACCGCCCTGGAGCAGAAACTCGCCGATGCCCTCGACAAGGCCCTGAAGCGGTCCTTCACACTGGTCCGCGAACTGACTCCCGAGGACGTCATCTATTTCGTGTCGGGGACGCTGCCATGGCTGGTGACGGCGCGCGAAGAGAAGACCAAGGGGGTTGCCGAAAAAGGTATCCCGCCCAACCCGGAGGTGATGAAGTATTTCACCGCGACCGCGCTCGCACCGGCCAAGGAGATCCCCTGGTGCGGAGCCTTTGTCGCCTGGTGCCTGCGAAACTGCGGTTCCGAAGCCGCCAAGGATTCGGTTTCCATCGCCACCGCCGGCACGGCCGCCAGTTGGAAGACATGGGGCGACGTCGAAGTGCCGATCGGCGCCCATGAAGCCGATGCGGTCGCTCCGGGTACCATCGTCATCCTGCGTCCGCAGACCAGCGATGCCAGCGGTCACGTCGGCTTCTTTGTCAACCAGACGGCGATCGACATCACCTTGCTCGGCGGCAATCAGCACAACGAAGTGCGAGAAACCTCATACGGCCGCAAGGAGGTTGTGGCCATGCGCATGCTCAAGGGTTTCGATTCGGTGCCCACCTCGAACGCGGGACCCGGCACTCCCGATCCGAACTTCGGCAGCGGCACGCTAGGCCCGTTCACGAACGATGACTGGGTGCTGTATATACAGACGCTCGGCACCCGCGAATCCAACAACAACTATGGCGCCTTCAACCGCTACGGCTATATCGGCCGCTGGCAGTTCGGCGCCGGTGCCTTGATCGATGGCGGTTACGTCAAGACGGGTGCGGTCACCAGGCTGCTCAAGCAGAACCGCTGGTGGACAGGCAAGAACGGCGTCAACGGCCGCGACGACTGGCTGGCAAACAAGGGCAATTGCCAAGACTTGGAAATGATCGCCTATACGCGGCGGAACTACAAAAGCATCCTGAACGTCAAGGCGAGCCGGCCCTTTGTCGAAAACGCGTCAAAAGCGCAGTTGGCCGGTCTTCTGGCGACCACGCATCTGCTGGGTCCGGGCGGAACGCGAAAGTTCGTGCTGGGCCAGAACACCGCCGATGCCAATGGCACGACAGCGGAAAAATACTACCGCATTCTGTCCGACGCATTCGGCGGCGCGCCAAACCCGCCGAAGTCGGCGTGAGGAGCCGCGACACGTTTGCAGAGCGACACCGCTCCTGACACCCTTGTGTCAGCAGCCTGGTTTCGTCCCGAGCGGCTCGCCACTCGGCTCTTTCCATTTTGGCTGACTCTGCCCATATTCGGAACATGGCCAAATCTCCCGATAAAAAGACGCCGCCGCCGGCGGGTGACGATCGCGCTTCGCCACCCAAGCGGCGCAGCCCGCTGACCGATTTCCTCGATGCCTCTGAGCCCCTACACAAGGGCGGCTTTGCCGAGGCGCCGCAAGCCGAATTCAGCGGTGCGCCGCTGACCGGCTCGATCGCCGATTGGGCCGAGCAGATCGAACAGGACGCCGAGAAGGAGGGGCGCGCCTCCAGCAAGTCGCCGAAGGCCGCAAAAAAGATCCCTGAACGCTCCGCCGCGCCCGGCCGCTCGGCGCGCGGCACGTCCATGGGCGGTGCTGCGTCGGCCCGAGAGCGGACCGCGGCTGGCCTCAATCCGGTCGCCGGCCTCGACATTTCGCTGGAAGATGCCGAGACCATGGCCTCCGGCGGCGTCACCGCCACAGTCGCCGCGCTGTCGGCGCTGATCGAATCCGGCAATCCCCTGCACAAGGACGGCGTGCTGTGGACGCCGCATCGCCCTGCCCGTCCGGAAAAATCCGAGGGCGGCATCGCCATCAAGATGGTGTCGGATTTCGAGCCGGCCGGCGACCAGCCGACGGCGATCAAGGACCTTGTCGGGGGCGTCAACGACAACGACCGCACCCAGGTGCTGCTCGGCGTCACCGGCTCGGGCAAAACCTTCACCATGGCCAAGGTGATCGAGGAGACGCAGCGCCCTGCCCTGATCCTGGCGCCCAACAAGACGCTGGCGGCGCAGCTTTATTCCGAGTTCAAGAAATTCTTCCCGGAAAACGCCGTCGAGTATTTCGTCTCCTACTACGACTATTACCAGCCGGAAGCCTACGTCCCGCGCACCGACACCTTCATCGAGAAGGAATCCTCGATCAACGAACAGATCGATCGCATGCGCCATTCCGCGACGCGCTCGCTGCTCGAGCGCGACGACGTCATCATCGTCGCCTCGGTGTCCTGCATCTACGGTATCGGCTCGGTCGAGACCTACACGGCGATGACCTTCCAGATGCAGATCGGCGACCGGCTCGACCAGCGCGCGTTGCTCGCCGATCTCGTCGCCCAGCAATACAAGCGGCAGGACATCAATTTCGTCCGCGGCTCGTTTCGCGTGCGCGGCGACACGATCGAGATCTTTCCGGCCCACCTTGAGGATCGCGCCTGGCGCATCTCGATGTTCGGCGACGAGATCGAGCAGATCACCGAGTTCGATCCGCTGACCGGCCAGAAGACCGGCGAGCTGAAGAGCGTCAAGATCTACGCCAACTCGCACTATGTGACGCCGCGTCCGACCCTGAACCAGGCCATCAAGTCGATCAAGGAAGAGCTCAAGCACCGGCTGGTGGAGCTTGAGCGCGCCGGCCGCCTGCTGGAGGCGCAGCGGCTGGAGCAGCGCACACGCTTCGATCTGGAAATGCTGGAAGCCACCGGCTCCTGCGCCGGCATCGAGAACTATTCGCGCTATCTCACCGGCCGCCAGCCCGGCGATCCGCCGCCGACCTTGTTCGAATACATCCCCGACAATGCGCTGGTCTTCATCGACGAAAGTCACGTCACCGTGCCGCAGATCGGCGGCATGTATCGCGGCGACTTCAGGCGCAAGGCGACGCTGGCCGAATACGGCTTCCGTCTGCCGTCGTGCATGGACAACCGGCCGCTGCGCTTCGAGGAATGGGACGCCATGCGGCCGCTCTCCGTCGCCGTGTCGGCGACGCCCGGCGGCTGGGAAATGGAACAGTCCGGCGGCGTCTTTGCCGAGCAGGTCATCCGTCCCACCGGCCTGATCGACCCGCCGGTCGAGGTGCGTCCGGCCAAGAGCCAGGTCGACGACGTCGTCGGCGAAATCCGCGACACCACCAAGGCAGGCTACCGCACGCTGGTGACGGTGCTGACCAAGCGCATGGCCGAAGACCTGACCGAATATCTGCACGAGCAAGGCATTCGCGTGCGCTACATGCACTCCGACATCGACACGCTGGAGCGCATCGAGATCCTGCGCGATTTGCGCCTCGGCGCCTTCGATGTGCTGGTCGGCATCAACCTGTTGCGCGAAGGCCTCGACATTCCCGAATGCGGCTTCGTCGCCATTCTCGATGCCGACAAGGAAGGTTTCTTGCGCTCGGAGACGTCGCTGATCCAGACCATCGGCCGCGCCGCCCGCAACGTCGACGGCAAGGTCATCCTCTATGCCGACCAGATCACCGGCTCGATGGAGCGGGCGATGGCCGAAACCGGTCGCCGCCGCGAGAAGCAAATGGAATGGAACGAAGCCAACGGCATCACGCCGGAATCGGTCAAATCGCGCATCTCCGACATTTTGGATTCGGTCTACGAGAAGGACCACGTCCGCGCCGATATCTCCCAGTTCACCGACGGCGCCGGCGCCATGATGGGCAACAATCTGAAGGCCCATCTCGACGCCATGGACAAGCAGATGCGCGAGGCCGCCACCAATCTCGATTTCGAGAAGGCCGCCCGCATCCGCGACGAGATCAAGCGGTTGCGCGAGATGGAGCTGTCCATCTCCGAGGACCCGCTCGCCAAATATGCCGACATGGAAAGCCCAGTCTCGGGCCGCGAGAAGGGCAAGCACAACAAGGGCGTGGCCAAGCATCGTACATCAGAGGAGCAGGAGCGTTTCCGCAAGCTCGACGCGGCACGTGCCTCTGAAAACGCAGCCCGGCCCAATCTCTTCCGCAAGCCTGATCTCGACGAGATGGGCGCCGATGGCGCCGTGCCGGTGAAGAAGCCGCTGTTCGCCAAGCCGTCGCTCGACGCCATGGGTCCGGGCACCGACATGCCGACACCGGCCGGTGCGGTGTCGCGCTCGCTGTTCAAGAAACAGTCGGCTGAAGAGGCGCATGGCTCCGACTTCGGCATTCCGGGTGACACCACCAAGCCGCTGTTCAAGAAGAATTCTCTCGACGAGATGACCGTGCGGCGGACCGAAACGCCGATCGAAGGCGACAAGCCGGTCAAGCGCGAACGCGCCGGCATCGGCTCTTATGAAGATCCGGCCGATGCTCACCGCGAAAAGCGCCGGCCGGGCAAGACCGGGCGGCCGGGACGGTAGCGCCTCTTCCCTTCTCCCCTTGTGGGAGAAGGTGGATCGGCGCGCAGCGCCGAGACGGATGAGCAACCGTGTTTCAGATTGAAACTGGGCTCCAGGGTTTGTTGTCTCGGACCATGGCGTTGAGGGTTGTGATGAGCTTTCGCATGACGGCGACGATTGCGACCTTCGACAGCTTGCCGTTTTCGCGCAGGCGGCGGGGGAAAGTGGCAAAGACGGGATTGTGCACTCCAGCGCTGAGCGCGGCCATATAGAGGACGTTGCGGACAGGCTCTCGGCCTCCCCAGATACACCGCCTTCCCTTGAGCTTGCCGCTGTCATGGTCATAGGGAGCAAGCCCGACCAAAGCGGCGATCTGCCGGTTGGACAAGCGGCCCAGTTCGGGCAGCAGCGCAATCAGAGTGGCACTTAAGACCGGGCCGACGCTGGGCGTGGAGCGCAGCAGGCGGTCGCGATGCGCCAGGCCGTGATCGGCTGCGATCGCCTGGGCGATACGTTTGTCGAGCAGCAGGATGTCGGCATGGAGCCGGGTCGTACGCCGCTTGGCCAGGCGCTTGAGAGCAGTATCGCGTACGTGCTCAAGCTGGTTGTTGACGCGGCCGAGTTCAGCGTGGAGCTGGCGCCGTGCCGTGACCAATTCGGTCACCAGTTCCAGGCGAGGGTCGAGATCGGTCGGGTGGACCGGCAGGGTCGCCAGGAAGCGGGCGATCAGACGTGCATCGATGCGATCATTCTTGGCGTTGATGCCGGCTGCCCGTGCGAACTGGCGCAGCCGATGCGGGTTGATGCGACGCACCGGAAGGCCTTCCTGCCATAGCGCCTTGAGCGCGGCCCGTTCATAGCCGCCGCTCGCTTCGAGACCGATCGTGCCGATCGCGCTGCCTGACAGCCGCTTGATCAAGGCCGCATAACCAGCTTCGTCATTGTCGAGCGTGAACAACTCTCCTGTTTCCAGAATGGCTACGTCCAGCCGATCCTTGGCTACATCGATGCCGACATGAAGCGCAATTTGTGTCATCTTCTGATCCCTTCCTTGCTGGTGCGGGGTCGAACCCCTTGCAACCGTTCGGGCTATGGAAGATGCGGCGGAGCTCCTTGCTCATCCACGGGCTTATACCAAGGGTGTACGGGCTTCCGTCGCAGCGGGTGATCCGGTCGTGACCCGGATCACCCGCCACCCCAATTCTGCATGATTCGAGAGACACAAGGGGTGTTCCAGGGAACGCCAACGTCTCACTCCGCTGGAACACCCCTCATCCGTCGCCTTCGGCGACACCTTCTCCCACAAGGGGAGAAGGGAAGCGCTCCACCGTCAGGCCCTTGATAGTCCCGGCTTTGCAACGCATGAACAGCCCAGCTGGACCATGAGCCCACCCTTGCAAGCCGCCGGTGGAACCGATACGGCCGGTTGCGATCCTTCCGCGCAGCAAGCCCTCCCACTGATCCACGAACCATGAAATCCAGAGACATCGCCTCCTATATCTTCCTGGCCATCACCTGGGGGCTGTCCTTCCTGGTCCTGCTCAAGGTGGTGCATGCCTTTGGCTGGATCGGCGCGGTGACCTTGCGCTCGCTGATCGCCGGCACCACGCTTCTGCTGCTGGCAGCTGCGACCAGGCGCAAGCTCGATTTCAGCGCCGGCTGGCGGCCATTCGCCATGGTCGGCGCAACGACGGTTGCGGCACAGCTGATCGGCCTGTCCTATGCCACGCCGCGCATCGGCACGGCGATGGCGGCCATCCTAGTAGCGGCGATCCCGCTGTTCTCGATGATCCTTTCCCAGATTTGGGGGCTGGAGCGCATCACCGTGCGCGGGCTGGCCGGGCTGCTGCTCGGCGCCGCCGGCATCATGGTTCTGGTCGGCTTTCCCTCGGTGCCAGTGACAACATCCTTCGCACTCGGTTGCGCCGCATCCCTGCTAAGTTCCTTCTCGGCGGCATTCGGCAGCAACTACGCCAACCGCCATCTGCGCTCGGTCGGCTCGCTCGAAGTCACCAGCGCCGCCTTCCTGTTCGGCGGATTGATGACGCTGCCGCTGCTACTCGCCGTGCCGGTACCGGCGATGCCGCGCGCTGTGGACTTCCTCTATCTCGCCATTCTCGCCTGCGTGATGAGCGCAACGACCTACGTCGTCTATTTCCGGCTGGTTTCCAGCATCGGCGCCACCAGGGCGATCAGCGTCGAGTTCGCCGTGACCGTGATCGCAGTGCTGGTCGGCACGGCCATGCTCGGCGAGTCGCTGACCATCATCCAGGGCTTCGGCGCGGTGGCGATCATCTGCGGTTGCTTGCTGGTGCTGGATCCGTTCCCGCGCCGGGCGAAAGCGATCCCCTTGCCATCCGCCCAGCCTTTGGTGTAATCGCTCCGCACACTCGAACGTCTTGAAAGGAGGGCTCACGTGTTTGATTTTTCTCGTCACCATCGTCAGCGTGGCCCGATTTCTGCCCTGCGAGCTAGCTTGCAGGGCTGACCAGGGACATCGCGGGTTTTTCCCGCTTCGATTTTTTGGTCTGCCCTTCGTGGTGCCGCAACGCCAAGCCTGATGGCCGGCATGCGCACCGTCAAAGTGCATTGAACCGGACTTTGCCTCCGGACAGACCAGAGAAATCAAAATGGCCCTGATCAGCCTCAAATCCCTCGGCGTAGCCATGAGTGCGCCGCTGTTTTCCAACCTCGACCTCACCATCGGCACGGGCGACCGGCTCGGCATCGTTGCCGCCAACGGTCGCGGCAAGTCGACGTTGCTCAAATGCCTGACCGGCGAAATGGAGCCGACCTCCGGCGACATCACTCGCACGCGCGGCCTGCGCGTCGGCCATGTCGAGCAGGCCGTTCCACCTGCTCTCCTCGACCAGAGCTTTCATCAAATTGTCGCCGATGCCTTGCCGGCCGAGCAGGCCGAAAGCGAGCTGTGGCGCGTCGACGTGGTTCTCGATTCGCTCGATGTGCCGGAGCCGATGCGCGAACGGACGATGCGGGCTTTGAGCGGCGGCTGGCAGCGGCTGGCGCTGATCGCGCGTGTCTGGGTCACCGATCCGGATGTGCTGCTGCTCGACGAGCCGACCAACCATCTCGACCTTGCCAAGATCAGCCAGCTGGAGGCCTGGCTGAATGCGCTGCCGCGCGAGGTGCCGGTGGTCATCGCCAGCCACGACCGCGCCTTCCTCGACGCCGTCACCAACCGCACGCTTTTCCTGCGCCCGGAACAGTCGCCGGTGTTTGCGCTGCCCTACTCCAGGGCGAGGCAGGCGCTGGACGAAGTCGACGCCTCGATGGCGCGCAAGTTCGAGCGCGACATGAAGGTGGCGCAGCAATTGCGCCGGCAGGCCGCCAAGCTCAACAACATCGGCATCAATTCGGGCAGCGATCTTTTGGTGGTCAAAACCAAGCAGCTCAACCAGCGGGCAGAGCGCCTCGAAGTATCAGCGGCACCGGCACACTGCGAGAGATCGGCGGGCGCGATCAGGCTGGCCAATCGCGGCACACACGCCAAGGTGCTGATCACGCTCGACGACGCCACGGTTGAAACGCCCGAGGGAACCCTGCTGTTCAAGACCGGCAAGCGTCATATCTGCCAGGGCGACCGCATCGTCCTGCTCGGCCGCAATGGCGTCGGCAAGACGCGTTTCGTCACCTTGATCCGCAACGCCATCGCCGAGCCGGAAACGGTGCCGAACGTGAAGGTGACGCCGTCGACGGTGCTCGGCTACAGCGACCAGGCGTTGGCCGGCATTAGCGGCAACGACACGCCGCTGGCGATGGTTTCGCGTCGCTACGATGTCGGCGAGCAGCGCGCCCGCTCGCTGCTTGCCGGCGCCGGGGTGGTCATCGAGATGCAGGAGAGAAAGATCGGCATGCTGTCCGGCGGACAGAAGGCGCGGCTGATGATGCTGGCGCTCAGGCTCGCTAATCCCAACTTCTATTTGCTCGACGAGCCGACCAACCATCTCGACATCGACGGCCAGGAAGCGCTGGAGGGGGAACTGCTGGCGCATCAGGCAAGCTGCCTGCTCGCCTCGCACGACCGCTCCTTCATCAGGGCCATCGGTAACCGCTTCTGGCTGATCGAGAAGCGGAAGCTGATCGAGGTCGAGGACCCCGAGGATTTCTTTCGCTCGGTGGTCGAAGCAACGGGCTGAGGAACTACCGGAGTGCATGGGCCGCATGGCGTTGCGGCCCATGCTTTCGCGTGTCTCGTAAAATACTTCCGGCGCCCTGTCGGATCGCCTGAACGTGCCGCGTCCTTGGGATGCCGACACGATGATGCCGGCTTCATCCGAGGAGAAAGCATCATGTCCATTCTGTCATCCATAGGTCGCGTCGCCATCCGTTACGCACAGAACCGCGCCCGCCATCGCAGTGAGCGCGAGCTGCTGTCCCTGCCGATCGAACTGCGCAAGGATATTGGCTGGCCGGAAATCGTTATCGACGCGCAAGACGGCCCGCGGATCCGCAGGGCGCCCTGACCATGCGGGCGAAAGATATCGATGCAGGCAGCCGTCGGGCGACCGTTGCTCAGTCATGCGTATCGCCCGACAGCGGCGTCGCCTGCATCGATCCGCGCCTTTCGAAAGCCTCGAACCAGCGCGTCAGCCGTGTCCGCTCGCGAAACGACGGAAGCTGGCGGAATGCCATCCAGGACAGTGTGGTGGCGAGCGCTATATGGCCGACATGGAGCGGGGCCTCATCATCCAGCGTGCTTTCGATCCAGTCGTAGCTCGCCTCGATTTTGTCCCGGTATCCCTCGGCAAGGGCGCCATAGCGTAGTTGTTCGGGTCTTCTTTCTGTCTCCCAACGCAAAGCTATGCCCGTCTGCGCCAACCCTTGAGCGACTGCTTGCAGCCGCAATGCTTGCCAGCGCGCCTCGCCGTCCTGCGGCAGCAGCTTGCGGCCGTCATGCAGCGTGTCGAAATAGGCGCAGATGACATCGGAATCGAAGAGCGGCGACGCGTCTGGCCGCAACAGCACCGGCACCTTTCCAAGCGGGTTTTCGGCATAGACGCGCGCATTGCGCAAGGTCGGACTGGTCTCGTGATGGATGACCTCGAGCCGATCGGCAATGCCGGCCTCATGCGCGAAGACGAGTGCCTTGCGCGCGAAGGGCGAATGGGTCTGGTAATAGAGAATCATGGTCGTCTCAGGCGGTTTGAAGAAGCGGCGCGGAGCCCCCTTTTCTAGCCTGCGAGCTCCGAGATTTGCGCTCTGATTGGCGGCCCCCGACGCAAGTTCATTTCACGCAAAAAAATTGCGGCGGCCATGTAGGAATGCCGGCACCTCGTTCGTCCTATGGTCCGCAAGGCCAGACCAAACGCCCGGACCAAACGCAAAGAGGAGCAAGACATGACCGACCAGACCCCCGTTCAGCCGGCCGCGAAAGTTCTCGGTGGATTGACCCCTTATCTGCAACTGGACGGCGCCTTCAAGGCTGCCGAGTTCTACAAGAAGGCCTTTGGCGCCGAGCAGGTGTTCTTCTACCCGCCCGATGACCAGGGCCGCACCATGCACATCCACCTCCACATCAACGGCTCGACCTTGATGATTTCGGATTTCTACCCCGAAAACGGGATGCCTGCCGTCAAGCCGCAGGGCTACACCATGCAGCTCCACCTTGGCAGCGACGACATCGATGCCTGGTGGAAGCGCGCCGTCGAGGCCGGCTGCGAAGTCGCCGTGCCGCTGCAGGTCATGTTCTGGGGCGACCAATGGGGCAACATGCGTGACCCCTTCGGTGTCGAGTGGGCGATGAACGCGCCGGCCAAGAAAGCCTGAGGCTTTTACCTCTCCCCCTGTGGGAGAGGTCGGATTGCCCCGGATTGCTCTTGGCAATTCGGCTGGCAATCCGGGTGAGGGGTAACTTGGCGCCAAGCCGGAACACCCGTCATCCGTCTCGGCGCTGCGCGCCGATCCGCCTTCTCCCACAAGGGGAGAAGGAAGAGCGCCGCTAACCAAGGAGAAACTCATGTCCTATGTCGATGGTTTCGTGCTGGCCGTGCCCAAGGCAAAGCTCGATGACTACAAAAGGCTGGCCAACCTCACCGGCCCCATATGGATGGAACACGGCGCACTCGCCTATGTCGAATGCATCGGCGACGACGTGCCCTATGGCGAGGTGACCTCGTTTCCGCGTGCCGTGCAGGCAAAAGACGACGAGATCGTCGTCTTTTCCTGGGTGGTCTATGAATCGAGGGAAAGTCGCGACACGGTGATGCCCAAGGTCATGGCCGACCCGCGTTTGACGCCAGATTGGGGGCCTATGCCCTTCGATATGAAGCGCATGATCTTCGGCGGCTTCCAGCCGTTCATTGAACTGTAGACCGGGCGTTCCGATGCCAACGGCAGAACGCGAAACTCGACTCGATTTCTCGAAAAAATAGGACCGACTTATGCGCAAGCTGATCGTATTCAACAGCATATCGCTCGACGGCTATTTTACCGACGGGCACGGCGCCATGGATTGGGCGCACAGCCAGGACCCGGAATGGAACGCCTTCGTCGCCAACAATGCCAAAGGCGGCGGCATGCTGGTGCTAGGCCGCGTCACCTATGACCTGATGATCCAGTTCTGGCCAACGCCGCTGGCCGCACAGATCGCGCCGGTGGTGGCCGAACGAATGAACACCATGCCGAAGGTCGTGTTTTCCCGCACGCTCGACACAGCCAGTTGGAACAACACCGAGTTGGTCAAAAGCGGACCAGCCGCGAAGCTCCGGGAACTGAAGCAGCAGCCGGGCAATCACATGACCATCCTGGGAAGCGGCAATCTCATCGCCCAATTGGCCGAGGAAGGTCTGATCGACGAATACCAATTCGTCATCGTTCCGGTCGTGCTCGGCGCCGGCAGGACGATGTTCGAAGGCATCGGCAACCGGCTCGACATAAAGCTGAGCCGATCGCAGACCTTTGGCAATGGCAACGTCTTTCTGTGCTACGAGCAGAAGGCGCAAGCCGATCAGCTCAAGGCATTGGCCTGATTGTTCAGTCCAGCCTGTCGAGCAGCGGCTTCAGCCTGTCACCATAGCGCTTCCAGAGATCGACCGAGCCCTGGTACATCGGCTGGCGCACTTGCGCCGCCGATGCCGTGCGCACCGGCCGGTCGGTCTCGTGGAACGACAGCGCCGCATCGTCCCAAGGCAGGCCGAGATGGGCGATCAGCGCCCGCGTCTGCCCTTCCTGGTCGGCGACGAAATCCTCGTAGCGCACATCGTGCACGACGCCGGGCAGCACGGCGCGCCAATGCGCCATGATGTCGGTGTAGAGATTGTGGAAATCGGCGAGCTCGCCAAGGTCATAGCCATAGCGGTGGCTGTCGCCGCGGAAATGCACCTTGTAGATCGACAGGCATGTCGCCGCCGCATCGCGCGCGCAATGGATGATCTTGGCCTTGGGCAGCATCATGTGGATGAAGCCGATGAGCAGGAAGTTGCCGGGCATCTTGTCGGTGACATGCTGGAGGCCGGGATAGCGGGCGTGCAGCATGTCGAGATAGGCTTGGCCCGCCTCGGCGAAGGCCTTGTCGGGCATGTCGGCTATCCCCTGGGGGAAACCGCCCTTCATGGTCAGCGGAAACTGTTTTCCCACCGCCGTCTTCAGGATCGAGAGCTCGCCCGCGCCATAGACCTTGGGATGGCTGGCAATGATCTGCTCGATCAGCGTGGTACCTGAGCGCGGCATGCCGACAACGAAGATCGGCGTGTCGTCGCTGATCGTGCTCGGCCTGTGCTTTTCGAAGAAGCCGGCGTTGAAGGTCGCCTTCATCGCCTCGAATTCGGCGCGCGTCCTGTCCGCATCGTAGTCGATGCCTTTGCGCCGGATCGCATTGCCCTCGGCGAAATAGTCGAAGGCTCTGTTGTAGTCCTTCAAATCGTCACTGGCCTTGCCGAGACCGAAGGACAGCTGCATGCGCGCCAGGCTGTCGGCCGGCGCCTTGGCATGCTGTGCCTCCATGCCGGCCAGCTCGGCGTCGCGCTCCTTTTGGCGCTTGACCTGCGCCAGCATCAGCCAGGCTCTCGCCATGCCGGGATCGACCGCCAGCGCCTGCCGGAAAAGGTCGGCCGCCTCGTCGAGCTTGCCCTTTTCCATCAGCCCGACGCCTAAGCCGTGCAACAGGTCAGCATCCTTCGGCCGGATGGTCAGCGCCTCGCGGAAGACGCCTAGCGCATCGTCCAGCCGTCCCGCCTCTTGCAGCGTTTCGGCAAGCCCGATGCGGGCGCGGACGTGGAACGGATTGCGCCCGATCGTGCCGCGATAGATTTCTTCGGCGCCCTCGAACTGGCCGAGCTGCTTCAGCGCCGAACCGAGATTGTCGCGCGCCGCAAGCTGATCTGGCTTGAGGTTCACTGCACCGCGGAAGAAATCCACGGCCGCGGCAACGCGGCCGAGATCGCGCATCACCGTGCCGAGATTGTTGAGAAAATCCGGATTGTTCGGCAGCAAGCGCACCGACTGTTCAAGCAGCGCCAGCCCATCGGCGCTGCGCCCGGTCTGGTGCAGCAGCAGCCCGAGGAAATGCGCAGCCGCAGGGTGATTGGCCTTTTGCGCCAGCACTTGCCGGTACAGCATCTCGGCCTCTTGCCGGCGACCGGCCTGATGGAGCTGCAACGCCTGCTGCACGCGCTGGTCGAGCCCTAGCGGCGGCTGTCCGCCTGCGCCTGCCCGTTGTTTTGGATCTCTGGTGATGGGAAACCTGCCGTGTTTGTCCGCTTGCCGGACCTAAGCCATGGCAGACGCAGATTCAAGAGCGGATCAAGACGGGATCCGGCCCTGTCAAATCAGGCGGTTGCTTTCGGCAAGCTGGCGCGCGCGGCGCAGCGTGCCGTCGGTGTCGGCGATCATCCGCCTTGCTGCCTCGTCGCTTCTGATCGTCAGCCGCGCCGAGGTGACTTTGATCGGCTTGACGATCGGCTTGATTGTCACGGTGGAGCCGTCCGGGGTTTTTACAGAAATCATGTTTTCTCCTCCTATGCCTAAATAAAATGCAAATGCCTGGACAAATGTTCCGGCGAAATATCAAACAATTTTTGAGAATGCATCCGCACCCTATCAGCATTCTACAGATAGTTATAGCGGACGATTTTTGCGATAAGATCAGGGATTTACAGGAATCTTCTTGATTTACCCGGGATTCCGGAATAAAGATTTGAGGTCAATTTTGGGTCAGGCTTGGCATCTCGCGGCGTCAGAGTTCTCGACCCGTGAACCTCATTCAAGATCGCCGATAACCCAGATTGCCGATACAGGGCGCGCGACACCTCGCGACCATTTCTCTCTTTCAAGAAACCGCTCGCGCGGATCGATAGAACATCGAGGCACCAGAATGTCCGGCCGCACCACCCATTCCATCGCCCACTTCGCAGCACCTTTCGTGCTCGGCGGGCTGGAAGGAAAATTGCCGGCCGGCGACTATGACATCGACCACGACGAAGAGCTGATCGACGGCATGTCGTGGCTTGCCTGGCGCCGTGTCGCCACCTTCATCCATCTGCCGGCAAGGACGGTAAAAAGCCCGACCAGCCAGCTCATCGCCATCGACCACGCCGAGCTCGAAACAGCGCTTCGGCAAGACCGGGAGAACGCCGCATGATCCGTTTCCAGCAGAATGCACGCCCACGCACCGACACGCCGGCGCATCTCTTCGCGATCGGCCAGACAGTGCGCATGAAGAGCCGCACCGGCCTGGTGCAGAAGACCGCGGAATTGTTCCAGATCAAGAGCATGATGCCGGTCAAGGACGGCTCGCCGCAGTACCGCATCCGCAGCGAGCAGGAGAGCCACGAGCGGGTCACCACGGAAGACAATCTCGAAGCGGCCGACAATCCGGCGGTCTAATGCATGTCGCCCAAAAGTGTGCAGCGGTTTTGGGAGAACGACATGCATGAAACAAAGGCCTAACCATCGCGGTTGAATGACAAGACAGGGCCCCATCCCGATCCACCGGAATGGATCAGGCTCTCGTCCGCACCTCAACAGACACACAACGAGGGACCAGAGAATGGCCAAGGGTCAACAGCGCAGCAATCGCGAGACACGCAAGCCCAAGAAGGACAAGGTGGCGGCAAAACCGGCCTCGCCCTTCGGTTCGGCGGTCAAGCAGGCGGAAACCGGACTGAAGCCGAAGTCCAAGTAGCGGAAGCAAACGGACCGCTCGCCGGTGCCTCGAAGGCGAGAGGCGCCGCTGCATATCTGACGCGATGCAGGATAGTTAAACGCCTGTCCAACACGGAGGCGCGCTTGAACTTCGTCATCGAGTTCTATCGGTCGCGCGATGCCGACGAGGCGATGCTCGACAAGGTGTCGCTGGAGGCGCCGAATTTGCGCGCCGCCTTGCAAGGCGCGAGCGCGCTGTTCCACACACTGGCCATGCCGCAGATCCCCGACCGCCTGCGTATTTCCGACGAGGATGGCAGCGAGCTTTACGCCGGGCCGGCTGATGGGGCATATCCCGTAGAAATGTGAGACGCGCCCCGCTCACGCCTCAGCAGGGACCGTCGTCGACGACGTTGTAGTCGGCGGCACGCGCCTCGCATTCGTTGGGGAAAGTGCGCAGTTCGCCATGGCGGCGGGCACAGACCGGAGCATATTCGCGGGTGCAGAATGTCTGCTCCTCGCCGGCACCACCACCGTCGCGGCACTCGCCGTCGCGCAGAATGCGATATCCGGCCCGCTCGGCAAGGCAGGCATTGGCGAAGGTCTGGCGGTCGCCGCCGCGCCGGGCGCAGACAGGCTCATAGTGCTTGGGGCAGAATTGCGGCTCCGGCCTTGGCGGGCGCGACCCTGGTCCCTCATCGACCACCACCGTGCAGGCGCCGAGAATTGCCGACAGGAACAGGATGGCAAAGCCCTGTCGCGAGAAGATTGCCGCAAGAAATCTCATGAATATGTCTCCCTCGAGACCCCCCGTCCCGGCACTAAACACGCCAGCCAATCCTCTTCATTCCGGTCGCAAATGCAACCCCCGTTTGCGGTCCGCCGTTTGCGGAAACGACGCGGCGCGCGTGCCGGCGCCACCCCTGACATCGCCCGCTTTCCAGCGCTGGACCATGCGTGGCGGGGCTCTGGCCGATGACCGGGGAGAGAGCCGGGGTTATCGATGCGCTACGTCGGGATGCGCCCATCGGGGCGCCCCGCGGGCCTATCTTGCAACCATCACGTTTCCGTGCGATAAATTTTGTGTTCGGGCATTTGCGACCCGGAGAGCGGAACGTTTTGGACGACCTTTCCCCGATACTGTGAATCTCTGACGGCCCCGTTTTCGGCGGGGGGTTTGACCATGCGCAAATGCGTGACTGCCGAAGCAACCACCGGGACTTGCCCACGGCGCCAGGCGGCGGGCAAACCACAAGACTGACACGGGTGAAGGAGTTTCCCCAATGGCCCAGACCGGCACCGTTAAATTCTTCAACGCGACCAAAGGCTTCGGCTTCATCACGCCAGACGGCGGCGCCAAGGATGTGTTCGTCCACATTTCCGCGATCGAGGCTTCGGGCCTGCGTACTCTCGTCGATGGCCAGAAGGTCACCTTCGACGTCGAGCCCGACCGCATGGGCAAGGGTCCGAAGGCGGTCAATCTGCGCGCAGCCTGAACCGTTGCGCGTCCGTTCGGACGTGCGAGAGGACGCTGCAAGACCTTGAGCCGGCTTCCGGAGTCGGGCCCGAATTTTTTCGAAGGCGCGACGGTTCTTGTCGCGCCTTTTTCGTGTCCGGCGCGCCTAATGCATGTCGCCCAAAAGTGCGCAGCGGTTTTGGGACAACGACATGCATCAAAACAAAGACTTAAAGTGCGTTGCATGAATCCGCTTCAACGCGACGCGCTTTAGCCCACCCCCGCAAAACTTTCTCTTGCCGATAGCGCTAAAATAAAGGACAAATTTCCCTTCGGGCATTTGCCGGCCCGAGACTGGACTTTATGGGATCAAAGGGAGCTTCCCATGCCGCAGACCGGCACCGTCAAATTCTTCAATCATGCCAAAGGCTTCGGCTTCATCACGCCGGACGATGGCGCGAAGGATGTCTTCGTCCATATTTCCGCCGTGCAGGCGTCGGGTCTTCCCGGTCTTGAGGATGGGCAGAAAGTGTCCTTCGACACCGAGCCGGACAAGCGCGGCAAGGGGCCGAAGGCCGTCAACCTTTCGGTCGGCTGAGCCGGCCTGAAAGACAGGACCGAACGGGGTGAGGTCCGCTCTCTGCGAGCGTGCGGTTTTTGTCGCACGCTTTGAATGTCTGAAAATTTCGTTCAGCCCCCGTTCAGCCACGGTCGCCTATTAATCTTTGGTAAAGCCGGACCGCATCCCCCCGAAAAATTGCACGGGCCGGCACGAAGGAGACCAAGATGAATCGCATTTTCAAGACCACCATCCTGTCCGCAGCCATCGCCGCGACCACGCTCGCCACCTTGCCTGCGGCCAATGCCGATGAGTGGCGCCATCACCGGCATCACAATGGTGACGCCCTCGCCGCCGGCGTCCTTGGCCTGGCGGCCGGCGCGCTGATCGTTGGCGCGCTCAACAACCCGCAGCCGACCTACTATGACCCCGGCTATGACGATTACGATGGTTACGCCCGGCCGGCACCGGTACGCCGCTACTACGTACAGCCGCGGGTCGTTTATGCCGATCGCTACGCCGAACCGTGGACCCGCGAATGGTACGAATACTGCTCGGATCGCTACCGGACGTTCAACTCCCGCTCGGGAACCTTCACCGGCAATGACGGCGAGCAGCATTTCTGCACCGCCAACTGAGTGCATGTCACCCAAAAGTGCGCAGCGGTTTTGGGACAACGACCTGCACAAGGCAGAGCAATAAAGCGCGAAGCGCTTTAGGACTTCCCTGCCCCAAAGCAAAAGGCGCTGTCCGCAAGGCCAGCGCTTTTTGTATTGAGTTCCCCGATTTCTGATCCGTTGCTAAATTAGGTCAGGAACGGATTGCTCCGCCGCTCCTCGCCGAAGCGGCCACCAGGTCCATGGCCGCAGATGAAGCCGATGTCGTCGCCAAGCGGCAGAAGCTTCTCCTTGATCGAGGCGATCAGCGCGGCATGGTCACCGCCCGGCAGATCCGTGCGGCCGACCGAGCCGCGAAACAGCACGTCGCCGACATGGGCGAACTTCGCCGCACGGTTGTAGTAGACGACATGGCCGGGCGCGTGGCCGGGACAATGAAGCACCTCGAACACATGCTGGCCGAACGACACGGTTTCGCCTTCGGTGAGAAACCGGTCGGGCACGCAGTTGCGCACCGGGTCGGTGATGCCGAAGCGCCTGGCCTGGTTCTCGAGATTGGCCAGCAGCGGCTTGTCGGCCTCGTGCGGGCCGATGATCTCGACGCCGAGCGCCTCCTTCAGTTCCATCGCACCGCCGGCATGATCGATATGGCCATGCGTGATCCAGATCGCGCCCGCGGTGATCGTATTGTCCTTCAGCACCGACAGCACCTTGTCGATATCGCCGCCCGGATCGACGACGACACCATGCTTGTTATCCATGTCGAACAGGATGGTGCAATTCTGCTGGAAGGGTGTGACCGGCACGATGCCGGCATTGAGCTGCCCCATGGTCGTCCTTTCGCTATCTCATCTCCGATGTAGAGACAGAGGCGAAAGCCGTCCACCGCCAAAAAGCGGCCGGCGCGTAGCCCAAAATAGAAATGGGCGGCCGCAGCCGCCCATGCGAGAAGCCTGAAACGCTGAAGGCTTATTTCTTCATCGCACCCATGACCGCACCGATGATGCCGGTCAGGATGGCGCCGCCGCCGGCACCGCCAACAATGTTGTTGAGGTTCAACGCGCTGCCCAATCCGCTGGTGGCCGCCGCAGCCGCTGCCGGATCGACCGCGCCGCCGCCGAGCAGGCTGCCGAGGATAGCCGCGCCGCCGACGCCGCCGAGAGCGCCGCCCAGGATTTTGGGAAGCTGACCCAAGGCTGCCTGTTTGAGCGCCGCGCCCACCGCCTGACCACCGATGATACCCGTAATCACCTGAATAATGATCGGAAGAAGCGTGTTCATGTCCATATTACCAGTCCCTCCATGACTGCCAGCCTCCCGGGCCGACGCCATCATGAGACGCTGAATTGGAGGAAAGTCAAATGCAGAGATGCTGAAATAAAAGGGGCGGCCCGAAAACCGCCCCTGCTTGACTAAAAAGCTGTGACTTACGCTATTCTGCGGCGATCGCATGCTTAGGCTGCACTGCGGCCGAGTAGTCATTCATCAGTGTTTTGGCGATTTCGCCGACCTCGAATCGGTAGGGCCCAACCTCCGAAACCGGCGTCACTTCGGCCGCCGTCCCGGTCAGGAAGCACTGCTGGAAGCCTTCCAACTCATCCGGCATGATGGCGCGCTCGATCACCTCGATGCCACGCTCCTTGGCAAGGCCGATGACCGTGCGGCGGGTGATGCCGTCGAGGAAGCAATCGGGCGTGGGCGTATGGATCTTGCCGTTCTGGACGAAGAAGATGTTGGCGCCCGTGGCTTCCGCGACCTGGCCGCGCCAGTCAAGCATCATGGCATCGGCATAGCCCTTGGCTTCGGCGGCATGCTTGGACATGGTGCAGATCATGTAGAGGCCGGAGGCCTTCGACTTGGACGGCGCGGTGCGCGGATCGGGCCGGCGCCATTCCGCCAGATCGAGACGGATGCCCTTGAGCTTCTGCGCCGGATCGAAGTAGCTCGGCCACTGCCAGATGGCGATGGCGCAGTTGATGCGATTGTTCTGTGCCGCAACGCCCATCTGCTCGCTGCCGCGCCAGGCGATCGGCCGCACATACGCGTCCTGGAACCCCTGCTTCTTCAACAGCGTGGTGGAGGCATCGTTGAGCTCGGCCACCGAATAGGGAATCTTGTAGCCGAGCAGATGTGCCGATTCATGCAGGCGCTCGGTATGCTCGTTGAGCTTGAAAATCTCGCCGCCATAGGCGCGCTCGCCCTCGAAGACGGCGCCGGCATAGTGCAGGCCGTGAGTCAGCACGTGGATCTTGGCGTCGCCCCATTTGACGAACTCGCCGTTCATCCAGATAAAGCCGTCCAGCTGGTCAAAGGGAACGGATGCCATGGAAACCTCCCGCGAGCGGCCGCCCGCACATTTTTTTCGTTGCGTGTTTCGTCTCGGCCGCGCCGGGCAGCCGGTGTCTCAAAGCGTAGGCGGATATTTGAGGGTTGGCAAACTCACGAAGTTCCGGAAAAACCGCTTCCCTTTGCCTTTTCGTTCGCAATCCACCGAAAAGCTTGTCAAAAATTACCATTGCCAGGAAATTACGTCAATAGTACTGACATAATTTCCTGCTTTGCATGGAGAAAAGATGACGGATCGAAGCCCAGCTGCCGGAAAACCGATCAGGACGGCGATCACCGACGAGGACGGCATCGACTTCGCCATCATCGAATTGTTCTTCTTCGCCTATCGCGATTTCACCTCCGATCCCGATCAGATCCTGGCCGACTATGGTTTCGGCCGCGCCCACCACCGCGTCCTGCACTTCGTCAATCGCCGGCCGGGCCTCACCGTCGCCGAACTGCTGGACGTGCTGAAAATCACCAAGCAGAGCCTGGCGCGCGTGCTCAAGCAACTGATCGACACCGACCATATCGTCCAGTTGCAAGGTCCTCGCGACCGCCGCCAGCGCGAACTCTACCCGACGGCCAAGGGCCGTGCCCTGGCACTGGCCCTGGCGCGGCCACAGTCGCGCCGCATCCGTGCGGCATTGGAGGATTCCGGAGCCACCGAACGCGCCTTGATCGAACGTTTCCTGGAAGCGATGGTGAATCCGGAACTAAGAGCGCAGATCGACATTGTGCCTGCGAACGCATCGGGGAAAAGCCATGGAGACCATTGAGAGGGTTGATCACCCGGCAGCACCGGACGACGACGCACCGCATCTGCTTGTGGTCGATGACGACACCCGCATCCGCAACCTGCTCAAGCAGTATCTGACCGAGAACGGCTTTCGCGTCACCGTTGCCGGAAATTCCGGCGAGGCCAGGCGAAAGCTTGTCGGTCTCGATTTCGATCTGATCGTGCTCGACGTCATGATGCCGGGCGAAAGCGGCGTCGATCTGACCAAGGCGCTGCGGGCCGAGAAGAACGTGCCCATCCTCATGCTCACCGCGCTGTCGGAAACCGACAGCCGCATCACCGGGCTCGAGGCCGGCGCCGACGATTATCTGCCCAAGCCCTTCGACCCGCGCGAGCTGATCCTGCGCATCAACAACATCCTGCGCCGTGGCGGCCCGACGACGACGCCCAAGGTCGAGCAGCTGGTCTTCGGCCCCTACACGTTCCAGATCGCCAGGCGGGAGCTGAAGCGCGGCGGCGAGGCGCTGAAGCTGACCGACCGCGAGCAGGAGATCCTGGCGATTTTCGCTGCAAGGGCCGGCGAAACCATACCGCGCCATGAACTCGTCGGCGACGATTCGGAAGTCGGCGAGCGCACCATCGACGTCCAGATCAACCGGCTGCGCCGCAAGATCGAGCGCGATCCGTCCAATCCGGTCTGGCTGCAGACCGTGCGCGGCATTGGCTATCGGCTCAGCGTGGAATAGAATGCCGACCTCGGCCCTTTGCTGAAAGGCCGCAGACGAGCGAAAAGGGCGAATGGCGACCACGGAACTGCAACAGCCGGGAAATGGCGGCTTGAGCGATCGCTTGACGCGCACGCTGAAAGCAATGCCGCGTGCCTGGAACCGGTTCTGGCGCCTGGTTGCGCTTTATATGCCCAAGCGGCTCTATGCCCGCTCCCTGATCATCGTCATTGCGCCGATGATCCTGCTGCAATCGGTCGTCGCCTTTGTCTTCATGGAACGCCACTGGCAGACCGTGACGCAGCGCCTGTCGCAGGCCACCGTGCGCGACATCGCCGCGATCATCGACCTGATCGAGACCTATCCGCACGACGCCGACTACGCCAATGTCATCCGCATCGCTCAGGATCGCATGCAGCTGAAGGTTGACCTGCTGCCGCCTGATCCGCTGCCGGCGCCCGGTCCAAAGCCGTTTTTCTCGATTCTGGACGATGTTCTCTCAACCGAGATCACCCGCCAGATCAACCGCCCGTTCTGGATCGATACGGTCGGCAATTCCAACATCGTCGAGGTCCGCGTCCAGCTAGAGGGCAAGGTGCTGCGCGTCTTCGTGCGCCGCAGCCAGGCCTATGCCTCGAACACCCATATCTTCCTGATCTGGATGGTCGGCACCTCGCTGGTGCTTTTGATGATCGCCATCCCCTTCCTGCGCAACCAGATCCGGCCGATCCTGACGCTCGCCGAGGCCGCCGAGAGTTTTGGCAAAGGCCGACCGATGCCGCGCGATTTCCGCCCGCGCGGGGCCGAGGAGGTTCGCCGCGCCGGCTTTGCCTTCATCCAGATGCGCGAGCGCATCGAACGCCAGCTCGAGCAGCGCACCGCCATGCTGACCGGCGTCAGCCATGATCTGCGAACCATCCTGACCCGCTTCAAATTGCAGCTGGCGCTGACCGGCGGCAAGGGCGAGACCAAGGCAGCGCTCGATCAGGACATCGACGACATGCAGTCGATGCTGGAGGGCTATCTCGCCTTCGCGCGCGGCGAGGCATCGGAAGACGCCGGCCGTTTCGATCTCGAGGCCTATTTCCAGAAGCTCGGCGAGGAGGCGACGCTGCACAAGCGCAAGCTGTCGACCGTGCTTGCCGGCGACCCGGATGTGCATGTGCGGCCCCACGCTTTCGCCCGGCTGCTGTCCAACGTCGTCGGCAATGCCTTCCGCTATGCCAAGACCGTCGAGATCACCGCCAACCACGGCCGCGGCTCGCTTCTCGTCACCATCGATGATGACGGCCCGGGCATTCCAGCCGAAAAACGCGAACACGTGTTCAAGCCTTTCGTGCGCCTTGACGAAGCCCGCAACCTCGACGCCAGCGGCACCGGGCTTGGCCTGTCCATCGCCCGCGACATTGCCCGCAGCCATGGCGGCGACATCACGCTTGACGACAGCCCGCTCGGCGGTTTGCGGGCGGTGATCAAGGTTCCCGCCTAGCTGCGCCTGGAACGAGGCTTCATCCGCCCGTCATGAAACCATGGTGAAGAGCGCGCATGAAGCGCGCGACCACTCTTGATTCGGCCTTGCCGCCTCACTTTGATCCCGTGCCCGCCCGGGTGCGCTGGAGCGAAGCGAGGGCGGCAAGCTGGTCGCCGTTCCGGCATCGTTTCAAGGCAACCATCGACCTTTCAAGCAAAGGGCCGCC
Organism: Mesorhizobium sp. P2_E10; assembly: GCF_056404235.1. Lineage (NCBI taxonomy): Bacteria > Pseudomonadati > Pseudomonadota > Alphaproteobacteria > Hyphomicrobiales > Phyllobacteriaceae > Mesorhizobium > Mesorhizobium sp. P2_E10. Next base: position 239,816 of record NZ_JBFUEK010000005.1, read on the forward strand.
ATGCGCATATTGATGGTCACCGACGCCTGGCGCCCGCAAGTCAACGGCGTCGTCCACACGCTGGAACGGCTCACCGAAACGCTGAAATCCTTCGACGTCTCGGTTGATTTCCTGACGCCGAACATCTTTCGCACGCTGCCTTTGCCGACCTATCCGGATATAAGGCTGGCACTGACGACGCCGGGCAATGTTTCGCGCCTGATCGAGGCGCGCAAGGCAGACCATATCCACATCGTCACCGAGGGACCGCTCGGCATCATGGCGCGGCGCTACTGCCGCCACGCCGGCCGGCCGTTCACGACCAGCTATCACACGCGCTTTCCCGAATATCTCAGCGCCCGCCTGCCGGTCCCCGAAAGCTGGGCCTATCGCTGGCTGCGTGACTTCCACAATTCCGGACAGGGCACGCTGGTCGCCACCCAGTCTCTGGCCGACGATCTTGCGGCACGCGGCTTTACCAAGCTCAGGCCATGGACGCGCGGCGTCGACACAGATCATTTTCGGCCGGAGAAGAGGAAAGACCTTGGATTTCCCGGCCCGATCTTTCTCTGCGTCGGCCGTGTCGCCATCGAGAAGAACCTGACCGCTTTCCTCGACCTCGACCTGCCCGGCAGCAAGGTGATCGTCGGCGAAGGGCCGGAACTGGCAAAACTCAAGGCCAGATATCCGCAAGCGCATTTCCTCGGCCACCGTCCCAATGACGAATTGGCGGAAATCTATGCCTCAGCCGATGTCTTCGTCTTTCCCAGCCGCACCGACACGTTCGGCAATGTTATCATCGAGGCGCTGGCCAGCGGCACGCCGATCGCCGCCTATCCGGTGACCGGACCTATCGACATCGTCGGCGACGGCATTGGCGGGGCGGTGTCGAACGACCTGCGCGAAGCGTCACTCACCGCGCTCAATGTCGACCGCGCCGAGGCGCGCCAGCGTGCCTTGCGCTACAGCTGGAAGGCTTGCGCGGAAATGTTTCTCGACACGGTCGAGGAAGCACTGGGGATGCCGCGGAAACTTGCAGCCTGATAGATTTCGCGGTGGGATGTATTGGGATTCAGGTCAAACGAGCCGTGAATGGTGACTCCAGTAACCGGAGCGGAGCATACTTTTGGTATGTGAGCAGCGCAAGCACAGTTCCTTTCGAGAGCTTGTGCGACAGTTCCTTGCAGTGCATTATTCCGCATCTGTAGTTCTCTGCGGGATTGACGCCGATATCAACGCTGGACGAATTGCCTGCCGTATCGCCGAAGCGTCGCGTCTTGCGCATCAGCAAGACCGTTGCGAGGGTGTTCGACTATTGCCGTGCGAATGCCTGGTCACTCTTCGTGGCCGCCTGGTTTCCCTGCTTTCTGACGACGCTCTGTCTGACGGTGCTTGCTCTCATTCTTTTTGCCGATCCGGGGCAGGCGCCCACCTGGCTTCTATCGCGAGGCTTTGACCCCAGGACGTGGCTTTCTCCGATTGTTGCCGCGCCGTTCTCGGCGATGGTCCTTGCGTTCGTTCTGGACCGCATGGCAAACGCGCCCGAGCACGGCCGTGTCGTTGTTTCGCGCGGCGTTGAAAGTGTCAAACGCTTCGCTATCCCGGGCCTGCGCTTCGAGCTCGGCCGGCGGATCCTCCTGGCTGCGTTGCTTCTCGCGGCCATCCAGCTTCTATGCGGCTTTGCGGTGGACGGCGAGCACCGACTGCTTATTGCCGGCCTGCTGGCCACACGTGACCTGCCGCTCAACCCCGAGGACGTCGCGCCTTGGGCGTCGGCGATGGGAGTCTTCAACGGAATCGCAGGTGGTTTCGTACTGGCCTGCACATATCTCTTTGTCGGCGACTTTCTCTGGACGGGATCATTTGATCCAATCGGGTGCTGGCGTGCGCTCGACGGCAATCGTCTGCGCTTCGTCGCCATAATGTTCATCGTTTTCGCAATAGTTGCCATACTCAAATACGGGCTGGTCCTGGCCGCAGCCTTGATCCTGATTCCCGGGGATGGCGCGTCGCCCTTGAACCTTATGCTGATGCATTTCGGTCTAGCCTGGCCGTTCGACGTCCTGCATCTCGTGCTCTCAGCCGCAACGGTCGGAACCATTCTCGGCGCGTTTCGGCCCCCAGCTATCGCTTCAATCCGGCCGGCTGCGGCGTGATGGCGCCTGCCGCGACTTCTGAGCAGCGGCAGGCTGCTCGCTAGAACAGGCGACCGCCGTCGGGCACTTTGCGCTCGATCGCGCCAAGCACCACGGCGCCCTCCTCGTCGGGAAAGCCGAGCGTCAGCACTTCCGACATGAACGGCCCGATCTGGCGCGGCGGAAAATTGACCACGGCGAACACCTGCCGGCCTACAAGCGTTTCCGGCGCATAGTATTTGGTGATCTGCGCCGACGACTTCTTGATGCCGATGTCAACGCCGAAATCGATCTTCAGCCTGAATGCCGGCTTGCGCGCCTCGGGGAACGGCTCGGCTTCGACGATCGTGCCGGCACGAATGTCGACACGGTCGAAATCGGCAAAGCTGATCTCGGGCTTGCGCGCGCTGTTCGAACTCATCGCAGGTTCTGGCTCAAGCGTTTCCGTAGGTCTCGAACAGCACGCCGGCCAGCGCGTCCTTGGCCGATGTTCCCGACCAGACGACGAACTGGAATGCCTGGAAATAGCATTCGCAGGCTTCCAGCGCCGACGACAAAAGCACCTCGACCTGCTGGCTCGACGGCTCGACTCCGCCGGCCAGCAGCAGCGACTGGCGGAACATGATCGCGCCTTCCTGCTCCCAGAGGTCGAAATGGCCGAACAGCATCTGCTCGTTGATCAGCGACAACAGCCGCATCACCTCAAGAGCGCGTGCCTCCGGCACCTTGATGTCGAAAGCGCAGGCCAGATGCAGCGCTTCGAAATCCTCCATCCAGGAGAATGAGACATGGTAGTCGGTCCAGCTTCCGGCAACCGAAATCGAAATCTCGTCATCACCGGCCCGCTCGAAGGACCAGTCGTTGTTGTGCGCCACCTGCTCGATGACATCCACCGGATGGATTTCGCGGGAGAATTCGAGTTCGAGAAGTTCCATGGAATGCTTCCTGTCGTTCTGGGAGCGCCACCACACGCTCCGCGGGAGAGGCACACACAACGAACAATCGTGTCTAGAACTCGGACGGCCGGGACTTCATCAACGCAAAGACCCCAGACCGGACCCCACCGCCCGGCGCATGACCCTGCTCCGAATCATGCAACAAATTCAGTCTATTGATCGGGAGTCGCGTGAACAGCCCAATTTTTCGCACTGCGTCATTCGCATGTGGAAAGGCGCTGTCACAAAGATTCATGCAATGCCGGTAAGCGATTCACGGCAAAGCGCTTTTTCGGATTGTGCTTTGTGGAAAAGTTTAACGATTATTTTTTTGGTTTCGGCTTGGCCGCCGCCGCCGGTGCGGCCTGCCCGGTCAATTCGGCGAGCTTCGCCTCGAGGGCTTCGATGCGGGTAGCCAGGCGGGTGTTTTCCTCGCGCGCCTTGGCAGCCATATCGCGGGCGGCCTCGAACTCCTCGCGCTGCACCACGTCCATGGTGTTGAGAATGCGCTCGGCCTGCCCCTTGAAGGCTGTCTCCACCTCGCGCCGCACCCCTTGCGCGGCGCCGGCGGCGTCGGTCATCAGTTTGGCGAATTCATCGAGAATGCGGTTCGGTCCGGTCGACATGGCAAATCCTCGCTTGCTCGAATTGACGTAGTGGCGCGCGGCGCGGAATGCAAGCATAGGCTTGCCTTGACCCTGCCAAAACCCTGCCGCATGGTCCGCGCCCAAACGCGATCGCAATCGAGAGTTCCCCGTTGAACGAATATTTCCTGCTGCCGCTGGCCTCCCTGCCCTTCCCCAACATCAACCCGATCCTCATCCAGATCGGGCCGCTGGCGGTGCATTGGTATGGCGTCGGCTACATCGTCGGCATTCTCTTTGCCTGGTGGTACGCCAAGCGACTCGTTACCAACTCAAAGCTGTGGCCCGATGGCGTCCTGCCGATGAAGCCCGTGGATCTCGACGACTTCATCGTCTGGGCGGCCATTGGCGTCGTGCTGGGCGGCCGCATCGGCTACGTGCTGTTTTACGATCTGTCGCGCTACATCGCCCACCCGCTCGACATCGTTGCCGTCTGGCAGGGCGGCATGTCGTTCCATGGCGGTCTGCTCGGCGTCATTATCGCCATGACCCTGTTTTCCCGGAAGCGCGGCATCCGCACCTGGTCGCTGTTCGACGTGGTGGCGGCCGGCGTGCCGGTTGGGCTGGGCCTTGTGCGCGTCGCGAATTTCATCAACTCCGAACTCTGGGGCCGGGTGACCGACGTGCCGTGGGCCGTAGAATTCCCAAATGGCGGACCGTTTTCGCGCCATCCGAGCCAGATCTATGAGGCGCTGCTCGAGGGGTTGGTGCTGTTTCTCGTCTTGCGCATCCTCACCCATTCGCGCCTCAAGCTGAAGACACCGCGCTTCGTCGGCGGCGCCTTCATCTGCGGCTATGGCCTGTCGCGTATCTTCGTCGAATTCTTCCGCGAGCCCGACCAGCAGCTCGGCTATCTCCTCGGCACCAGCTGGCTGACCATGGGCATGATCCTCTCGCTGCCGATGGTGCTTGTCGGCATCTGGGCAATGGCGACGGCCAGGCAGGTGCCACAGCCGCAGCCGGCATGACACGGCTGAAAACCCGCATCATCGACCTGATCGGCGCGGTAGGGCCCATCCCCGTCAACGAGTACATGGCGCTCTGCCTGTTCGATCCTGACGATGGCTACTATACGACGCGCGAGCCTTTCGGTGCTGCCGGCGATTTTGTCACCGCGCCCGAGATCAGCCAGATGTTTGGCGAGCTGGTTGCCGTCTGGTTCTACCAGGCCTGGCAGGCGATCGGCCGGCCGGCGCCGGTCACCGTCGCAGAGATCGGCCCCGGTCGCGGCACGCTGATGAAGGACATGCTGCGCACTTTCTCGCGGCTCGATCCGGCGCTCACCACCGGCGCATCCTTCGCCATGATCGAGACCAGCCCGAGACTGTCCGAAATCCAGAAGCAGACACTTGCCGGGACTGCCGCCAAGATCGGCTGGCACGAAACCATCGACACGCTGCCAAAGGCGCCGCTGCTCATCGTCGGCAACGAATTGTTCGACGCGGTCCCCATCCGCCAGTTCATCCGTGCCGGCACCGGCTGGCGCGAACGGGTGATCGGCCTCGACGACGCCGATGAATTGCGTTTCTTCGCCGGCGTCGGTTCGGTCGATGCCACATTGTTGCCTGACGACGCCGGGAATGCACCGCAAGGCGCGATCGTCGAGATCGCGCCCGCCCGCACCGCCTTGATGGCGGCCATCGCCGAACGCTTGGCCACGCATGGCGGGGCTGGCCTGTTCATCGACTACGGCCATCTCAAGCCTGGCGTCGGCGACACATTGCAGGCCTTGCGCAGGCACGATCACGAAGATGTGCTGGCCAATCCGGGCGAAGCCGATCTCACTGCCCATGTCGACTTCGCCGCCTTGGCCAGGATTGTCCGGACGCACGGCCTCGATGCACAGCTCAACACACAGGGCGAATTCCTGCTTGGCATGGGCCTGCTCGAGCGAGCCGGACTGCTGGGCGCGCAGGCGAATGAACAGTCGCGGCAGACCATTGCCGAGGCCGTCGAGCGCCTGGCCGGCCCCGATGCCATGGGCGAGCTTTTCAAAGTGCTGAAAATCCAGCCGAAGGCCGCCGGCTGACCATCCTTAGAGGTCGTTTACAAGCCGTCCCGCCACGCCGCCGAGATAGGTGTCCCAGAGATAATCCGACATCAGCCGGCGGTGGCGCTGCGTGCTGATCAGGTTCCCGTATGAGGCGCCGCCAATATGGAAGAAGCTGTCGCCGAGCATGCGGTGGTCGACGTCTACGCCACCTAGCCCCAGCCTGACCGTCGTCTTTCCAACGTCGGCGATGTTGCCTTCGTCCAGCCTGCCACGAAGCATGGGCCAATTGCCGCCGCCAGTGTCCAGCCCGGTCTCGAAGCGAGGCGTGAAATCGAGATCGAGATCTTCCACCACCGCATAGCGAAAGAAGCAAAGTCCTGCCCAGAAATACCACCCTTCATGGCCTCTCTTGGCGGGATATCTGGCGCCAAAGGCCGCTTTGCCCTGCATTCGCCTGGGTATGTCGATCGGAACGATCGGCAGGCAATCATGATCCAGATAGCCAAACAGCTCTGGCCGCAGGTGACGCACGATGTTGTGGAATACCCAGTTCATCGAGGTGCCATGCGACCGGTTGGGGTTCCATTCCGGGTTTCGCGGCAAGCCGAAATAGGCAATGCCTCGCGCCCGGCAAACGGTCTCGATCGCCTGTCGTGCTGCGCGGTTTGACGAATTGTCGACAACGACAAGCGTCATGTCGGTCGAATAGGTCAGCCAGGCCTTGGCTAGCGCATCGATGACCCAGGGCGTGTTGAAGGCAATGGCAAAGCAATAGTGCCGCGAGCCGGTCTGCCGCAATGTTTCAGCGAATTTGAGCCCCGAAGCCACATCCCGCGAGCGAAAATAGCCTTCCACCAGCGCGTTGCGGAAATCCTTCGCCTTGCGCACGTGGCGGTTCTGATGAATCCGGCGGATCAGGCTCTTGAGTGGTTTCCAGGCCATTGACACTTTCGCCGGAACCCAAACCGTCTGGTCCGTCGATCACTGCCTATAGTCGAAGGCCGGCTTTTCGCCAAGCCGGCGAGGCCGCCGGACATGGCGTCCGGCTGCCTTTGTCGAGCGCCTGATCCGGCACTCGCCTTGAACTTCGCCTTGACGAAATCGCCGCCGCGGACAACAACCCGTCCATGCTGAATCAGACCAAGCCGGATCCCGTTCGGTCGCCCTTGCTGGAGAATGCGCGCGCGCAAGGCATCCGTCACGGCTATTTCACCCGTGTTGGCGGCGTCTCCAGCGGCATCTATCAGGGTCTCAACATCGGCACCGGCTCGAATGACGACCAGACGCTGGTTGCCGAGAACCGCCGCCGTGTCGCCGACTGGATGGGTGTTCCCGCAAACCATTTGCTGACCGCTCACCAGATCCATTCACCGGATGTCGTCATCGCCCGCGAGCCCTTTGCCGGCGAGCGGCCCAGGGCCGACGCCGTCGTCACCGACCGGCCAGGTATCGCCGTCGGCGCCTCGACAGCCGATTGCGGACCAATCCTGTTCGCGGATACCGAAGCGCGCATCATCGGCGCAGCACACGCCGGCTGGAAGGGCGCTTTCACTGGGGTGCTCGAAAACACGGTTCGCGCGATGGAAGGCCTCGGCGCCCGCCGCGAACGGATTGTCGCCGTGCTCGGCCCTTCCATCGGCCCCGAAAACTACGAGGTCGGCCCGGAATTCGTCGCCCGCTTTGTCGACGCGGATGCCGAAAACATCAACTATTTCACACCCTCGGCCAATCCAGGGCATGCGATGTTCGACCTCAACCTCTATACGGTCGACCGGCTCAATAAGGCCGGCGTGACCGCAGAAGGCCTCCGCCGCTGTACCTATGCCGAGGAAGAGCTTTTTTACTCCTACCGGCGCACCACGCACCGGAGGGAACCGGACTATGGGCGACAGATTTCGGCAATCGTTTTGGAGAAAGAGTGATGGCGCTGCATTTCGAACGGCCGGAATTTGACGCGCGGCGCGATCGTCTGATGATCGAACTCGCCGAGAAGAAGCTCGACGCAGTGCTGCTGTTTGCGCAGGAAAGCATGTACTGGCTGACCGGCTACGACACGTTCGGCTTCTGTTTCTTCCAGTGCCTGGTGGTGAAGGCCGATGGGTCGATGGTCCTGCTCACCCGCTCGGCCGATCTGCGCCAGGCGCGTCACACCTCGATCATCGACAACATCGTGCTGTGGACCGATCGCGACGGTGCCAATCCGGCGGTCGACCTGCGCAATTTGCTCAATGAACTCGGCCTGCTCGGCGCCCGCATCGGCGTCGAATACGACACGCACGGCCTGACCGCCTACAATGGCCGGCGTCTGGACGAACAGTTGCAGACCTTTGGCCAGATCGCCGACGCTTCCGGCATTGTCGGCCGGTTGCGGCTGTTCAAGAGCCCGGCCGAAATCGCCAAGGCTGAAAAGGCTGCGAACCTCTCCGACGATGCGCTGGATGCGGCGCTGCCGTTGATCAAGCAGGGCGGCGACGAAGCCTTGATCCTGGCCGCTATGCAGGGCGCGATCTTTGCCGGCGGCGGCGACTATCCGGCCAACGAATTCATCATCGGCTCCGGCGTCGACGCGCTTTTGTGCCGCTACAAGGCCGGCCGCCGCAAACTCACCAAGAACGACCAACTGACGCTCGAATGGGCCGGTGTCTTCCACCACTATCATGCGCCGATGATGCGCACCGTGCTGACCGGCAAGGTGTCGAAGCGTCACCAGGAGCTTTTCGATGCCGCCCGCGCTGCAATTCTTGCCGTCGAAAAGGCGATGACGCCGGGCAACACCTTCGGCGACGTCTTCGACGCCCATGCCCGCACGCTCGAGGCCCACAATCTGACCAAGCACCGGCTGAACGCTTGCGGCTATTCGGTCGGCGCTCGCTTCACGCCATCCTGGATGGACATGCCGATGTTCTACCAGGGCAATCCCGAGCCGATCGCGCCCAACATGACGCTGTTTGCCCACATGATCATCATGGACTCCGAAACCGAGACGGCGATGACCCTTGGCCGCACCTATCTGACCACCGAATCGCAGCCGAAGCCGCTTTCGCGCCATGATCTCGACTTGATCGTACAGTGAATCCATAATGGCAGGAATGCGGAGGGCGTTCAGCGCCAAGGAGTTTTCAGGCAAATGAGACGATCGCATGTGACGACCGTGTCATTGCTCGGCGCACTGGCGCTGGCTGCCTGCACCAATGCCAAGGACGTCCTCGAGCCTTCGGCCATCGCCCCGCCAACCACCTTGACACAGACGGTGCCGGCGGCACCGGGCAGCACGGCAGTCGCCACTCCGGCGCCTTCGTCGCCCGCCACTGCTGCTCCGACCCCAACCACACCGGCCCAGAGTGCGGCCATCCTGTCGAAGACGCGGCTGCAGGTGGCGCCGATCGTCGGCGCCTCGGTGGAAGCCGCAACGCCGTTGACGGCGGAACTTCAGACGCGCGCCAGGCAGCGCGGTATCACGCTTGCCGGCAGCGCCGACCAGACCGCCACGCATGTGCTGAAGGGCTATTTCTCGACGATGACGGAAGGCAAGGACACCACCGTCATCTATGTCTGGGATGTCTATGACCCCGCGGGCAACCGGCTGCATCGCATCAACGGCCAGCAGAAATCCCCCTCGGTCAGTGGCGGCGAAGGCTGGGCGGCGGTCGCACCCGCAACCATGCAGGCGATCGCCGACCAGACGATCGACCAGTTCGCCGCATGGCTTGGCGGCGCCGCCGGCTGATCGGCGTGTTGCCGGCTTTCGTCAGTGTTGACGTTTTTGAGATTAGCCGGCGGATTCCCGATCACGAGGCTTGCAATACCGGCGCGGCCCGCTAAAAGCCCGGTTAAGAGGCTCTTGAGAGTCTGCTAGGTCTCTCCATCCTTCACCAGGAACGGTGCATGAAGCTCTTCGCGGGCAATTCCAACAGGGTGCTGGCCGAAGCGGTCGCCCGCTACCTCAATGTCCCGCTGGGCAAAGCCAGCGTCAGACGCTTCGCCGATCAGGAAATCTTCGTCGAAATCCAGGAAAACGTGCGCGGCGAGGATGTCTTCATCCTGCAGTCCACCTCTTTCCCGACCAACGATCACCTGATGGAACTGCTCATCATGATCGATGCGTTCATGCGCTCGTCGGCCAAGCGCATCACCGCGGTCATTCCCTATTTCGGCTATGCCAGGCAGGACCGCCGTGCCTCCGGCCGCACGCCGATCTCGGCCAAGCTGGTCGCCAACATGATTACGCGGGCCGGCGTCGACCGGGTGCTGACGCTCGATCTCCATGCCGGCCAGATCCAGGGCTTTTTCGACATCCCGACCGACAATCTGTTCTCGGTGCCGGTCATGGCCCGCGACGTGAAGGCCAAATACAAGCAGCTTGCCAATGTCGTCGTCGTCTCGCCCGACATCGGCGGTGTCGTGCGCGCCCGCGCGCTGGCCAAGCGCTTTGACGCACAACTCGCCATCGTCGACAAGCGCCGCGAGCGGCCGGGCGAATCCGAAGTCATGAACATCATCGGCGCCGTCGCCGGCAAGGATTGCCTGCTCATCGACGATATCGTCGATTCGGGCGGCACGCTCTGCAATGCCGCCGACGCACTGCTTGCCAACGGCGCCACCAGCGTCACCGCCTACATCACCCACGGCGTGCTGTCGGGCGGCGCCTGCGCACGTATCGCCGGCTCGAAGCTGCAGGAACTGGTGATCACCGATTCCATCCAGCCGACCCAGGCCGTGCTCGACGCTCACAACATCCGCGTCATCTCGATCGCCGACCTGATGGGCGAGGCAATCTCGCGCACCGCGACCGAGGAATCGGTGTCGAGCCTGTTCGACTAGAGCGTCGGACCCTCAAGCAGAGCCGGCCCGCTTTTCCGCCGCATGCCTTCGCCGGCATCGCGCGCGCCGCGCATGTAGCCGCGCGGTGACGCCCCCAGCATGCGCTTGAACATGGTGATGAAGGCCGGCACGCTGTCATAGCCGAGATCGAGCGCCACCCTGGTGATCGGTTCGCCGTCGGCCAGCCGCGGCAGGGCCGCGAACAGACAGGCCTGCTGGCGCCATGTCGACAGCGACAAGCCGGTCTGGCGATGGAAGGCGCGGGTGAAGGAGCGGCGGCTCATGCCGACGATGTCGGCCCATTCGTCGATCGTCGCATGCGGCGAAGGTGCCGCGACAAAACGCCGGCATAGCGCTGCCAGTTTCGGATCCGAAGGAAATGGCAGGCCGAGCGGCCGTTCCGGCAGGTTCGGGATCTCATGCAGAAGAAGATTCATGATCAGCCCGCCGCGCCCCTCCAGCTCGGCGCCTTGCGGCAGCTTCTCCGATTCCACGATCAGGCTGTGCATCAGGTCGGTGATGCCGACGACACGCAAACTATTCGGCAGCCCAGCAATCGCTTCCGGCATGACGTAGACCGAGCGCATCGAGACGTCGCCCAGCATCTCGACGGAATGCTCGATGCCGGCCGGGATCCACATGGCGTGATCGGGAGGCACCATCCAGCGTCCATGCCGCGTCGTCACCAGCACGACGCCGACCAGCGCGTGCAGCAATTGGCTGCGGCTGTGATGGTGTTGCGGCACATGGTAGCCGTCCGGATATTCGGTCGGCAACGCCACCGCCGGCCCGACAGCCTGCTCCAGCCACTGCCAGCGACTCTGATGCAGTCGGCCGAGCTCGGCGGCGTCGCCTCTGAAGATTTCCCTGCCATGCGGCATCGGCTATGGCCCACTTGCGAAACTATTGGACCAAACCACGAAAGAAGTCGCCTCGCAAGCGGCTTATAAGGCAACCATCCCCCAAGGCGCTTCAGACAAGCGTCCTTAAGGCGGTCCGCAGGAGCGGCCGCCAAGCCTGCCTGCGGGTAAACACCCGCCAAAAAGACCTCGGAGCCCGCCTTGACCGATACGACAGCCACCAGCATTGCGCCGCCAGCCGGCGCCAGCCTCTCTTCAGCCCAGGCGACCGCCTTCACCGTCATCCTGGCGGTGAGCTTTTGCCATGGCATCAATGACATCATGCAGTCGCTGCTGCCGGCGATCTATCCGCTGCTGAAAGAGAATTACGGTCTCGATTTCTGGCAGATCGGTCTTTTGACCTTCACCTTTCAGGTAACGGCGTCGCTGCTGCAGCCGGTCATCGGCATGATCACCGACAAGCGACCGATGCCCTATTCCCTGCCCTATGGCATGGCTTCCTCGCTGATCGGCCTCATCGTGCTGGCCTATGCCGGCCACTATGCCCTGCTTCTGGTCGGCGCCTCGCTGATCGGCATCGGCTCGGCGATCTTCCACCCGGAATCCTCGCGCATTGCCCGCTTTGCCTCGGGCGGTCGCTTTGGCCTGGCGCAATCGCTGTTCCAGGTCGGTGGCAATTTCGGCCAGTCCATGGGGCCGCTGCTCGCCGCCTTCATCGTCGTGCCGTTCGGCCAGACGAGCATTTCCTGGTTCGCCGTTGGCTCGCTGATCGGCATCATCGTCTTGTGGCGGGTCGGCGGCTGGTACAGCCGGATGCGCGCCGCGCAGGGCAACCGCAAGGCGGCAAGCTTCGTCTCGCCCTTCCCGCGCCGCAAGGTGATGGGAGCGCTGGCGGTGCTGACCTTGCTGGTGCTGACCAAGAACGCCTACATCGCCTCGCTCTCCAGCTACTACACCTTCTATTCCATTCATAAATTCGGCGTGTCGGTGCAGATGAGCCAGGTCATGCTGTTCCTGTTCCTCGGCGCCTCGGCGCTCGGCATCCTGCTCGGCGGCCCGTTCGGCGACCGCTACGGCCAGAAGGCGATGATCTGGTTCTCGATCGTCGGCGTGCTGCCGTTCACGCTGGCCCTGCCCTACGCCAATTTCGAATGGACAATGGTGCTGACGGTGCTGATCGGCCTGATCCTGTCCTCGGCCTTCTCCAACATCGTCGTGTTCGCCCAGGAACTGGTGCCTGGGCGTGTCGGTACGATCGCCGGCATCTTCTTCGGCTTCGCCTTCGGCATGGGCGGCATCGCGGCCGCCGTGCTCGGCGTTATCGCCGACATGAAAGGCATCGATTTCGTCTTCCAGGTCTGCTCCTACTTGCCGCTGCTCGGCCTGCTGACGGTGTTTTTGCCGAACATGAAAGAAGCCAGGAAGGCGCAGGCAGCCGCCTGAGCAATTCCAAACAAAGCACCCGCCCGACGGCGGGTGCTTTTTTCTGTGCCGTTCCCGAGGAGCTAGGCCTTGAAGAAGGCCAGCAGGTCGGCGTTGATGACATCGGCATGGGTCGTCGCCATGCCATGCGGGAAACCCTTGTAGATCTTGAGCTCGCCCTTCTTGAGCAGCTTGATCGCAAGCAGCGCAGAGTCGGCGATCGGCACGATCTGGTCGTCATCGCCATGCATGACCAGCACCGGCACGTCGATTGCCTTCAAATCGTCTGTGAAGTCGGTTTCCGAGAAGGCCTTGATGCAATCATAGTGCGCCTTGGTACCGCCCATCATGCCCTGACGCCACCAATTCTCGACGACTGCTTGCGAGACTTCGGCGCCGGGACGGTTGAAGCCGTAGAACGGGCCGGCCGCAACATCGTGGAAGAACTGGGCGCGGTTGGCCGCCTGGGCAGAGCGGAAACCGTCGAACACCTCGATCGGCAGGCCGCCAGGATTGGCCGGCGTCTTCAGCATAATCGGCGGCACGGCGCCAATCAGCACCGCCTTGGCGACACGGCCGCCTGAACCATATTTCGCGACATAACGCGCCACTTCACCGCCGCCGGTCGAATGGCCGACATGGATGGCGCCCTTCAGGTCGAGATGCGCCACAAGTTCCGCGACATCAGCAGCGTATGTGTCCATCTCGTTGCCGGTATCGGTCTGGGTCGAGCGGCCATGGCCGCGCCGGTCATGGGCAATGACGCGGTAGCCCTTCGACAGGAAGAACAGCATCTGGGCGTCCCAGTCGTCGCTGCTCAGCGGCCAGCCATGATGGAAGACGATGGGCTGGCCGGTTCCCCAATCCTTGTAGAAAATCTCGGTGCCGTCCTTGGTGGTGATCGTGCTGCTGCCGGGCTTGGTCATCTCAATCTCCGTTGATTGCTATCACGATAATCAATATCGCGATAGCAATATGATTAGCGCAGATCGAAATCCTTGTCTACCGAAAATATGTATCGCGATATCATTTTTCGTGGTACATATATGAGATGCTCAGTCGGCAAAAGGAATGCGCCGTGCCTCTCCCATTGGACAATCAGCTCTGTTTCACGCTTTACGCCACCAGCATGGCGATCAACCGTACCTACAAGCCGATGCTGGACGAGATGGGGATCACTTATCCGCAGTACCTCGTTCTGAATGCGCTTGCCGAGGCCGCCGGCATGTCGGTCGGTAGCATCGCGCACAGACTTGCCTTGGAATCGAGCACGATCACGCCGCTGGTCAAGCGCATGGAACAGGCAGGCCTGGTCACCCGCCAGCGCAGCCACACCGACGAGCGCCAGGTACAGGTCGATCTGACTGCCGCCGGGCGCGCGCTGCTGGTGCAGTGCAACTGCCTGAACGAAACCCTGATCGAGCGCTCGGGCATGACGCTGACACAGCTCGACGCGCTGAACCGGCAGATCCAGACGCTGCGCGGCGCGCTGAGCGGCAATCAGGAGTAACCCTGCCCCGCCCTTGCCCGCCATGGCTTGCACCTCCGGCCGCCTTCCGCTATAGAGCCGCCACCCGCGTAGACACCCTTGGAGGCAACGCGGCGGAAGGCCGCCTCACCCGGCGGCTTTCGACGTTTACGGCCAGGCACATTGCTTGCCGCGAACGCTCCAGAACAAACCGAAAGGAAATGCCATGAGCCACGACACTTACGAGCTCAAGGCCGAAGCACGCGAACAGGTCGGTAAGGGGTCCGCCCGTGCAGTTCGCCGCAACGGTAAAGTGCCTGCAGTAATCTATGGTGACAAGCAGCCTCCCCTGGCTATCGCGCTCACCTACAAGGACATCTACTACAAGATCCATGGCGGCGGGTTTCTGACCACGATCGCCACGATCGATGTCGACGGCAAGAAGATCCAGGTCCTGCCGAAGGACTTCCAGCTCGACCCGGTCAAGGATTTCCCTGTCCATGTCGACTTCCTGCGCATCGGCAAGGACACCGAAGTCAATGTCGACGTGCCTGTCCACTTCATCAATGAAGACAAGTCGCCCGGCATCAAGCGCGGCGGCGTGCTCAACATCGTGCGTCACGAGGTCGAGTTCCACTGCCCGGCCAATGCGATCCCGGAATTCATCACCGTCGATCTCACCGGCGCCGACATCGGCGATTCGATCCACATCTCGGCAGTCACCCTGCCGGCCGGCGTCAAGCCGGTGATCTCCGACCGCGACTTCACCATCGCGACCATTGCCGGCTCGTCGGCGATGAAGCCGGAGGTCGAAGAGACGGCTGAGGTTGTAGCACCTGAAGCGGCGACCCCTGCCGCCGAAGAGAAGTAATATTCCGGCCCGGAGCTGACGATGCTGCTGTTTGCAGGCCTCGGCAATCCGGGCGCGAAATACGCTGATAACCGGCACAATGTCGGCTTCATGGCGGCGGACGCAATTGCCCGCCGCCATTCCTTTTCGCCCTGGTCGAAGAAATTCCAGGGCCTGATCGCCGAAGGCACGCTTGCCGGCGAAAAAATCATCCTGATCAAGCCGCAGACCTTCATGAACCTGTCGGGACAGGCGGTCGGCGAAGCGCTGCGCTTCTACAAGCTCGGCCCTTCGGCGCTCACTGTCTTCTATGACGAGATCGACCTTGCTGCCGGCAAATTGCGGGTCAAAATCGGCGGCGGATCCGGCGGCCATAACGGCATTCGCTCGCTCGACCAGCATGTCGGCAAGGACTATCGCCGCGTGCGCATCGGCGTCGGCCATCCCGGCGTCAAGGAAATGGTGCACGGCCACGTGCTTGGCGATTTCGCCAAGGCCGACCGCGAGTGGCTGGACGTGCTGCTCGACGCTATCGCCGGTGACGCCGGATTGCTGGCCAAGGGCGACGACAATTCCTTCATGAACCGGGTGACACTGGCGCTGCGTGACAAGCTTACGCCGACCGGCGACGACGACCGTCCGCCGCCCAAGGCGCCAAAGGCCCAAAGTCATGTCCGCCAGGCGCGGCAACAGCAGCCGGCTGTCAAACTGCCCGAGACCGGGCCGATGGCCGCCATGCTGAAGAAGCTGTTCGGCGGCAAGGACTGACTCTGGGCACGGATCAGGGCTCAAGGGCTTGACGTTGATCCACCCTATCGCCCATAGCCCTGATCAAATTTCTATTTTCCCGATAGGACCGGACAAAAATGGGTTTCAAATGCGGCATCGTTGGCTTGCCCAACGTCGGCAAGTCGACGCTATTCAACGCGTTGACTAGGACGGCGGCGGCGCAGGCCGCCAACTATCCGTTCTGCACCATCGAACCGAACACCGGCGAGGTAGCGGTGCCCGACCCGCGCCTGCAGAAGATCGCCTCCGTCGCTAAGTCGAAGGAGATCATTCCGACCCGCATCTCTTTTGTCGACATTGCCGGTCTGGTGCGCGGCGCCTCCAAGGGCGAAGGGCTGGGCAACCAGTTCCTTGCCAACATCCGCGAAGTCGACGCCATCGTCCATGTGCTGCGCTGCTTCGAAGATGACGACATCACTCATGTCGAGGGCCGCATCGACCCCGTCGCCGACGCCGAGACCGTCGAGACCGAACTGATGCTCGCCGATCTCGACAGCCTCGAGCGCCGCATCGTGCAAATCCGCAAGCGCGCCGGCAGCAAGGACAAGGAAGCGACCACCGTGCTGCCGATGATGGAAGCAGCACTTGAGCTGCTGCAGGCCGGCAAGCCGACGCGGATCCTGCTCAAGGGCATTTCCGCCGAAGATTTGCGCATCCTGCAAGGGCTGAACCTCTTGACCTCGCATCCCGTGCTCTATGTCTGCAACGTCGCCGAGGCCGACGCCGCCACCGGCAATGAGCACACCAAGGCCGTGGAAAAGATGGCCACCGCGCAGGGTGCCGGCACCGTGGTGATCTCAGCCGCGATCGAGGCCGAAGTAGCCCAGCTCTCGGACGAAGAAGAGATGGAGTTCCTGTCCTCGCTCGGTCTCGATGAACCCGGCCTCAACAAGGTCATCCGCGCCGGCTACGATCTGTTGCATCTCATCACCTATTTCACTGCCGGGCCGAAGGAGACGCGCGCCTGGACGATCCACAAGGGCGACAAGGCCCCGCAGGCCGCCGGCGTCATCCACACCGATTTCGAGCGCGGCTTCATCCGCGCCCAGACCATCGCCTACAACGACTATGTCACGCTGGGCGGCGAAGTGGCGGCCAAGGAAGCCGGCAAGGCGCGCGACGAAGGCAAGGAATATGTCGTCCAGGACGGCGACGTGCTGCTGTTCAAGTTCAACACCTGAGCTGGAAGCGGCTGTCTAACAGGCTCTGACGTTTGGCGCGATTGTAGCTTCGCGGGCGTCGGGCCGTGCGTTTTCACGCGCCTTGACCTTGCCACGTCGCAGGTCTAATCGGCTGCTGCACGTGGTCGGCGCTTGGCCGTCCCGTGCCATCCATTTTTTGGCCCCAGCAGGGAGACCCGGCGATGATCAAGGCCTTCGTCGTGGACAATGACCGGCTGCGCACCGTCGATGATCTCTTGCAAAACAGCGACAAAGTCGTCTGGGCCGATCTTCTCAATCCGACCAAGGATGAGGAAGCCGCCATCGAGAGCTGGCTCGGCGTCGCCATCCCGACCCGCGAGGAGATGGAGGAGATCGAGATTTCGAGCCGCCTCTATGTCGAGGACGGCGCCTATTTCATGACCGCCACGCTGCCCGCCCAGACCGAGGCCGACGATCCGCTGATGTCGCCGGTCACCTTCGCGCTCGCCGGGCAGCGGCTGGTCACCATACGCTATCACGAACCGAAGGCCTTCAAGACCTTCCCGCTGCGCGCCGAGAAGGTCGCAACCGGCTGCACCAGCGGCGACACCATCCTGATCGGCCTGCTGGAGGCGATCGTCGACCGTCTCGCCGACATTCTGGAGCGCGCCGGCCGCGACGTGGAAGCGATTTCGCGCGACATCTTCGAGGCGCGCTCGACCAAGGTGTCGAAGCGCAACCGCGACTTCCAGGAATTGCTGAAAGCCATAGG
The DNA here is from genome assembly GCF_056404235.1 of Mesorhizobium sp. P2_E10. Taxonomy (NCBI): domain Bacteria; kingdom Pseudomonadati; phylum Pseudomonadota; class Alphaproteobacteria; order Hyphomicrobiales; family Phyllobacteriaceae; genus Mesorhizobium; species Mesorhizobium sp. P2_E10. The sequence continues at coordinate 257,626 of NZ_JBFUEK010000005.1, forward strand.
CCGCAAGGAGGACATCGCCTCCTCGGTCCGCGACAGCCTGATCTCGCTGCAGCGCCTTGCCGGCTTCCTCGCCCATGTCGCCACCCAGACGAAGATGAGCAAGGACATCCGCGCCCGCATTAAGACGCTGTCGCGCGACGTGCTGTCGCTCGCCGACCACGCCACCTTCCTGTCGCAGAAGATCTCGTTCCTGCTCGACGCGACGCTCGGCATGATCTCGATCGAACAGAACGCCATCATCAAAATCTTCTCGGTCGCCGCCGTCATCTTCCTGCCGCCGACGCTCGTCGCCTCGATCTACGGCATGAATTTCGACATCATCCCCGAGCTCAAATGGCAGCTCGGCTACCCCTTCGCCATCGGCTTGATGATCCTGTCGGCGATCCTGCCCTTCTGGTATTTCCGTCGCCGCGGCTGGCTCTGAGCAAGGCTTGGCTCACCAGAAATCGCTTGACCAAACGCCGTCCGGCCTGCATCCGGGAACGCCGATCCTTGGCGATCGTACAATCTTGAACCGGATTCGGATGATGACCGGAAAGACTTGGGCCTACGAGGATTTCACCGAGGGCGCGTCGCTCGACCTCGGCAAGAAGCAGGTAAGTGCGGCCGAGATCATCGAATTCGCGCAGGAATTCGATGCGCAGCCAATGCATCTCGACGAGGAAGCCGGCAAGGCCAGCATCCTTGGCGGGCTGGCGGCTTCCGGCTGGCACACCTGCGCCATGTTCATGCGCATGCTGTGTGATGCCTTCCTGCTCGACTCGACCTCGCAAGGGGCACCCGGCGTCGACCAGGTCAAATGGAAGAAGCCGGTGCTGGCCGGCGACACGCTCACCGGCAAAGCGACAGTGCTTGCCAAACGCGTTTCCAGGTCGAAGCCGCAGATCGGCCTGATCACCATGCGCAGCGAACTGTTCAACCAGCGCGGCGAAAGCGTCTTCGAATTCGAAAACACCTGCATGTTCCTGACCCGTGAGGCCAGCGCATGACGCTGGACGAGTACTTTTGCATCGGTGTCGCCGTCACGCTCGGTTCGCATAGATTCGAACCCGAGGCGATCAAGACATTCGCCCGCAAATACGATCCGCAGGTTTTTCATGTCGACGAAGAGGCGGCAAAGAACAGCGTCTTGGGCGGCCTCTGCGCGTCAGGCTGGCATACCGCCGCCACCTGGATGAAATACAATCTCGAAACCCGCATGGACGCCGAAGGCATCAACTGGACCGGCCCCGGCCCGTTGCCCGAATTCGGCCCCTCGCCCGGCTTCAAGAACCTGAAATGGCTGAAGCCTGTCTATGCCGGTGAAACCGTCACCTTCAGCCGCACCGCACTTTCCCATCGCCCCATTGCCTCGCGCCCCGGCTGGCGAATGCTGGCGCTACGCGCGGAAGCCTTCGATTCGACCGGCGACAAGGTGCTGGAGTTTGAGAGCGCGGTGCTGGTGAAGGCGGGGTGAGTTTCTTCCTTCTCCCCGTTCACGGGGAGAAGGTGCCCGAAGGGCGGATGAGGGGCGGCACCAGCGTTGGTGTCCCGCGTTGCCCTACCCTGCCCTTCGCTATCGCTCCGGGCGTTCGAGCCCTTTGAAAGGTCCACTGGACCTTTCAATTTGCCTTCGGCAAACCGGTCTCAAACCCCCTCAAACCCGATCAGCGTCCTGACCGGCACGCCGAGCGCTTCCAGCTTGGCACGCCCGCCCAGGTCCGGCAGGTCGATGACGAAGCAGGCGGCGAGAATGTCGGCGCCGATCTGCCGCAGCAGCTTCACCGCCGCCTCCGCCGTGCCGCCGGTGGCGATCAGGTCGTCGACGAGGATCACCTTCTCGCCCGGTGCAACGCCGTCCTTGTGCATCTCCATCTCGTCCAACCCATATTCCAGGCTGTAGGCGACGCGCACCGTCTCGTAGGGCAGCTTGCCCTTCTTGCGGATCGGCACGAAACCGGCCGAAAGCTGGTGGGCGACGGCGCCGCCGAGAATGAAGCCGCGCGCTTCGATGCCGGCGATCTTGTCGATCTTCTGGCCGGCATAGGGATGCACCAGTTCGTCGATGGCGCGGCGGAAGGCGCGCGCATTGCCGAGCAGCGTCGTGATGTCGCGAAACAAGATACCGGGCTTCGGATAATCGGGAATGGTGCGGATCGCGGCAAGCAGCGTGTCTTCAAGGGACGATTTCATCAGGCGGCTCTCCGGGGATCGGTCGTCCAGATTCGGCAGAAGGACGTCAAAGGGATTTGGCCGATCGTAACCCGGCGAGGCCAAGGACGGCTACCGCCATGTGCCGCTTGGCAAAAAATTGTCTGGCAAAGGATCGGTTCGCTTTGTGGCCGTGACCGCACTAAAAAGGGCGCCTGGGGCGCCCTTTTCGTGTGCCGGCTGCCTTTTGGGCAGGATGGTCGTCACATGCCAAGGTCGGAGCGGAGCTCGGACCGCGCCACTTCGTATTCGGCCTTGAAATCGGGGCGGCTGAGCAGGATCGCGGCAATGACGCTGCCGGAAATCTTGCCCATCTCGATATCGGAGGGATAGTGGATGCCGCCGACCTCACGGTTGTGAGCGTATTCGGCCGCCCGCGCCATTATCTCGGCGCGCTTTTCGGGAACCATGTCGGAAAGGATGATGCCCATCATGGTGCCGACGGTCGCATGGCCGGACGGCCAGGACCCGGAACTCGACAGCTTGACCACCGGCTTGACCAAGTCGCTGAGCTGATGCGGTCGCGGACGCTTCCAGACATCCTTGGCCGGGTCGACGACCGCGCCTTCGGTGGCAACGACGCGATCGAAGAAGGCGCTGAACTTCGGCAGCGTCTCCTTGTTGAACTTCGGTCCCATGACATCGGCGAAGCGCCAGACGTCCTCCTGGGCATCGGCGATGGCCCGGGCTTCCATTTCAGGGGTACGCGTCACCTGCAGCGTCAGCACCTCGCCCAACTCGGCTTTCGTCTGGGCGGAATCGTTTGCCGGCGGCGGTGGCAGGATCATCGTCAGGTCGATGTCCTTGTTGGTGACGAAGGGTGCCGCGTCCTCGGCATAGGCCGTGGAGCCGACGACAAGCAGCAGAAAGCCTGCTGCCAGCGATGCATATTTTTTCATGGTGCGATCCTTTGATGAGGGCGGCACAGCATCGCCGAATGCGGTGACGGCCATGTGACACGGCCGGTGTTCTCACCTGCTCCAGAATGCAAAAAGGGCGCCTTCCGGCGCCCTCGCATTTTCGAAGCTTGCAGCGCTCAGTGCGCCACGCCTTCCCATACCTTGCGCTTGGTCAGGTAGACCAGCGCGCCGAACAAAAGCAGGAACACCAGGACACGGAAACCGGTCTTCTTGCGGTCTTCCATGTGCGGCTCGGCCGCCCACATCAGGAAAGCCGACACGTCGCGGGAATACTGGTCGACGGTCTGCGGCGAACCGTCGTCATAGGTCACCTGGCCGTCCGAGAGCGGCTTCGGCATCTTCAGCGACACGCCGGACAGGAAGTAGGGATTGTAGTGCGTACCTTCCGGGATCACCATGCCGGCCGGCGGCTGCTCGTCATAGCCGGTCAGCAGCGAGTGGATGTAGTCGGGACCGCCCTGGGCATATTGCGTGAAGATGTCGAAGACGAAGCGCGGAAAGCCGCGCTCGACGCCGCGCGCCTTGGCCAGCAGCGACATGTCGGGCGGGGCAGCGCCGCCATTGGCGGCAGCGGCGGCCTCGACGTTGGCGAACGGCGCCGGAAAATGGTCGGACGGCTTGCCGGGTCGATCGAACATGTCGCCGGCGTCGTTGGGACCGTCATGGATCGTGTATTCGGCCGACAGCGACTTGATCTGGGCTTCCGAGTAACCGAGGCCTTCGAGCGTGCGGAACGCCACCAGGTTCATCGAATGGCAGGCCGAGCAAACTTCCTTGTAGACCTTCAGGCCGCGCTGCAGCTGCGCCTTGTCGTAGGTGCCGAACGGACCGGCGAAGCTCCAGTCCATCTCCTTCGGCTCGTCGATCGGGAAATGCGTCGGCGCGGCAGCGTTGTGTGCCTCTTCGGCGGCGATTGCCCCGGTGTTTGCTGCTCCAACGCCGGCGGCGACAAGGCCAATCAGCGCCAGCGAGGTGAGAATCTTCTTCATGCCAAATCCCCTTAGATTCTCTACCGCTCAGCCCTTGGTTTCCGGCGCGGCCGTAGCCCCCGCAGGATGATGACCGCCGCCCTTGTTCTTCTCAAGCACCGCCTCGGTGATCGAATTGGGCAGCCTTCGCGGCGTCTCGATCAGGCCGAGCACCGGCAACGCGACCAGGAAGAAGGCGAAGTAGAACAGCGTCGCCATCTGCGCCATGAAGACATAGCTGCCCTCGGCAGGTTGCGAGCCCAACCATCCGAGCAGGATGGCGTCGGCCGCGAACAGCCAGAAGAACAATTTGTACCACGGGCGGTAGACCGCCGAGCGCACCTTCGAGGTGTCGAGCCAAGGCACCAGGAACAGCATGACGATGGCGCCGAACATGCACAGCACGCCGCCGAGCTTGGAATTGATCGGCCCGATGTTGAAGGTGATGGCACGCAGGATCGCGTAGAACGGCAGGAAGTACCATTCCGGCACGATATGGGCCGGCGTCTTCAGCGGGTTGGCGATCGTGTAATTGTCGGGATGGCCGAGAAAGTTCGGCAGATAGAACACGAAATAGGCAAAGACGAACAGAAACACGATCATGCCGAACGCGTCCTTGATGGTCGCGTAAGGGGTGAAGGCGACGGTGTCGGTCTTCGACTTGACCTCGATGCCGGTCGGATTCGACTGCCCGACCACATGCAGCGCCCAGACGTGCAGCACGACGACACCGGCGATCATGAACGGCAAGAGATAATGCAGCGCAAAGAAGCGGTTGAGCGTCGGATTGTCGACGGCAAAGCCGCCGAGCAACAGCTCCTGGACCCAGGTGCCGACCAGCGGAATGGCGGTGAAGAAGCCGGTGATGACGGTGGCGCCCCAGAAGCTCATCTGGCCCCAGGGCAGCACATAGCCCATGAAGCCCGTCGCCATCATCAACAGGTAGATGATGCAGCCGAGGATCCACAGCAGCTCGCGCGGCGCCTTGTAGGAGCCGTAGTAGAGGCCGCGGAAGATGTGGATGTAGACGGCGACGAAGAAGAACGAGGCGCCGTTGGAATGGAGATAGCGCAGCAGCCATCCCGAATTCACGTCGCGCATGATCTTCTCGACCGAATCGAAGGCGAGATTGGTGTCGGCCGTGTAGTGCATGGCCAGCACGATGCCGGTCAGTATCTGTGCCACCAGCATGATCGAGAGGATGCCGCCGAAGGTCCACGCGTAGTTGAGATTGCGCGGCACCGGATAGGAGACAAAGGAATCATGGACCAGCCGCGGCAGCGGCATGCGGGCGTCGAACCAGCGTTCGATACCGGTCTTGGGCGTATAGGTCGAGTGTCCCTCGCTCATCGAAATATCCCCTGCCTCAACCGATAAGGATCTTGGTATCGGAAATGAACTTGAATACCGGCACCGCCATGTTCTCGGGCGCCGGGCCTTTGCGGATGCGGCCGGCGGTGTCGTACACCGAGCCATGGCACGGGCAGAACCAGCCGCCGAAATCGCCTTCCTGGCCGAGCGGGATGCAGCCCAGATGGGTGCAGACCTGAACCATGACCATCCAGGCTTCCTTGCCCGGCGTGGTGCGGTTGGCGTCGGTCGCCGGCGCATCGGCAGGCAGGTTGGCGTTGCGGGCGATCGGATCCTTGAGGTCGGCCAGATTGACGGTCTCGCCGTCCTTCATCTCTTGTTCGGTGCGGTTGCGCACGACCACCGGCTTGCCGCGCCATTTGACGATCAGCGACATGCCCGGGGTCAGCGAGGAGACGTCGACTTCGACCGAGGCCAGCGCCAGCGTCGAAGCGTCCGGGCGCATCTGGTCGATGAACGGCCAGGCGACGGCACCCGCGCCGACCACTGCGGCCATGCCGGTGGCGACGTAGAGAAAATCACGACGGTTGGGATCCTGGATGTCGGTTGCGCTCACGGGTGCCTGATCCTTTCGCCTCTTCCGTGCCGGTGGTCGAGCCTTGTTCCCCGCTCATTCACGCCAACCCGACAGCGCATGGCGAACAGGCTTGCGAATTCCTCCGGCATTTGGACTTCGGTTTATGCGTGAAGCCCGTTTTTGTCCAGCGGGGTGGAGGCACAAGGGCAGATTGTCGCGGGGGCGCAATCCGGCATCCGACAAGGCGGCGCCGGATACTGTTCGGCCCAGGCCAAACCGCCCTATATCAACGGCAGATCCGGGGTCGGCCTTTGCCTCGACAACAGACGCCAGCGCGTTCTATCCTTCGCCCATGGCACACGTCATAGACCGCGACACATGGGCTGTTCGCTCCGACGGCTGGAAGGGGGAGCTGCAATGCGGCGCCTATGGCTCCAACTCCTGCCTGATCTTCAATTATCTGCCTGAAGTCGGTGGCGGCCCGCGGCTGCACACGCATCCCTATGCGGAGATCTTCATCATCCGAACCGGCACCGGCCTGTTCACGGTCGGCGACCAGGAGATCGAGGCCTCCGCCGGCCAGATCCTGATCGTGCCGCCCAACACGCCGCACAAATTCACCAATCTCGGCCCAGGCCCGCTGGAAACGACCGACATCCACGAGAACGGCAGTTTCATCACCGAGTGGCTTGAATGATGTCTGCCCCGGGGACAGCCTGAGGCGGCTGCATCACATCTCGTCCGCCTAGCTGGCGCCGAGCCTGACCAGCACCGCCCTTGGGATGTCGTATTCTCGGATCACCGACTCATGCCTGCGCAAGCCGCAGAGCTCGCGCTGGATGAAATAGGCATGGACGGCCGCGGCAGCTTCCTTCAGCAGCCGGGCGCGATGGTCGTCCTCGCTATTCTCGCGCAGCTTCTTCAGGGTTTCCTCGACGCGCTGGCCGGTGCGGCCAAGTGCGGCTGCCTTTTCGGCCAGGATCTCGTGGCCGAGCAGGTCGAGCGCGCTCTCTTGCGCGCTGCTTTGTCCAAGATTCGAGGGCATTCTGACCGACATGATCGCGTTCTACTCCGCCGGCCGCGTCTCTTCCAGCACGCTGTCCTCGTGATAGAGGAACCCGCCGGACTGCCGCTTCCACAACCGGGCATAGAGCCCGTCGAGCGCCACCAACTCGTCATGCGTGCCTTGCTCGACGATGCGGCCGCCGTCGAGCACCACCAGGCGATCGAGCGCCGCGATCGTCGACAGCCGGTGCGCGATGGCGATGACCGTCTTGTTCTCCATCAGCCTGGTCAGGTTTTCCTGGATCGCCGCCTCGATGTCGGAATCGAGCGCCGAGGTCGCCTCGTCCAGCACCAGGATCGGCGCATCCTTGAGGAAGACGCGCGCAATCGCCACGCGCTGGCGCTGGCCGCCTGACAGTTTTACGCCGCGCTCGCCGACAAAGGCCTCGTAGCCGGCACGGTCGCGATTGTCGCGCAAACCGAGGATGAAGTCGTGCGCCTCGGCCTTTTTCGCCGCCGCGATCACTTGCGCGTCGGTCGCCTCCGGCATGCCGAGCTTGATGTTGTCGCGCAAGGAACGGTGGAACAGCGCGGTATCCTGGCTGACCACGCCGATATTGGCGCGCAGCGAGTTCTGCGTCACCGCGGAAACATCCTGCCCGTCAATGGTGATCTTGCCACTCTCGAGGTCGTAGAGGCGCAGGATAAGATTGACCAACGTCGTCTTGCCGGCGCCGGACGGCCCGACCAGCCCGACCTTCTCGCCCGGCCGCACGACGAGGTCGATCCCGTTGAGCACGCCGAATCCCTTGCCGTAGTGGAACTCGACGTTTTTGACATCGATGCGCCCGCCCGCCACCACGAGCTCCTTGGCATCCGGCGCATCGATCAGGCCGAGCGGCTGCGAGATCAGCGCCTTGGAGTTCTCTAGCACGCCGAGGTTCCGCAATATGCCGTTGAGCTGCATCATCAGCCGTCCCAGCAGCATGTTGAGCCGCAACACCAGCGACAGCGTGAAGGCGACGGCGCCGACGGTGATCGAACCTTCGACCCAGAGATAGACGGCAAAGCAGGCGATCGCCGTGATCATGATGCCCGACAGCGTGGTCAGCGCCATTCGCACGCCAGTCAGCCGGCGGGTGAACGGCCGCAGTGCATCGAGATAGATATCAAATCCGTTCCTGATGTAGCGGTCGTCGCCGTCGGCGGAAAACAGTTTCAACGTCTGCACGTTGGAGTAGGAATCGACGATGCGGCCATTGATCATCGAGCCGGCCTCGGCGGTTGCCTCGGCATGCTTGCGGATCGCCGGCACATAGAGCTTGGCCAGCAAGCCGAAGGCCGTGATCCAGATAATCACCAGCCCAGCCAGCCTGAGGTCAAGGCCGGCGACCAGCGCCAGCGTCGTCGCCGTGTAGACGAGCATGAACCAAACGACCTCGATGAAGCTTTCCATCAGGTCGCCGGTCGCCTGCCCCGCCTGCCAGACCTTGGTTGCGATGCGGCCGGCGAAATCGTTCTGGAAAAAGGCATAGGACTGGCGCGAGACATGCCGGTGCGCCTGCCAGCGAACCAGATTGTAGAAGCCGGGCGTGATCGTCTGCTCGTCGACCAGTGCCGACAGGCCGACGACGATGGTGCGGACGACCAGCACCACGACGACCATGAACACGAGTTCGGGGCCGGCGGCGGTCCACAAGGCGTGCCAGCTGCGCTCGCCGGGAAGCTGGTCGAGAATGTCGACCAGCCGCCCGACGAAGTAGAACAGTCCGGCTTCGACCAGCGGCGCGATGCCGCCAATGACCAGCATGGCGAAGAAGGCGAACTTCGCCTGGCCGACGTAATGCCAGAGGAAACCACCGACGCTGGCAGGTGGCCGAAGATTCGCGGGCTCCCTGAACGGATAGACCCAGTTCTCGAACCAGCGATAGACGGCTGTCATCATGCGGCGGCCATCATTCTGCGGCTTGCCCCTTGGCAACCGCATCGTTGGCGGCTTCGGACGGCCCGTCGTCGAGCAGGAAACCGCCCGACTGGCGCTGCCAGAGCTGCGCATAGAGCCCGCCGCTGGCGACCAGTTCCTCGTGCGACCCCTCCTCGATGACCCGACCCTTGTCCATGACGACGAGCCTGTCCATCGCCGCGATGGTCGACAGCCGGTGGGCAATGGCGATGACGGTCTTGCCTTGCATGAGCTTGTAGAGGTTCTCCTGGATGGCCGCCTCGGCCTCGGAATCGAGCGCCGACGTCGCCTCGTCGAGAATGAGGATCGGCGCGTCCTTCAGCATGACGCGGGCAATGGCGATGCGTTGCCGCTGGCCGCCGGACAATTTGACGCCGCGGTCACCGACATGCGCCTCGAACTCCTTGCGGCCGCTGGCGTCCGAAAGCCCCGAGATGAAGTCCAGCGCCTCGGCGCGCCGCGCCGCCTCGACCAGCATCTCGTCGGAAGCGTCCGGCCGGCCATAGAGGATGTTCTCGCGCACCGAACGATGCAGCAGCGAGGTGTCCTGCGTGACCATGCCGATCTGGGCGCGCAGCGAATCCTGCGTCACCGAGGCGATCTCCTGGCCGTCGATCAGGATCTTTCCGCTTTCCAGGTCGTAGAAACGCAACAAAAGATTGACCAGCGTCGATTTGCCGGCACCCGAGCGGCCGACAATGCCGACCTTTTCGCCCGGCTTCACCGTCAGCGACAGGCGCTCGATGACACCCTTCTGCTTGCCGTAGTGGAAGCGGATGTCGTCGAAGCGTATCTCGCCCTTGGTGACGGCAATGTCCTTGGCGCCCGGCCTGTCGTCGACCAGGCGCGGCAGCGAGATCGAGCCGATGCCGTCCTGCACCGTGCCGATGTTTTCGAACAGGCCCGACATTTCCCACATGATCCATTGCGACATACCCCAGAGCCTGAGCACAAGGCCGATGACCACGGCGACGGCGCCGATCGTCACCGCCTGGCCGAGCCACAGCCAAAGCGAAATCGCGGTGACCGAAAACAGCAGCAGCGAGTTCAGGATGTAGAGCAGGCCGTAGAGCACCGTCACCAGCCGCATCGAGCTGTAGACGGTCTGCAGGAAGCCGGCCATGCCCTCCTTGGCGAAGGACGCCTCGCGACGCGCATGACTGAACAGCTTGACCGTCTGGATGTTGGTGTAGCTGTCGACGACGCGTCCGGTCATGGTCGAGCGCGCATTGGCCTGCGCTTCGCCGACCTTGCCCAGCCGCGGAATGAAATAGCGTAGCAGACCGACATAGCCGAGCAGCCAGACGGCAAGGGGTGCCGCCAGCCGCCAGTCGGCCGAGCCGACAATGAACAGCATGCCGAGGAAATAGACGACGACATAGTTGAGCACGTCGATGAGCTTGATGACGCATTCGCGCACGGCAAGCGCCGTCTGCATCAGCTTGGTGGCGATGCGGCCGGCGAATTCGTCCTGGTAGAAGGCCATCGACTGCTTGAGCAGGTAGCGATGCACCTGCCAGCGGATGCGCATGGGGTAGTTGCCCATCAGCGTCTGCTGGTTGAGCAGCGAGTGGAACCACACCGTGCCCGGCAGCGCGAACAGCACGACGAAGGCCATGCCGGCAAGCTTCAAGCCCTCGGTCTGCAGGAAGGTCTCGCGGTTTTGCCCCGACAGCCAGTCGACGATCCGGCCGAGAAAGCCGAACATCCACACTTCCGCCAGCGCGATGGCCGTCACCAGCACCGCATCGAGCAGAATATAGGGCCAGGCGCCGCGCGTATAATGCACGCAGAATGCAACCAGTGTCTTGGGCGGCTCGACCGGTTCCTCGGCTGGGAACGGGTCGAGCCTTTTTTCAAACCAGGCAAACATCGTCTTGGTACTCGCTTGTGTGCGCTCACGCGGCGCGGGATCGCACGACTTCGACGCCAAACGGCTCGGAATCACCCGAGTCGCTGGCTTCGTTTCGCGCAATATAGGGTGTCGAACGCATTTCGCCGACAGGCTCGTTTGACGATCCTGACGCCGCTGTGTGAACGACGCGGATTTTCGCACCCGGCCGGATCAGCCGGATGATCCGACGCACCAGCGACGGCCGGCTGTAGTCGGGAACGGCGTGCGAGAAATCGACATCCGGCAGCATGCCGCGATGCGGACGCCGGCGGATCTCGGCGTGGACCGCCGACGAATAGGTTTCGCCGATCAGCAGCGCCCATGTCGCCATCTTGCGCTCGTGCAGGCTTCTTGAACCCGGTATCTTGTAGGGATCGAACATCGGTCCGTCCTCCATATGAAAATGCAGATGAAAGGGTGAAACAAACCCGGCCGCGGGCATGGCGCCGGCGGCAGAGGGAACATCGGTCGAGGCGTGTTCAGGTGGGGCGTTCAGCCCCTTAGACAGCTTGAAAAACATCGCAGGATTCCTTCGAAGACCGAAAAAGGTTTCGGCTGGGAATCGGTGCGACTAAGTCTAAAAGTTCAGGAGAATTGTCGTACCGAAACCGCCGGCAGGCAGGTAAGCCCACGAGAGGGGCGCTGGACGTGCATGGTCATCATGAGTTTCCCCTCCATCGGTTCGGGTTGACAATGCTGGGCGTATATTCGATTTCGCAGAAAATGACCATCCGCAGGTCCAGGAATTTCCAAAACCTGGCGATGCCTGTGGCCGATCTGCCACTTATTAGAAGGACGCGGAAATGAACGATCGTCTCCGCATCGCGCTCTACCAGCCGGATATCGCCGGCAACACCGGAACAATCCTGCGCTTCGCTGCTTGCCTTGGTCTCGGTGTCGACATCATCGAACCGGCCGGCTTCCCGCTCTCCGACCGGACGCTGAAACGGGCCGGTATGGACTACCTCGAAATGGCTGATCTGACCCGGCATGTCGACTGGCACGCCTTCGAAGACTGGCGCGGAGCCAACGCGCGACGGCTGGTGCTGTTGTCGACCAAAGCCGCGACCGCCTACACCGACTTCGCGTTCAGCAACGGTGATATTCTTCTGTTCGGCCGTGAGTCGGCAGGCGTGCCGGATCCAGTCCACGAAGCCGCCGACGCGCGACTGACCATCCCGATGCAGCCAGGCACGCGCAGCATCAATGTCGCGCTTTCCGTCGCCATGGTAGCGGGCGAGGCGATCCGGCAGTTGCGGTAGCATTTGCAGCCGATCGGCAGCCGCCGGCGCCTCGTTCCCGCCGACGATGGCGCCCTCACCCGTCATTCTCACCCAGGCGCACATTGCCTTCTCATGCGGTTTGCATGTCCAAGGTTTCATCGCTACAAGCTCAAGTTAAGTTGAGGTCAAGCGGAAAATCTGAAATGGCTCCGGTAACGGAATTGACGGTTGGCCAGGTGGCCATGCGCAGCGGTGTGGCGGTGTCGGCACTGCATTTTTACGAGGCACGCGGACTGATCCGCAGCCACCGCACCTCAGGCAACCAGCGCCGCTACGGCCGCGATGTGCTGCGGCGGGTGGCGATCATCCGGGTCGCGCAAGAGGTCGGCATCTCGCTGGCCGAGATTGCTGCGGCCCTTGAATCACTGCCCGAAGGCCGAACGCCGACGCGCGAAGACTGGAACCTGCTGTCGACCGCCTGGCGCGACAGTCTCGACCAGAAGATCGACCAGTTGAAGAAGCTGCGCGACGGGCTCACCGACTGCATCGGCTGCGGCTGCATGTCGATCGACAAATGCCCGCTGAGGAACAAGGGCGACCGGCTGGCGAAGGAAGGCACTGGGGCGAGAAGGTTGGTGACTCTTGCTTCTCCACGTTTACGGGGAGAAGGTGCCTGAACGAAGTGAAGGCGGATGAGGGGCAGCGCCTGCATCCGAAGGTTTGCGCCGCCCCTCACCTGCCTGCCGGCATCCTCTCCCCGTAAGCGGGGCGAGGAAATCCTAATCCGCCGCCGGCAGCCGCCGGATGGTGAACTCGATGACATCGCCCGGTCGTTCGAACCAGCTTTCGATCTCGGTCCAGTAGGCCTGCTTGGGAAAGCGCTCGAACCACTCCTTGGCCTTCAGTCGCGCATCGGAGCGTGGCAGCACGAAGGTCTCGCGCAGGAAACCGTCGCGCGGCATGCGCTCGCGCTCGGCGCGCGAGCGGTCGAGCCTTTTCTTCAGCCCATCCAGCGATGGTCTTGCCGGGGTGCGCACGAAAGAACCCTTATTCACTTGACCCTTGCACGCAAGAGATTAGGGATCGCGCCCGGAAAAGACGAGTCATTTGTCGGGTCAGCCCGAAACCGGAGACAGCATTTGGAAAGACCCGAAATACCGGCGGGGCTGCCGGCCGACATCGAACAGAAGAAGATGAAGGCCAGGCTTTGGTTCGAGACGTTGCGCGAGCGCATCTGCGCCAGCTTCGAGCAGATCGAGCAGGACCTGCAGGGGCCGCTGGCCTCGTGGTCGCCTGGCCGCTTCGAAAAGACGCCGTGGGAACGCGACGAGGGTCGCGGCGGCGGCGGCACCATGTCGATGATGCATGGCCGTGTCTTCGAGAAGGTCGGCGTCCACACCTCGACGGTCTACGGCGAGTTTTCGCCGGAGTTCAGGAAGCAGATGCCTGGCGCCGAGGAGGACCCGAGCTTCTGGGCGAGCGGCATTTCGCTGATCGCGCACCCCTGGAACCCCAACGTGCCGGCCGTGCACATGAACACGCGCATGGTCGTCACCTCGCGCCAGTGGTTCGGCGGTGGCGCCGACCTGACGCCGGTGCTCGACCGCCGCCGCGACCAGGACGACCCCGATACAATTGCCTTTCACCGCGCCATGCAGTTCGCCTGCGAGAAGCATGTGGCGGTTGCCGATTACCCGAAATTCAAGGCCTGGTGCGACGAGTATTTCTATCTGCCGCACCGCAACGAACCGCGCGGCACCGGCGGCATCTTTTTCGACTGGCTGCATTCGGGTGAGGAGAGCGGTGGCTGGAATGCCGATTTCAACTTCGTCCAGGACGTCGGCCGCGCCTTTCTCGTCGTCTACGCCCATCTGGTGCGGGCCAACTTCAACGAAAACTGGACCGACGGCGACCGTGACGAACAGCTCATTCGCCGCGGCCGCTACGTCGAATTCAATCTTCTTCACGATCGCGGCACCATCTTCGGACTGAAGACTGGCGGCAATGTCGCCTCGATCCTATCCAGCCTGCCGCCGGAGGTAAGATGGCCGTAAAAAAACGGTGAGCGGGATGTGAGCCGCAATGATGTCCCATTCGCCGAATTCTGGCAGGGAATGTGGCGCCAAGGATTTCTTTTTCGTCTAATATCCATTTGAAAAAACTGGGTTATTTGTCGTTCCGGGTCGGGAAGCGCCGGCGGTTCGTCCGCGAAACCGCGACTCGACGCAACCGGACGGCCCAGACAATGCGGATCATTCTCTCAACAAGGATGCCCGCTTTTCCCAGGAGTACTTTGCAATGCGCAAAATCATTGTGTCGGCCGCCGCAGCCGCCCTTCTCGCCTCTGGCTCGGTTGCCTTTGCCGCCGTCAAGCACACCACCGGGACGATCAAGGCCTTTGACGCAACGGCCATGAGCCTGGTTCTCGATGATGGATCATCTTTTACGCTGCCCAAGACCTTCAAGGATCCTGGCCTGAAGGCCGGCGAAAAGGTCCGCGTTTCCTGGGACATGAGCGGCAAGAACAAAGTTGCCGAGGCAGTCAAGATCGTGAAGTGATGGACCAGCCCGGACGAGACCTATTGGTCTTGCCCCAAGGTAGCGTAAGAGGGCGGAGCAGCGATGCTCCGCCTTTTTGGTCCTGACTGGCATTCTGCGGCAACCAAAATCTTGCATCCGTGTTATGCTTGTCACCCCGCATATGACCCGAAAACCCGGATACGGTTTTCGAAAAACGATCATGCGCGGAACAAACATGCCGGAGTGTCCGTTGCCTGCCCGACGGGCGCGGCGCTCCAAGGAGGAAAGGAGAAACTCCAATGAAGCAATTTCACTGCGGCTCGCTGGTTCCCGGCTGTGACTGGCATACGCGCGCCGAGGAAGAAGCCGAAGTCATGCGCCGCGCCGCCGAACACATGCGCGAGACGCATGGCGAGACGGTCATCCGCGAGACAATGATCGAGGCGATCCGCTCGCGCATCGAGAAAGTCCGTGACGCGGCGTAGGTGCGTAGCAGAAAAGCCCTCGACCGATAGCGCCCGCCATTGGCATTCCTGACGCCTTGGCGGGCGATTTTGACAAATGCGGCCACACCGGCGTCGAATGGCCTTGGAACATTGCGGCCCGTGAATTTCACCCCGGCGTTCCCGGTCGAAAAAAATCATATTCGCTGCAGCTGAAATAAACCCTGCGGTAACCGAGCCCGTGCGACTGTCGCGCGGATAATCCGGCTACAGGGGCTGATCGAGAAGCCCGTCGCTACCAGGCACTGGTCCGGAATCGGTGGGGCGAGGTGTTTCGCGCATGCGCGAAAAATCCGGCAATAGAGCCAAATTTCGCACGACGGCGCTCCTGGTGTCCGCGCTCCTTGGGGCGTCTCCGGCGATTGCCCAGGAAATCCCGACCCAGGAATTTACGACATCGCTGGTCGATATACACCAGGGCTCGCCGCTCAGCGACCGCGCGAGAGGTCTGGGCGACGGCGGCTATGAGCTGCAGAATGGAAGCTGGCAATCGTTCAACCGTTGGTACCGCACAAGATGGGTCGACATGCACGTGGATCTGCTCACCCAGATCACGAACGATACCGGCATCCTGTGGGGGTTTGGGACCGGGGAACAAGGCGAGAAGTATCGAATCGAGCCCAGCTTCAAGCTTGGCTTCCTCACTCAGGTTCATCCGAGCGCGAACAGCATCCTTTCCTTGTCCTTCACAACGACCTTCGGCGGGAGCCTCTCAGAAAAGTCCTGCGAAGCCGATTATGGCGACTTGGGCACCTACAGCGTCAATTGTCGGCTCGCGGCCGGCGAGATGGCGCCTGAGGAAACCTTGAAATATCTGGTTAACGCTAAACCGGAGAGCCAGCATATCTGGCTGAATTACCGTGTTACTTTCTGATCGCGAGGGGGCGTACGAGACATGTCACGTAGCCGCCAGAACTTCGCGATCGGCCGTCGTAGCTCTTGTTTGATCCGGGGTAAGAACATGTCACGCAATCGTTGGAAGTTCGCTCTCGCCACAGCGCTCGCCCTCCTGCCGGCATCGATGGCGGCGGCGCAGGATACTCTTGGTCCGGATCCGCTGGGGGCGCTTTGCGTCAGCGATCAATCAAACGCTTCCATATGCCTGAGCGCAACGCTGCCGACCGCCACGACGCAGGCCGTGCAAAGCTGGATGAGCCCCGATGTCGGTGCAGCATGGGCTGCAGGCTACAAGGGAAAGGGCGTCACGATTACCATCGTCGACGACTTCTCCAGCACATCGCGCTTCTCCGGCAATTTTGGCACCGGAGTGCAGAACCAGCGGCATGGCGAATGGACGCGCCTGGAAGCCAGCATGATTGCACCCCTGGCGACCATCAGATCGAAGGACTTCTCCACGAGTTCGGCGGTCACGCTGGCGCCGGGCCTGAACGTGCTCAATCTGAGCTATGGCATGTACGCCAAGGCGGGCTATAGCCCGAACCAGATCGGATGGAGCGCCGAGGAAGCCTCCATCATCTCCTACGCCACCAAGGGAACAGCCGTCGTTTCGAAGGCAGCGGGCAACGACGCGGTTGCGGTCGGCGGTGTCGTCGGCGGCCAGCAGGACTATCTCGACCTCGCTCTGGTTGGAAAGGCGTCAGCGATCTTCGTCGGCGCGCTCGACGGGAATGGCACGACGTCAGCCAAGACCAAAATGGCCTGGTATTCCAACACTGCCGGTTCCAACCCGGTTGTGCAGAGCCATTTCCTCGTCGTGGGTGTCGCCGGGAACAAGACGGGCCTTTATGGCACCTCTTTCGCCGCGCCGATCATTTCCGGCTACGCCGCGATCGTGGGCAGCAAGTTCACCAACGCAACGCCGACCCAGATCACCAACCAGTTGCTTAACACGGCCCGTACCGACACGCTGGTCAACTATAGCGCCTCCGTCTATGGCAAGGGCGAGGCAAGCCTTTCACGCGCGCTGGCTCCCTTGGCGATCAAGTGAGCGGCATCAGACTGTACAATGCGGCCGCCAGGCCAGGGTTCTAGGCTTCAAGTGCCTTCGCGGCGCGCTCAAGCAGCATGCCGCGATCGGGGGCGAAACCGGCCTCGATCCATTCTCTTTCAAGGTTTTTCAGGATGGCGCCGAGTTTCGGCCCCGGCGACGCGCCAAGCCTGGTCAAATCGGCGCCCTTGAGCGGAAAGAGCGGCTTTTCCCATTTTGCGGCAAAGGCAAGCAGGCGCGAAAAACCGCCGGCTTCGAGCAGTGCATCATTGTCCTCGACGGCCCGTGCCCGCGCTGAAGCCAGCGAAAGCCGCAGCCGGTCGACAAAGCCTTCCTGATCGCCAAGATAAAGCTTTTTCGCCAGTTCGCCTTCGGACGTCTTCGGCTCGACGGCAGCGGTCAGCGCCCAGTGACGCAGCCGATCGGCTTCACTGGTGGAAAACTTCAGCCGCTCGGCCAGCACCTTCACGCGCGCCACATCAGGCGGCACGATGGCTTCCAGCCGGAGCAGCGGATCCGGCGTCCAGCCCAGATCCTTTCCGGTTTTGACCAAGCCGTGAATGGCATCGATGCCCCATTTCTCACTTTCCGGCAAAACGCTGGTCAGCACGCCGGCCTGGCGCATCCACAACAGGGCGCGCGACGGATCGGGCGCCGACAAAAGCTTCTTCAGTTCGGACCAGACGCGCTCGGCCGAGAGTTGGCCAAGCCCCTCCTTCAGCCGGGCGCAGGCCTTCAGCCCTTCGGCGTCGGGTCGGCCGTCGCCATACCAGGCGAAGAAACGGAAGAAGCGCAGGATGCGCAGAAAGTCCTCGCGGATTCGCGCTTCCGGGTCGCCGATGAAACGCAGCCGGCGCGCTTCGATGTCGGCGACACCGCCGACCAGGTCGATGACCGTTCCGTCGGCTTCGGCATAAAGCGCGTTGATGGTGAAGTCGCGCCGTTCCGCGTCGGCCTTCCAGTCGCGGCCGAACGAAACCTTGGCGCGACGCCCGTCGGTCTCGATGTCGGCGCGCAAAGTGGTGATTTCATAAGGTTTGCCGCCGGCGACGACGGTGATTGTGCCGTGCTCGATGCCGGTCGGCACCGCCTTGAAGCCCGCCGCCTCGGCACGGCGGATCGTTTCCTCAGGCAAACAAGTGGTGGCGATGTCGATGTCGGCAACCGGCTGGCCGATCAGCGCATTGCGCACCGCGCCGCCGGCGACACACGCCGCCTCGCCGCCATCCGTCAGCACGGCGAGCAGGCGCTGCAGGTGCTTTTCGCCGAGCCAGTCGGCTTTGCCCGCGATCGATACGCTCACGTATAGAGCCTTTCATAGAGCGTGCGGATGATGCCGGCGGTAACACCCCAGATGCGCCGATCGCCATAGGGCATATCGTAGAAGAACCATTCGAGGTCGTTCCACATCCGGCTGTCCCTGGTGTGGTTGGCCGGGTCCATCAGGAAACGCAAAGGCACTTCGAAGGCGGCATCGACCTCCTCGGAGTTCAACGTCAAGGAAAAACCCGGCTGAACGATTGCGAGCACCGGCGCAATGCGATAGCCGCTGCCGGCGACATAATCGGGCATGCGGCCGATGATCTCGATGTGATCCTGCCCGAGCCCGATCTCCTCGAAGGTTTCGCGCAGCGCCGCGGCCTCCGGGCTCGGATCGGTCGGGTCGATCGTGCCACCCGGGAAGGCCACCTGCCCCGAATGGCTGCGCAGCTTTTCCGCCCGCTTGGTCAAGAGAACCGTCGCTTCGCGCCCGTGATCGACGACCGGAATCAGCACCGCAGCGTCGCGCAGCGGCTTGGCTTGCGTCAGGCGCGGATGGCCGGGGTTGAAGCGATGGTCGCCAAAATCGTCGCCCTCATGCGCATCCGGCTGGGCCGCGACACGTGTGCGAAAATCCTCGGCGGAAAACGGCGGCGTCACTTGATCCATCACGCGCTCAGCCGCTGCAGTTTTTCGGCCGGCATGATCGGATAGACCTCGCCCTTCGAGCGCACGGCAAACATCTTTCTGCCGCCGACGTCGATCTCCTCGCCATGCGCGACCAGTTCATACATCACCGGCCGCGCCACCAGCGCTTCCAGCCGCCCGCGCACCAGCACATAGGGTTTCAAGCCGCCGGTCTCGTCCTCGTCGACGAAGCGCAGCGGATTGCCCGGCCCGGCCTCGACCACATCGCCGACATTGGTGCGGAAAGTGATGACCTGATCATCGCCGCTGCCGGAAACATCCATCTCGACGGCGATGAACGGCGCATCGACGATTCGGATGCCTACCTTTTCCACCGGCGTCACCAGATAGGTCTTGCCATCGGCGTCCTTGCGCAGCACGGTCGAAAACAGCTGCACCAGCGGCATGCGGCCGATCGGCGTGCCCAGATAAAACCAGGTACCGTCCTGTTTGATCTCCATGTCGAGATCGCCGCAAAAGTCGGGATTCCAGCGCTCTACCGGCGCCGCGCCCTTGCCGGCGCGCGTCGCCCGCGAGATCAGCGCCTCGAGGCCCCGCGCTTCGGTGGCGCTCGTAAGGCTTTGTTCGTGATGTTCGGAGCGTTCCGTCATGGTCACGAAATAGTCACTGTTGTTCCGCTTGTCAGCCTAAGTCTGTGATTTAAGTTCAAATGCAGGCGCCAGGCGAGGCCGAATCGCGGCATTCTGCGGCACTGAGGGTGCAAGCCGGTATTTCCAACCACAAGGATCGATACGACATGAGCGTGATGATCAAGGAAAGCCCGATCAGCGAAAAGGACATGATCGCCCAGGCCGAGAAGGCGCTGGCCGATATTTCCAGGGTCCGCGACGGCGTCGGCCGTGTCATTTTCGGTCAGGAAAGCGTCGTCGAGCGCACGCTGGTGGCGCTGCTGGCCGGCGGCCATGCGCTGCTGGTCGGTGTGCCGGGCTTGGCCAAGACCAAGCTGGTCGAGACGCTGGGCATCGTTCTCGGCCTCGATTCCCGTCGCATCCAGTTCACCCCCGACCTGATGCCATCCGACATTCTCGGTTCCGAGGTGATGGAACAGGACGAATTCGGCAAGCGCTCCTTCCGCTTCATCTCGGGGCCTATCTTTGCGCAATTGCTGATGGCCGACGAGATCAACCGCGCCTCGCCGCGCACCCAGTCAGCACTGCTGCAGGCGATGCAGGAGTATCACGTCACAATTGCCGGCGCCCGCCACGACCTGCCGGCGCCCTTCCATGTGCTGGCCACGCAGAACCCGCTGGAGCAGGAAGGCACCTATCCGCTGCCCGAGGCGCAGCTCGACCGCTTCCTGATGCAGGTCGACATCCTCTACCCGGAAATCGAGGCGGAGCGCCGCATCCTTTTGGAAACCACCGGTATAGAGGACGCCAAGGCCGAAAACATACTGCAGCCAGCGCGGCTGAAGGAGATCCAGACCCTGATCCGCCGCATGCCGGTGCCGGAAAGCGTCGTCGAGGCGATCCTCAAGCTGGTGCGCTCGGCGCGCCCCGGCCAGGGCAATGCCGAAACCGACAAGCACGTCGCTTGGGGACCGGGCCCGCGCGCCAGCCAGGCGCTGACGCTCTGCGCCCGCGCCCGTGCGCTTTATGACGGACGGCTGGCGCCGTCTGTCGACGACATCCGTGCGCTGGCCGAGCCGGTGCTGCAGCATCGCATGGCGCTGACCTTCGCCGCCCGCGCCGAGGGCACGAGCGTGCGTGACGTGGTGGCGAAACTGGCAAAAGGCATCTGATGGCTCGTATCGGCGAAGTCCAGACACCGGCAGCGACGCGCGATGCGCTCGCCCGTGGCCGGTTGCGGGCCTCGCTGGTGCCGGACCTGCTGGTCGAGGCACGCCGCCTCGTCAACACTGTGATCGCCGGCTGGCATGGCCGCCGCAAGCGCGGCATCGGCGAGAATTTCTGGCAGTTCCGGCCCTATGTCGAAGGCGATTCCTCGCGCATCGACTGGCGCCGCTCGGCCCGCGACGACCACACCTATGTCCGTGACCGCGAGTGGGAGGCCGCCCATACGGTGTGGCTGTGGGCCGACCCCTCGCCTTCCATGCTCTACAAATCGACCGGCGCCACGGTTTCGAAGGAATCGCGCGCGCTGGTGCTGGCGCTGGCCATGGCCGAGCTTCTGTCGCGCAGCGGCGAGCGCATCGCCTGGCCGGGCCTGACCGATCCGTTCACCGCGCGCAACGGCGCCGAGCGCATCGCGGCCCAACTCACCCACGCTGGCGATCTTCCGGCCAAGCCAGACCTGACCGCCATCCGCCGCTTCTGTGACATCGTCATCGTCAGCGATTTTCTCGACCCGGTCGAAGACACCATGGCCTGGCTCGATGTGCTCGCCCGCCACGGCGTGCGCGCGCATCTGATCGAGGTCGCCGATCCGGCCGAGGAAAGCTTCCCCTATGCCGGCCGCACCGAATTCACCGATCCCGAGACCGGCGACAAGCTGACCGCCGGCCGCGCCGAAATGCTGGGCGATGAGTACCGCCTGCTTTACACTGCCCGCCGCCAGGAACTGGCCGGCTGGTGCAAGCGGCTCGGCTGGAGCTTTACCGTCAATCACACCGACCGCCTCGCCTCCGAGGCGCTGGTGCGCCTGCACATGGCGATGACCGCCGATGGCGGATATGCCGGGCTGACCGCGGGTAGCGGTCATGCCGGCATGGCCGCCGGTAACGGTCAGCCCGGGCCGACCGCTAGCGATCGTGCCGGAAAGGTCAGCGCATGAGCTGGCTGCCGCTTTCCTTCGGTGCGCCCATGGTGCTTTGGGGCCTGCTGGCGCTGCCGGTGATCTGGTGGCTGCTACGGTTGACCCCGCCCAAGCCGCAATCCGAGGTCTTCCCGCCGCTGAAAATCCTGGCTCGCGTGCTGAAGCGCGAGGAGACGCCGCAGCAGAGCCCATGGTGGCTGACGCTGGTCAGGCTGTTGATGGCAGCCCTCATCGTCGCCGCTTTGGCCGAACCTGTCTTCAACCCGCGCGAAAAGCTGCCGGCCGAGGGCGCAGCGCTGGCGCTGGTCGTCGACAATGACTGGGCAAGTGCCGCCGACTGGGGCAAACGCGTCGCCACCGCCCAGCGGCTGATCGCCGATGCCGGCTCGAACGGCGTGCCCGTCATCATCGCCTTCACTGCTGAAAAACCCAATGCCGAGATCGGTCCTTTCGATGCAGCGGCGGCACTTGACCGGCTGCGCGCCGCCAAGCCGCGGCCGATCCCGACCGACCGGCCTGCGGTGTACGCCCGCGTCGCGGCAGCCTTGGACGCCTTGCCCGGCGCCAGCGTCGCCGTCCTTGCCGACGGACTGGCCGCGCAAGGCGACGAAACCGCCTTCAACACGCTGCTGTCGAAGAACGCGGCTCGCGTCGTCTGGGCCGTTTCCGACCGGCTTACGCTGACCGGCTTGACCAGCGCCGACAACCAGGTCGACGGCTTCGCGCTGACCGCCATCCGGGCGCCGGGCGATCCGGCCCCGGCGCAAGTCACCGCCGGCGCCTTCGACGACAAGGGCCGCCGCATCGCCGACGCGACGCTGACCTTCACCCCGGGCGAAGCCACCGCCACCGGCACGATGGCGGTGCCGTTCGAACTGCGCAACGACTTCGCCTCGATCGCCCTCGATGGCGAGCGGCAGGCAGGGGCCGTCCGCGTCCTCGACGAGAGCTCCAAGCGCCGCCGGGTCGGGCTGCTGTCGCAGTCCGAGGCCGACCAGGCGCAGCCGCTGCTGTCGCCGCTCTACTATATCAGGCGCGCGCTGCAGCCCTTCGCCGATCTGGTCGAACCGTCGAGCGCTGACCTCGCCGACGCCATTCCGCAACTCCTCGACCAGAAGCCGGCAATGATCGTCATGGCCGATGTCGGCACCATTCCCGAACAGGTCAGGCAAAGACTGGTCGACTGGGTCGACAAGGGCGGCACGCTGGTGCGCTTTGCTGGATCACGGCTGGCCGCCGCCGGCAATGACGACGACCTGCTGCCGGTCCGCCTGCGCACCGGCGAGCGCTCGCTCGGCGGCGCGCTGTCATGGACGACGCCGCAGCCGGTCACCGAATTTCCCAAGAACGGCCCCTTTGCCGACCTCGCTCCGCCCGCCGAAGTCACCGTCACAAGGCAGGTACTGGCCGAGCCGACGCCCGATATCGTCGAGCGCACCTGGGCCACGCTTGCCGATGGCACGCCGTTGGTGACCGGGCTGAAGAAGGGCAAGGGCACGCTGGTGCTGTTCCATGTCACGCCCGAAGCGACGTGGTCGAACCTGCCGATCTCAGGCAGTTTCGTCGAGATGCTGCGCCGCATCGTGCAGCTGTCACGCAACCAGGGTGCTGCAGTCGCCAACGCCGAAGCCGCCGCCACCTCGCTGGCACCCTATCGGATGATCGCCGCCGACGGTACTTTGGTGCCGCCGACGCCGGATGCTAGGCCGCTGGTGCCCGGCTCCGGCCCGCTGCCGGTAACCTTCGAGAACCCGCCCGGCCTCTACGGCTCCGAGGCCGGCGTCTTCGCCCACAATCTGCTCGATGCCGGCAGCACTTTTGCGCCGTTGGTGCGCCCGCAATTTACGGTGCCGGTCACCACCATCCCGTACGCCTTCGACGAGTCGCGCAATCTGAAGGGCCCGCTGGTCACCGCGGCCCTGGTGCTGATGGTGCTCGACACTCTGGCAGTGTTCTGGATGGGCGGCCTGTTGTCGCGCCGGCCCCGCCGCGCCCGCGCGGCTGCGACCGCGGCCGCCCTTCTGATTGCGATCGGCGCACTATTCGGCCATGCCGACATCGCCCGCGCCGACGATGCCAAGCCCGGCGATGCCGCCGCGATCGATGACATTTCCAAGACCCGCATCGCCTATGTGCTGACCGGCGAGCCCGGTGTCGATTCGATCAGCCGCGCCGGCCTCGAAGGCCTGACCCGCTTCCTCATCGAGAAGACCGCGCTTGAACCGGGAGCGCCCGCCGGAGTCGATATCTCCAAGGACGAACTGTCCTTCTACCCGCTGATCTACTGGCCGATAGACCCCACGGCCCCGATGCCGACCGAAGCGGCCATCGCCCGCATCGACGCCTATATGCAGCAAGGCGGCACGGTTCTGTTCGATACACGCGACCAGTTCGCCAATGGCATCGGCGCCGATTCGACCAGCCCGGCGACGGAGCGGCTGCGCGACATCCTAGGCAATCTCAACGTGCCGCCGCTGGAGCCGGTGCCGTCCGACCACGTGCTGACCAAATCCTTCTTCATCCTGCCGGAATTTCCCGGCCGCTTCAGCGGCAGCCCACTCTGGGTCGAGGCGTCGCTCGAGGCCAGCAACACCGAAAACCGCCCGGTGCGCGTCGGTGACGGCGTCTCGCCGATCATGATCACCGCCAATGATTTCGCCGGCGCCTGGGCGGTCGACGAGAATGGCGACCCGCTGCTGCCGACGGTGCCGTCGGATCCGATGCAGCGCATCTACGCGCTTCGCGCCGGCGTCAACATCATGATGTACATGCTGACCGGCAACTACAAATCCGACCAGGTGCACGTTCCGGTTCTGCTCGAACGGCTGGGGCAGTGAGATGATGCTCTTTATTGCCCACCCGACGCGGACCAATCCTCCCCGCAAGAGGGAGGATCGGGGATGAACTGGTCGCTCTCCTTCGAACCGCTCATCTCCTGGCCGCTGCTCGCCATTGTGCTGGTGCCGTTGATATTGCTGGTGCTGGTCGGCCTGTGGTTTCGCCAGCGCGGCGCTATCTTCCGCTTCGCCGCTCTGCTGGCGTTGGGGGCCGCGTTGCTCAACCCGGTGTTCCTCAGTGAGGAGCGCGAGGCGCTGAAGAGCGTTGTCGCCGTCATCGTCGACCGCAGCCAGAGCCAGGACATTGGCGAGCGCACCAAGCAGACCGACGATGCCCTTGCCGGACTTGTGCAGCGTCTTGGCCGCTTCAAGCAGTTCGACGTCCGCGTCGTCGAGGCCGGCAAGTCCGAAGCCGCCGAGGAGCGCACCGACACCCGGCTTTTCGGCGCCCTCGAAAATGCTTTCCGCGACGTGCCGCCATCGCGCATCGGCGGCGCCATCATGATCACCGATGGCGAGGTGCATGACGCTCCGGCAGGCAGCCCCGATTTCAATGCCCCGCTGCACGCGCTGATCACCGGCAACGACCACGAAAAGGATCGCCGCATACGTTTCGAGAACGCGCCGCGCTTCGGCCTGGTCGGCAAGCCGCTCGATATGACCTACCGCGTCATTGCCACCGACAACGAAACCGGTCCGGTCGATGTCCGCGTCTCGGTCAATGGCGAGCAGGTCGCGGTCGAAGAGGCGACCATAGGCCAGGCGATGCCGTTGCAGGTGACCATTCCGGGCGCCGGCCGCAACATCGTCGAGCTCTCCATCGACCGCGAGCCAGGTGAACTGACCGATGCCAACAACCGCGCCATCGCGCTGATCGACGGCATCCGCGAGAATTTGCGCGTGCTGCTGGTCTCCGGCGAACCGCATGCCGGCGAGCGCACCTGGCGCAACCTGCTGAAATCCGACGCCTCGGTCGATCTTGTCCATTTCACCATTTTGCGGCCGCCGGAAAAGCAGGACGGCACGCCGATCAACGAATTGTCGCTGATCGCCTTCCCGACGCGCGAACTGTTCGTCGAGAAGATCAAGGATTTCGACCTGATCATCTTCGACCGCTACCAGCACCGCGACGTGCTGCCGATCCTCTACTACGACTACATCTCCGAATATGTCGAAAAGGGCGGCGCGCTGCTGATTGCGGCCGGCCCCGAATATGCCGGCGAGAGTTCGATCGCCCGCACGCCGCTGATGTCGGCGCTGCCGGCGATGCCGACCGGTGAAGTCATCGACAAGGCCTTCTACCCGCGCCTCACCGATCTTGGCCAGCGCCATCCGGTGACGCGCGGGCTCGACGGCTCGGCGACCGAACCGCCGCACTGGAGCCGCTGGTTCCGCACCATCGGCGTGCAGAATCCCGAGGGCGAGGTGGTGATGAAGGGCGCCGACAATCGGCCGCTGCTGCTGCTCGACCACAAGGGCGAAGGCCGTGTCGGCATGCTGTTGTCCGACCAGGGTTGGCTGTGGGCGCGCGGTTTCGAGGGTGGCGGCCCGCACGTCCAGCTCTACCGGCGCATCGCCCACTGGCTGATGAAGGAGCCCGAGCTCGAGGAAGAGCGGTTGACCGCCGAAGGCCGCGGCATGGTGTTGGAAGTCCGCCGCCAGACAATGAGCGACGACCCCGGCCCGGCGCAGGTCATCACGCCGTCGGGCAAGGCGCTGATCGTCAGGCTCGAAAAATCCGAACCCGGCGTTTTCCTCGGCAGCATCCAGACCAGCGAGATCGGCCTCTACCAGATCGGCAATGGCGACCTGACCGCGCTTGCCCATGTCGGTCCGGTCAACGCCCCGGAGTTCTCCGATGTCATCTCCACGGAAGGCCGGCTGAAAGCACCGGCCGAGGCCACCGGTGGCAGTGTACGCCGGCTGGCTCAATCCTCCGCTCTTGGCGGCTTTGCCAACGATGTGGCGTTGCCCTCGATCGTGCCGGTTCGCTCCTCGGGTGCTGCCACCGGCAGCGACTGGATCGGGCTGCGCACCACCGACGACAGCGTGCTGAAGGCCGTCTCGCGCGTGCCGCTGTTCGGCGGCTTCCTCGGCCTCGGCCTGCTGCTTCTGGCGATGGGCTCGATGTGGTACCGCGAGGGAAGGTAGCTCCCTTCTCCCCGTCACTATACGGGGAGAAGGTGCCGGCAGGCGGATGAGGGGCAGCGCTGAATTGACGTGATTAGCAATGCTCTACGCATACCCATCCGAACTATTGTCACCCTCCGGCGCCGCCCCTCATTGTCCTGCCGGACATTTCTCTCCGTATAGTGACGGGGAGAAAGACGCTGCCCCTCCCTACTCTTCCGGTTCCGTCGTGAACATCAAGGGATAGCCCTTGGCCTTGCCGGCGTCGGTCGCGCGCGTCGCCTTGGTTTCGGCGACGTCCCTGGTGAAGACGGCGACGACGCAGACGCCGCGCCGGTGCGCGGTGATCATCACCCGATGCGCCTGGTCTTCGCTGAGCTTGAACTCGCCCTTCAGCACCGTCACCACGAATTCGCGCGGCGTGAAATCGTCGTTGACGAGGATGACCTTGTAGAGCTTCGGCCGCTCAGTTTGCGGCTTGACCTGGACACTGGGTTTTGTGGTGATTTCAGGCATGGGAACCGGCAATTTCAGCGAGTTGTGGCTCTCATTTTGACATGAGCCAAAGCGATCGTCCATTTTTGATCCGGTCGCCTACCGGTCTCCGGGCGGCTATTCGCAATCCATAGGTCTATGTGGGAATTGTCGCCAGCCGTTCAACGGCCATGGCGGCCGAACATGCGACGCGGCGGGATTTGCCGGGGTGGTGTTCCAGATGCATCCATCCGGCGCTCCATCCATGCGACGAATGGCCAGGCGACAAAGCAGATCAACACCGTGCCGGTCAGCACGATGAGCACCCAGGTCTGCCACGGTGTGATGTAGTCCCAGTCGCTGGATATTGCCGGCGCGAACAGCGACGGCTCGGTTCGCCCGCTTGCCGGATCCGGCACCGGGCTCGCGGTGAGCAGGATCAAAACCTTGGCCACTCCGCAGACCACAAGCCCGCCGATGACCATTGAACGCAGAATGGACGAAAGCCGCGTCTTCATGCGGATTGTCTTTACCGGGCCGGCATTGCGATCGGGTTAAAGTAACGGCGACCAACAGATCGAAAAAACGTGAAAATCGCTTGTCCGATACAGCAAGGCCGCTCCAGCCGAATCTCGACTGAAGCGACCTTGTTACATCTCAAGTTTGCTACGCAGGCCTGGATCAGATCTTCTTCGGAGCAACCTTCTTGGGGGCCTTCTTGACCGGGCACTTGTGCTTCTCGGTCACCTTGCAGACCTTGACGGGCTTCTTGGCCGTGACCTTCTTCGGAGCAACCTTGGCAGGCGCAGCGGTGGCCGGAGCAGTCGTCGTGGCAGCAGCCGGAGCAGCGGTCGTGGTGGCGGCGGCGTTACCGAGAGCCGGCATTGAGAAGGCGAGAGCGACGGCGAGACCGAGAGTGGAGAGGAGGGACTTGTTCATGGCTTCGTTTCCTTTTTTGTGCGGGTCGGTTTTGAGTGTCACTGAACCGGGTCGATCGGTGTCACTCCAAGCAGCTTCAAAGCGTTGGCGAGCATCCGGATACCCTGTGCCTGTTTCTTGTTGGCGCAGAACCGGTTGCCCTTTCTCTGAAGTGCCTTTGCCGCGGTGACCTGCGTTGCCGTGGCATGGGTTTCGAGGGCTTCATCAAATTGGTGGCTGAGACTGCTGCAACGCTCGCTTCGGGTGATTGCAACCTTTGCGTCCGATTGTTCGACCGCGGCCGTGACGAGCGAAATGCCGAGCAACGCACCCATCAAGCTGATCGAGAACCTTTGCATTGGATTATCCGTAAACCCCGGAGCTAGCGTCGCAGCCGATGACCTGACCGCCACGACACCACTTATGCCCTTGTTTTTTTTCGCGAGTTTTTCCAGACTGTAGAATTTTGTTTCTGGATTGTTTCTGCGAAATCGGCTCTGGAGCCCATGATGGCCGCTGGCCAACATGTGGCCAGAATTCTATCGTGAGGGTGAAGCCGCAACGCAGGCTTGGCCACCAACGATGACAGGATCCCCGTGAAATCCGACGCACACATACTGATCGTCGACGACGATAAGGGTATCCGCGACCTGCTGCAGGAATTCTTCCAGAAGCGGGGACTGCGTACGACGGTCGCCGCCGATGGCGTCGAGATGGAGGCCATCCTGCGGCGGACACAGGTCGACCTCATCGTCCTCGACGTCATGCTGCCCGGCAAGAGCGGTCTGGAATTGTGCCGCGACCTTCGCGCCCAGTATTCGACCCCAATCATCATGCTGACTGCGGTCACCGAGACGACCGACCGCGTGGTTGGCCTGGAGATGGGCGCCGACGACTACGTGCCGAAGCCCTTCGACCCGCGCGAGCTGCTGGCCCGCATCCGCGCCGTGCTGAGGCGCAACGGCGCCGCCGAGCCGCGGCGGTCCAGCACCAGGCAGATCTATCATTTCGCCGGCTGGACGATGGACTGCTCGCGCCGCCGGCTGATCGCGCCCGGCGATGTCCGGGTCGAACTGACGATGGCGGAGTTCAACCTCCTGCAGACCTTCGTCAAGAGCGCGCAACGCGTGTTGACACGCGACCAGCTCATCGAGCTCTCTGGCGGCGACAGCGACTACAGCTTCGACCGCAGCATCGACATTCTGGTCAGCCGTCTCAGGCGCAAGATGGAAGACGATCCGAAGACGCCGAAACTGATCCTCACCGTGCGCAGCGGCGGCTATCAGTTCCTGCCCGAGACGACGTCCGAATGAGACGCTTCCTGCCGCAAACCCTGCCCGTCTGGGTGCTGCTCATCGTCATCGCCGGCCTGCTGATCAGCCAGGTCGCGACCCTCTACATCGTCTCGCGCGACCGTGCCGCCGCCAATGACGAGGTCGATCTCTACCGGCTCAACGATCGCGCCTTCTCGCTGGTGCAATTGATGCATACCGCGACGCCCGAGCAGCGCAAGATCACGGCGTCCGGTCTGTTCAACGCCACCTACGCGCTCACCGTTTCGGACACGCCCGCGGTCACCTCGTCGATTGCCGGCGACGACGAACTGGCCGAATTGGAAGACATACTGGTCGGCCGACTATCGAAATTCGGCATCACCGATGCACGGGTCCGGCGCGATCCGGCTACCCACGAAGCCGACGTCCCAGGACGGACGGTTGCGGGTCCCGACATCGGCCAGGTCGAGCGCGATCTGCTGGTGCTGGCGGCCGATTTCGCCCAGAGCGACAAGCTGACGGCATCGGTCCGTTTCGCCGACGGCCAATGGTTGAACTTCACCGAGCCGAACACCCCTGTAGGGCCGATACTGAGCTTCGACAGTCTGCCGCTCTATTCGCTGATCGCCGGGCTGGTGGTGATCATGTCGATCTGGTCGCTGCGTCGGCTGACCGCGCCCTACCGGATGATGGAAACCGCGGTGAAGCGGATCGGCAACGATCTGAAGAGCCCGCCGATCGCCGAAACCGGCAGTCGCGAAATCCGAGCCGCGGCGAAGGCCATCAATGGCATGCAGGTCCGGCTGCGCGACTATGTCGAGGATCGCGAACACTTGGCCGCAGCACTTGCGCATGATTTGCGCACGCCGCTGACCCGGATGCGGCTGCGCCTCGAACTGCTCAGGAAATCGACGGCGCGCGAGGCGCTGGCGCACGACCTCGCCGACATCGAGAGCATTGCCAGCTCCGTCATCGATTTCGCCAAATTCGAGGTGACCGAGGAGAAGACCGAACGCATCGATTTCTGGTCGCTGGTGGAGTCGGTCGCCGACGGTTTCGACGACGCCTCGTTCGACAATGACGAGACGAGGTCGCGGGACCTGATCTGCATCGCGCGGCCGGTCGCGCTCAGGCGCTGCGTCACCAATCTTGTCCAGAATGCCGTGACCTACGGCAAGAAGGCGCATCTCAGCCTGCGGCAATCGGAAAAGATCATCACGCTGACCATCCGCGACGAGGGGCCGGGCATACCGCAAGCCCAGCTCGACGCGGTGTTCGGCTCCTTCGTGCGCATCGAACAGTCGCGCAACCGCCAGACCGGCGGCCTTGGCCTTGGCTTGACCATCGCCCGCAACATCGCCCGCGGCGCCGGTGGCGAGGTCAGCCTGTCCAACCATCCCGGCGGTGGCCTGCAGACGGAATTGCGCTTGCCGCTGGCAGCTTGAGTCAGCAGACCTCGGCCCAAAAGGGCCTCGGGGCTGGATCGGCCGATCCTTCCTTACGATAGTGCCGTCGGCAATGCAGGAGGAGACCGCCGCATGTTCTATGCAATCCTGGCCTATCACGTCGAACAGACCGTCCAGTCCTGGACGCCGCAGGAGGATGCGGCGCTGATGACCGACCTGCTCAAGGTCAATGACCGGTTGACCCGCGACGGTATCCTCGGGCCGGCCGCCAGGCTCGGCGCCACGGCCGACGCCTTCACGCTGCGCGGCCCGGGAGAAGGCATCGTCATCGACGGCCCGTTTGCCGAGACCAAGGAGCAATTGCTGGGCCTCTACGTCATCGACTGCGCCACGCGCGAGGCGGCGCTAGAAGTCGCGCGTGATCTCAGGCGCGCCAATCCCACCGCCGTCTACGAAATCCGCCCTATCCTGCTTTACCTTCCGGGTGCGTCGCTTCTCGCAGCAGAGGCGCCGGACGACAACGAAGCGCCCGTCAAAGCATCGGCGGCCGGCGGCTGAGGAGCCGCCCGCTGCGGCAAAGGGTCAGTCCACCCCCGCCATGAGCTCCTTGCCAAGGCGGACCGTTTCGCGCACCAAAAGCTCCAGATCCTCAAGCCGGGTGCGGTGGTTGTTGATCGCCACCCTGAGACAATGCTGGCCTTGCACCGTCGTGTCGGAAATCGCGGCGGTCCCCTCTTCCTGCAGCCGCAGCATGATCTCGGTGTTCAGCGCCTTCAATGCCTCTTCGGTCATGCCATCGGGTCGGTAGCGAAAACAGACGATGTTGATGCTGGTCGGCGCCGTCAGTTCCAGCAGCGGTTCGGCCTCGATCAACCCGGCGAGATAGTGCCCCTGCGCAATATTCTGGTCGATCAGCCGGCCGAATTTTTCGACGCCATGCTCCCGCAGCGCCATCCACACTTTGAGCGCACGGAACCCGCGCGTGGTCTGCAGACCGTAATCATGCAGCCATTGCCCCGATGCGAGGCCGCGCGGCGTCGATTCCAGATATTCCGGCGTCACCGCAAAGGTCTTGCGATGCGCCGAGGCGTCCCTGACCAGGGCGCAGCCGGCCTCGAACGGCGCGTGCAGCCATTTGTGCGGATCGAGCGCGACCGAATCGGCCCATTCGATACCCGCGACGCGGTGAGCATTTTCCGGCGCGATGGCGATCAACGCACCGATGCAGCCGTCGACATGAAACCAGGCGTCTTCCTC
The DNA here is from genome assembly GCF_056404235.1 of Mesorhizobium sp. P2_E10. Classification (NCBI taxonomy): domain Bacteria; kingdom Pseudomonadati; phylum Pseudomonadota; class Alphaproteobacteria; order Hyphomicrobiales; family Phyllobacteriaceae; genus Mesorhizobium; species Mesorhizobium sp. P2_E10. The sequence goes on from NZ_JBFUEK010000005.1 coordinate 289,627, forward strand.
ATGTGCCAGCTTGGCAAGCGCCTGCAGATCGTCGATCGCGCCGGTGTTCACCGTGCCGGCATTGCCGATGATGCAGGCCGGCTTGAAGCCGGCCGCACGATCTTCCGATATCGCCGCCCGCAAGGCGGCGATATCGATCCGCAGCCCGGCATCCGTCGGGATACGGCGCAGCGCCCGATTGCCGAGGCCAAGCGCCTCCATCGCCTTGCGGTGGCAGGAATGCAGCTGGTCGGAGCCATAGTAGCGCAGCGGCTTCTCGATGGCGGCAACGCCGTGCTCGCGCACGTCGATGCCGGCCTTGGTGTTGCGCGCCACGGTCAGCCCGATAATGTTGGCCATCGAACCGCCGCTGACCAGCGTACCGCTGGCCGAAGCCGGCAAGCCCAGCATCTGCTTGCACCAGTCGACCACCTGGCTGTCCATCAGCGCGGCGGCATGGTTGCCGCCGCCGAGATTGGAGCCCTGGATCGCCGCCAGGAAATCGCCAAGCGCCCCGGTGAAATTGCTCGACCCCATATACCAGGACCAGAACCTCGGATGGATGTTGCCCATCGGATAGGGCATCACCTTGTCCACCACATCGCCATAGACGTCCGCGAGCGGCGTTGGCGATTGCGGCAAGGGTGCTGTGAAGAAGTCCGTCACATCTCCAGGCATCTCCCGCCACACCGGCCGCTCTCTGACGTCGCGCAGGTAAGCGACAGCATCGTCAACGATCCGATGCGACAGGACCTGCACATCGGCCCAGTCGCGGGGGTCAAGCGTTTCCTCGCCGGTCGTGGCGGAGAATCCAGACGTCGTATCCATGCCGGTCGCTCCCGATATGCCGCCGTCACGCCGGGAACTGGCAGCCGGGCGTCGACTGCGAAAGCGCAATCTCGTCGGCGTCCATCTCAGCCTCGATGCCATCGAACAGCGGCGTCGTCATGTAGCGCTCGCCGGTGTCGGGGAGCATGCACAGGATGACCGAACCGGCCGGCGATTTTTCGGCGATCTGGCGCGCCACGGCAAAGGTGGAGCCGCCGGAAATGCCGGTGAAAATGCCCTCTTTCTGCGCCAGCGCCTTCGCCCATTTCATGCCCTCGGGCCCGGCGATCGGCATCACCTCATCATAGAGGCTGGCGTCGATCGCCTCCTGCAGCACGTTGGGGATGAAATCCGGAGTCCAGCCCTGGATCGGGTGCGGCTCGAAGGCCGGGTGGCTGGCGCTCGGCGCGCCACCAACGCCGCGCTCCTGCGCCTTGCCGCTGCCGACAAGCTGGGCGTTGGCCGGTTCGGTCAGCACGATGCGGGTCTCCGGCCGCTCGCGGCGCAGCACGCGCGCCACGCCGACGACGGTGCCGCCGGTTCCATAGCCGGTGACGAAGCAGTCGAGCCGCGATCCGGCGAAATCGTTCATGATCTCGCGCGCCGTCGTCGCTTCATGGATGGCGGCATTGGCCTTGGTTTCGAACTGGCGGGCCAGGAACCAGCCATTGGCCTCGGCCAGCTCGACCGCCTTCTTGTACATGCCAAAACCCTTCTGCGCCCGCGGCGTCAGCACCACCTTGGCGCCCAGCATGCGCATCAGCTTGCGGCGTTCGATGGAAAAGCTGTCGGCCATCGTCACCACCAACGGATAGCCCTTTTGCGCGCAGACCATGGCAAGGCCGATGCCGGTGTTGCCGCTGGTCGCCTCGACGATGGTCTGGCCCGGCTTCAGCGTGCCGCTGCGCTCGCCTTCCTCGATGATGTTGAGCGCCAGCCGGTCCTTCACCGATGCTGCCGGGTTGAAGAACTCGGCCTTCACATAGATCGTCGCATGGTCCGGGCCGAGATTGTTGACACGAATCACCGGCGTGTCGCCGACCGTGTCGAGAATGCTGTCGAACAGGCGGCCGCGGCCGGCCGTGGTTCTGATTTTCTGCTGGTGCAACATGGAAGAACTCCTCGTCTGTTATCGTTGTGATCACGGGCCGGTTACAAACCGGCGGGTTGGGCGGCGAGGTTTCGACACCTTGCCGCAGTACAGGTTCTCGACGTGCCACAATGTGGTAAACTCCACATCCGGCGCGCAAGATTGCAGGCCGAGTGCACTTCGTCGTGTTCGGTGATAAAGCAAGGGCCGGCGGGTCAACGTGGGAGCAGGCGTGGAAACGGGCGTGGAATCGAACCTGGCCAACAGTCGTCGAGGCCTTGGCGTGCGCCTGTTTGGGCCGCTGGCGATTGCGCGCGACGGCATCCCGGTGGCTTTGCCGGCATCGCGCAAGCTGCGCGCGCTGCTAGCCTATCTGGCGCTGGCGCCCCACCCGGTCGGACGTGGCAAGCTCTGCGAATTGCTGTGGGATATTCCAAATGACCCCAGAGGCGAGCTTCGCTGGTGCCTCAGCAAGCTGCGAGCCGCTCTCGACCAACCGGACCGCCGCAGGATCGAAACCGCGGGCGACACGATCGCGCTTGATCTGAGCGACGTTTTCGTCGATGCCGCCGAGATCGCCTCGGCAACCGCCGAAGGCATTGAAAAGCTCGATCTGGAGCGGCTGCAAGCCCTGTCCGGATTGTTCGCAGGCGATTTTCTCGACGGGCTGGAGATTGACCGCAGCCCGCTTTTCAACAACTGGCTGACCGCGCAGCGTCGCCGCTTCAGCTCCTGCCACGCCGCCATTCTGGAGCACCTCGTCAACAATCTCCCGGGGGACGGCGACGACGTCTCTGCCCATATCGAAAAATGGCTGGAACTCGCGCCGTTCGACGGCCGCGCCCATATCGCACTTCTGACCAGGCTTGCGCGGCACGGCCAGTTTGGCGCTTGCGAAGACCATCTTGTATCAGCGGCCCAGCTGTTCCGTTCAGAAGAGCTGGATTTCGCGCCTGTGCGCGAGGCATGGCGAACCATCCGCGACAGGCAGCCGGGCACCGCGCTGGCAGCGCATCCGGCCGATCCGGCGTCCGCTCATCAGCCACCGATCCTGCTTGCGAATCTACGCCGCCGCATCGCGAAAGGCGTCGCTCGCCGTGATGCCGTTTGTCGAAGATGCCGGCATTGCTGACGTTCGCGGCGGACTGGCCGACGGCCTGACCCATGACATCATTACCCGCCTGGCAAAGCTCAGGGATTTCTTCGTTATCGCCCGCGGATCGGTCTTTGCGTTGGCCGAGGACAACATCGCGCCGGAAGAGGCCGGGCGCAGGCTGAACGTCGACTATGTTGCCACTGGCACCGTGCGCAGCCAGGCCGACCGCATTGTCGTTACGGTCGAACTCGTCGAGGTGCGTACGGCCAGGATCGTCTGGGCCGAGACGTTCGAGCGCAAGCCGGACGATATTTTTGCCGTCCTCGACGATATCGGCAACAGCATCGTCTCGTCGATCTCGGCCGAGGTCGAGACGGTCGAGCGCAACCGCGCCATGCTGAAAGCGCCCAACTCGCTGAATGCCTGGGAAGCCTATCATCGCGGTCTCTGGCATATGTACCGTTTCACCCGCACGGAAAACGAACAGGCCCGGCATTTCTTCGACATCGCCTTGAAGCTGGACCCGACCTTCGCCCGCGCCTACGCCGGCCTGTCCTTCACCCATTGGCAAAATGCCTTTCAGCGCTGGGGCGACCGCGATCAGGAGAGCGCCATGGCTTTCGAAAGCGCCGGGCAGAGTCTGCTGGTCGACGATCACAATCCGGCCGCCCATTGGGCCATGGGCCGCGCTCTGTGGCTGCGCGGCGAGCATGACGGCTCTTTGATCGAGCTGGAAAGAGCCGTGGATTTGAGCCCCAACTTCGCGCTCGGCCACTACGCGCTATCCTTCGTCCATTCCCAGTCGGGCGACCCGAAGGCCGCGATCGGCTCATCCGACCATTCGCGGCATCTCAGCCCCTTCGACCCGCTGCTGTTCGGCATGCTGGGCGCGCGCGCCATGGCCCATGTCCGCCTCGGCCAGTTCGAGGAGGCGGCTGACTGGGCGTTGAAAGCGGCGGCCCGGCCCAATGCCCATGCCATCATCCTGGCGATCGCCGCCCATTGCCTGGCGCTGGCGGGACGGCTCGACGAGGCGCGCACCTTCGCCGCCACCATCCGCAAGACGCTTCCGGACTATCGTGCCGACGACTTCATCGGCACTTTCCGCTTCGAGCCCGATGCCACGGCCCTGTTCAAGCTGGCCGCCAAACGTATCGGATTGAACTGATCAGCCAAAGAGGCGGTGTCGCTAATGCACCAGCGGGCCGCTTGCTTTTGTCCAGGCGGCAATGCCGCCATGGATGTGGCGGGCGCCGGCAATCCCGGCGTCCTGCGCGGCCTGAACCGCCATCGCCGAGCGTTCGCCGAAGGCGCAATAAAACAGCAGCTGCTTGCTGGTTGATCTCGCGAGTTCATGCAGCATACCGCCCGCCGCAATGTTCTCCTGCAACCTGGTATAGGGCAGATGTATCGCCCCCGGGATGATGCCGTGCCGCTCGCGTTCGGAATGCTCGCGCAGATCGATCAGCGCGATATCAGGCTTTCCCACCAGCGCGAATGCCTGCTCGGCGCTGACCGCCCAGCCGCGCCGCGCAATCTCTTCCTGATGCAGCCCGACCTTCATGTTGGCCGGCACCGCGACATCCATCATCTTTGGGTTCGCCAGCTTCAGGTTGTTCATGATCTCGACGTACTCCTCCATCGACTTCACCTGCAGGCGCGGGTTGAAGGCTTTTTCTTCGCCGATGGTCGAGACGGTCTCGCCCTTGTAGTCATGTGCCGGATAGATCAGCGTCTCGTTGGGAAGCTTGAGCAGGCGGCCGAAGATCGATTCATATTGCTGGCGCGGATCGCCATTCTGGAAATCGGTGCGGCCGGTGCCACGGATCAGCAGTGTATCGCCGGTGAACACCCGATCCGGCAGGATGAAACTGTAGGAATCATCGGTGTGGCCGGGGGTGTAGATGACGTCGAGCGACAATCCCTCAATGCCGAGTTTGTCGCCGTCGGACAACCGCATCGAGACCACGTCGGCCTTGGTCTGCTCGCCCATCACAGTCACGCACTGGGTCTTGTCGCGCAGGGCGCCGAGGCCGGTAATGTGGTCGGCGTGCAGATGCGTATCCACCGCCTTGACCAGCTTGAGGTCGAGTTCGCGCACCAGCTGGAGGTAGCGGTCGACCTTCTCCAGCACCGGATCGATGATCAGCGCTTCGCCACCCAGGCGGCTGGCGAGCAGGTAGGAATAGGTGCCCGAAACGGAATCGAAGAGCTGACGGAAGATCATTCTTGCCACACGCCCCGCTGCATTCTCATGCCCATGGCAGGCGCAACCGCCCACGCGGCTGCGACGCTATCCTAGCGCATCGGCCCGAAAAATCGGAATCGATTTTTGGCAAGCGTGGTCAGCGGTTTACCGCCGCAACACCGCGCTCAGCACGTCCCGGATCCCGATCGCGCCGACGAAGCGCGACTGGTCGTCGAACAGCGCCACCGGCGCTGTCTGCGAACGGTGCATTGCCAGCATCACGGTCTTCAGCGACGTCCCGGGATTGGCCCAGAACACCTGCGCCGTCTCCTCCGGCTGCGCCTCGACATCGGCGCAGGACACCCACACCGCCGGCTTGCCGTCACGCTCGGCCGCCGCCACCAGCCCGTGCTCGTCGATCTTGAAGCGCGTCGTCTTGCGCCGGTCGAGCCACACCCAGCCATCCTTGCCCTCTTCGAGGTCGCGGCGGTCGCGCATCACGTTCCAGGCCGTCAGCACCGACAACGGATTCACATTGGCGATGAAGTCGCGGACATAGTCGTTGGCCGGGCGCAGCACGATGTCTTCCGGCGCGCCGGTCTGCACGATGCGTCCACCCTCCATGATGGTGATGTGGGTGCCGATCTTCAGCGCTTCCTCGAGATCGTGGCTGACGAAGATGATGGTCTTCTTCAGCTCCGCCTGCAGCTGCAAGAGCTCGTCCTGCAGTTTGGTCCGGATCAGCGGATCGAGCGCCGAGAACGGCTCGTCCATCAACAGGATCGGCGCCTCGGTGGCAAAGGCGCGCGCCAGACCGACGCGCTGCTGCATGCCGCCGGAAAGCTCGTGGGCATATTTCTTCGCCCACTGGTCGAGATGGACCAGCTCCAGCTGCTTTTTGACGCGCTGCTTGCGCTCGGCTTCCGGCATGCCGGCGAGTTCGAGGCCGAGGCCGACGTTTTCCTCGACCGTGCGCCACGGCAACAGACCGAACTGCTGGAACACCATGGCGACCTGCTTCTGCCGCAGCCGTCTCAGCGTCACCTCATCGCAGGTGACGACGTCGACCGTGCCGTCGCCGTCCTTGACCAGAACCTGGCCGCGCGAAACGACGTTGAGCCGGTTGACGGCCCTGAGCAGCGTCGACTTGCCCGAACCGGACAGGCCCATCAGGACGGAAATCTCGCCCTCATGCACGGTCAGGCTGGCGCCGGCGCAGCCCAGCACATTGCCGGTCTTTTCGAGGATTTCGGCGCGGGTGGCACCACCGTCGATCAGCGCCAGCGAACCGGCTTGATCCGAGCCGAAGACGATATCGACATTTCTGAAGTCAACGGCGACGGTCATTTCTTGCCTCCAACGCCAATACGCGTCATTCGGTCGAGTACGATGGCGAGTACGACGATGGCGAGGCCGGCCTCAAGCCCGAGGTCGATCCTGCGCGAACCGAGCGCCCGGTTGATCTCGGTGCCAAGGCCGCCGGCGCCGATCAGCGCCGCGAACACCACCATCGACAGCGATAGCATGATCGACTGGGTGAGGCCTGCCATGATGGTCGGCAATGCTGACGGCAACTCGACCTTCCACAGCAATTGCTGCTTGGTGGCGCCGAACGCCTGGCCGGCCTCGACGATCGATTTCGGCACCGAGGTGACGCCAAGATGGGTGAGGCGAACCGAGGTCGGGATGACGAAGATGATGGTGACGATGAGGCCGGGCGCGTTGCCGAGCCCGAACAAGGTCAGCACCGGGATCAGGTAGACGAAGGTCGGCAGCGTCTGCATCAGGTCGAGCACCGGCAGCATGATGCGGTAGACCTTCGGCTTGTGCGCGGCCCAGATGCCGAGCGGCACGCCGATCGCCATCGAGGCGGCGGCGGCGGCAACCACCAGAACCAGCGTCTCCACCGTCTGCTTCCACAGGTTCTGGTTGAGGATGAACAGCAGTCCGATGAAGACGGCAACAGCCAGGCCCCTGGAGCGCTGCAGGAAATAGGCGAGCACCGCAATCAGCGCGATGAGGATGACGGGCGGCACCAGCAGAAGTCCGTCGACAATGCCGTCGAGCAGGAAATTGAGGCCGTTGGAGAAGGCCCTGAAGATGGTGTCGAAATTGTCGGTGAGGAAGCCAAAGAAGGCCTTGCCCCAGGCGCCTATGGGGATCTTGTAGCTGACCAGGAATTTCGAAATCGGATCCATCTTACCCCTCTTTGGCAGTCGCCGTCCTTGCCGGACGGTCATCTTGTCACAGGATATGAAAAAGGGCAGCCCTTTCTACAGTGACTGCCCTTCCTGGTTCGGCCTTGCCGAATTCAGTCGGCTCAGCTCCCGAGCGCCGTCTTGACCGCCGCTGCCGCGTCGCCACCGTCGAAGGTGGTCACGCCGGCGATCCACGGAGCGACCGCGTCCGCGTGCTTCTTCAGCCAGTCGGCTGCGACCGTGTTGGCGTCGCCGCCTTTCAGGATCGCGTCCATCATCTCGCCTTCCATGTCGAGATTGAACTTCAGGTTGGCGATGAACTTGCCGGCATTCGGGCACTCGGTGGTGTAGCCCTTGCGCACATTGGTATAGACGGTGGCCGCGCCGAAGCCACTGTCGCCCATGCCGTCGAGATAGGTGATCTTCATGGCGCCCATCACCGGATGCGGCGTCCAGCCGAGGAAGGCGATCCACTCATTGTTCTTCATCGACTGCTCGGCCTGCGTCAGCATGCCGGCTTCCGAGGACTCGACCAGTTCGAAGCCTTCGAGATTGTCCTTCGGGTTCTTGATCATGTCGAGGATAATGCGGTTGCCGTCATTGCCGGCCTCGATGCCGTAGATCTTGCCGTTGAACTTGTCCTTGAACTTGCCGATATCGGTCAGCGTCTTGACGCCGGCGTCAGCGACATAGGTCGGCACGACGATGCCGTAACCGGCGCCCGTCAGGTTTGTGCTGATCGTCTCGACCGAACCGTCGGCGGTGTAGTCCTTGATGTCGTTGGTCATCGACGGCATCCAGTTGCCGAGGAAGACGTCGAGATCCTTGTTCTTCAGCGACGCCATGGTCACCGGCACCGAAAGCTGGATCGTCTGCGGCTCGTAGCCGAGCGCGGTGAGCAGCACCGAAGCGATGCCGGTCGTCGCCTGGATATCGGTCCAGCCGACATCGGAAAGGCGCACCGCCTTGCAGCTCTCCGGATCGCCGGCAAGGGCAGCGCTTGTGGACAGGAAAGTCGCCAGACCGAGGCCGGCGACGAAGGTGTTCATACGCGACATTGGTAGTCTCCCATTGTGATTCTTTGGCGAAGCGTAGTTACGGTTTCTCTGCCCGCCTTGTTTCGTCAGCCAAACACCATTCTGGTGTGGTTTCAAGCGCCATGGCAATCACGATCAACGGCGCAGACTGGCCAATCAGCGACACGGCTGACGCTTTTGTCGCGCAAGGGGCCTTTTTCGGGGGAATGGCACTGGCGTCCCCTCCCCACGCGGCGACAACTCGGCTTAAGGTCCGTTTAGATTCAGGTCAGGCCGAGCCGAAAATGGCTGATACCGAGAGCCGGAGCGGAGCGTACTTGAAGTACGTGCACCGGAAGCGCAGGTATCAGCCATTTGCAGGCCGGCATCACCTGAATCCAAACAGACCTTGAAGGATGGCATGGCCAAGCTTTACTTCCACTACGCGACGATGAACGCCGGCAAGACGACGATGCTGCTGCAGGCGTCCTACAATTACCGCGAGCGCGGCATGACGACGATGCTGTTCGTCGCCGGCCATTACAGAAAGGGCGATAACGGGCTGATCTCGTCGCGCATCGGCCTCGAGACCGAAGCCGAGATGTTTCGCGATGGCGACGACCTGTTCGCCCGCGTCGCGGAGCATCACGATCACACGACAGTTCATTGCGTCTTCGTCGACGAGGCGCAGTTCCTCGAAGAGGAGCAGGTGTGGCAGCTCGCCCGCATTGCCGACCGGCTGAACATCCCGGTCATGTGCTACGGCCTGCGCACCGATTTCCAGGGCAAGCTGTTTTCCGGTTCGCGCGCGCTGCTGGCCATCGCCGACGACCTGCGCGAAGTGCGCACCATCTGCCGCTGCGGCCGCAAGGCGACGATGGTCGTGCGTCTCGGCCCTGACGGCAAGGTGGCCAGACAAGGCGAGCAGGTGGCGATCGGCAAGGACGTCTATGTCTCGCTCTGCCGCCGCCATTGGGAAGAAGAAATGGGCCGCGCCGCGCCCGACGATTTCATCGGCTTCATCAAGGCCTGATGGCGGCGATCGAAATGGCGATCCGGCAGCAGGCGGAAATGCTGGCGCACCGGCCAGATGCAGCGTTTGTTAAGGCCTCGGTCCTATTTTGCGCTCCAGCCAGAACTCGTCGGGGTCAGCCATGTTTCGAGCCGTTTCGTCTACCGCAGCATTTCTTCTTGGCGGCGTCCTTGCCGCGCATGCGGATGGCGACGCCGCGCTCGGCAAGAAGGTCTTCGTCAGGTGCATGGCCTGCCACGAAGCGGCGACCGACCGCGACAAGGTCGGCCCGCATCTGCTGGGTGTCGTCGGCCGCACCGCAGGCACCGCCGAAAGCTTCCTCGGCCACTACTCGGAAGCGATGAAAAGCGCCGGTGCCGCCGGCCTTGTCTGGGACGAGGCGAATCTCACCGAATATCTAAGGGCTCCCAAGCTCAAGGTGCCCGGCAACAGGATGGCGTTTGGCGGCCTGAGCAACGATGACGACATCGCCAATGTCATCGCCTATCTGAGGGCCGACCCGAAGCCCTGAACCATAGCGGCGGCAGCGCCTCGCACGGGACATGCAAGGGGTTGCATGCGCCGCCGCGCACGCACAGAGTGCCCACGGTGTCGAACCGGAGGGCATCATTTCATGCACATTTTTGCCGAGCGGGCGACGCTGATGCTCGGCCTGGACCGGGCAGGAAGGACGCGAACGGCCGTTCGCGCCATCAGGAAGTACTGTCATGTCGAACTCGCTCGCCGGCGGCGACGGCGCAGCAAGGCCATGGTGATCGGCATTACCGGGAGTTCGGCCAAAACAACGACGGCGGAACTTCTTGCCTTTATCCTCGACTCGCAAGGACGCGTCCATAAGCAGACCCATGGCAACACGTTCAAACCCCTTGTCAAAGGGCTCCGGCACCTGCCACTTGACGCCGACTACGCAGTGGTGGAGGTGGCCGCTGGCGGCAAAAGCCGCGTGGGCGCGATGGCATCACTGCTCAAGCCGCACGTCGCGGTCGTCACCTTGGTTGCCGACGAACACAGATCCATCTTTCGGGGTGCCGATGCCGTCGCTACCGAAAAGCAGGCGCTGGTCCAGTCGCTTCCGCCCGAGGGTTTGGCCATGCTCAACGCCGATGACGCGCGTGTCATGGCGATGGCAGCAGCAAGCGCGGCGCGCGTCGTAACCTTCGGGCGCGGGGACCAGGCCCGTTATCGCGCCACCGACATCCAGGCCGCCTTCCCGCAGCGGCTGACAATGCGTCTGATTTGGCCCGGCGGCTCCCTTTACGTGCATACGCGCTTCGTCGCCGAGCACTTCTGGCTGCCCGTAGCGGCGGCCGTCGCGAGTGCCATCGAACTAGGCCTCGATCCAGAGCGCATCAGCGAACGGGTTGCGCGTTTCGAACCCCTGTTCAACCGCTGCGGCGTGCTCGAGGTCCCGCACGGACCGACCTTCCTGATCGACACGGCAAAGGCGCCGCTCCATTCCCTCGGGTTGGCCTTCGCCGCTCTGGATCGGGCCCAGATGCCCCACAAGCGCGTGGTACTCGGTCATATTGCCGACTATGCCGGCAAGGCCAGCAAAGCCTACCGCAAGGCATACCGGGACGCACAAGCCGTCGCCCAGGAGACCATTTTTGTCGGCGAGCATGCACATCGCGCGGCGCCCTCCGATGATGACCGCAACAGCGGCCGATTCCACGAAATGCACTCGGTGCGCAAAGCCGCCGATCATATCAAGGCGACGCAACGCCCGGATGAGCTGATCCTGATCAAGAGCTCGCGCAACCTTCATCTGGAGCGCATCGGCCTCGCGCTGACCAGGGACGTTCAATGCTGGGAAGACCTCTGCGGCCACGACTTTAGTTGTTTGCACTGCGGCAAATATGGCATTCCCTTTGAGAAACACGGCGAGGTCCGCGCGGCGCAAAAGCGTTCCCGCCGGTGGTGGCGACGGCTTTTCTCGCGCCCGTCACCCTGACGCCCGAAAACGCGGCCGGCTTGAAGTCGGCAATGCAGGCGCAGAGCACGAGCAGGAAACCCCTCGAAGGCCGCCAGATCAGCCGCCCACAGACCAATGGCAGCCTGTCGATCCGCCAGTCATGGCATGATCACGGTTCCATTGTGTTTCAAGAGCGGAGCGAATTCTTTTGTTTTCGTGCCCTCTCTTGTCTTGCGTCTTTCATTCCCCGGATGCCCCACATATATTCGCGCCGACACGAAACTGATGCCGAAGCGGGAGGCCCCAATGGCGACATTGCAGAATTTCGATGCCGAAATTGCCAAGACCAAGCAGGTCGTGCAGGACATGCGCACCAAGATCGAGCAGTCCGGCACCGTGCTTGATACGCTGGCGACCGCCGACAAGAAGATCGGCGACGCCAATTTCGACATCGAAAACGCCCGCATCGAGGATGTACTGAAGCAGCAGAAGGTCATGGAAGGCAACATCGCCGACCTGATTATCGGGCTGGAGGACGCCACCAACGTCTTCGGCGCCGAATTCGAGAGCATGAAGAATTACACCGGCTGGGAAAATCTCGTCGGCATCTTCTCCGACCAGAGCAAGCAGCGCATGCGCACCGATCGCGTGCGCAACATGTCGCTGGCCGGCAATCTGCAGGAACTTCTGGTCAAGTCCGACACCATCGTCGGCATCCTCAAGGCGCAAAAGGAGATCCTCGACCAGCGCTACAAGACCTCCGAAAATAGCCTGTCGCAGGTCATCGAGCGCCGCAAGGTGACCATGGCCAACCTCGAAGCCGTGCAAAAGCGCATCGAGGAGGTCAATCCGCTGCTGCTCGACATCGAGAACAAGATCGCGGCGTCGACCAGCCAGAAGGAGCGCACGCAGCTTGAGGGCGAGCGCTCGAAACTTGCCACCGAATACAACGAAAAGCAGGCCAAGGAGCAGGAACTCCTGGCCGAGAGCCAGACGCTGGAACGCTACACCTCGATGTTCCAGACCTTCGTCGATTCGCTCAACAACCAGATTGCCGCGCAGTCGACGCTGATCAACAAGCTGACCATCGATACCGAGCAGCGCATCGTGCTCTACAAGGCGCTCGAAGATTCGCTTAAGACCGCCGCCCAGCAGGACGTTGCCCACAAGATCAACACGCTGGGCAGCCAGGTCGACAACGCCGCCGAAGAGACCATGGCCGGCATTGGTGCCGCCTCGCAGAAGCACATCGGCGATCTCTTGGAAATGCACGAGAAGAACATGGTCGGCAGCGCCGACATCCAGCGCCGCAAGAAGCTGGCCGACGACGCCTTCGCCCGCCGCTTCGACGAGGTGATGAAGAAGCACAATTCGGCAAACTACGTGCAGTCGTAAGGGTGCACCCACCGCTCGCGTCCATGGCCATCCCAAGAGCACAAGCATGACCCCCGAAAACGAAGCGGCGGCCCGCTATTTTTCGGCGATCACGGCTGCACTCAGCGGCCTTGAAGTGTTCATGCGCGACGACCGCTCGCCGCTCTACCGGCACGGCATCGTCGCCAAGATCGTTGCCGAATACATTGCCAGGCTGGACAAGTCCTTTACCTGCTGGCGCAACCGGCTGGGCTTCATGGACACGTTCCGCATTTCGCGCGCCGAAAGCGGTTTTCCGGTCTTCCAGAACCTGCTTGAACTGGAAAACGACCGCCGCCAGGCCGACAGCCGCCTCGCCAACATCCCGCTGGCCGGCGAGTTGCGCGAGGAAATGGCCGACTTCATCCTGCGCCACAAGGAGTTTCCCGAGGCGCTGCAGAAGTCGATGGCCGAGCGGCTCTATCTCGAGGACGTCAAGAGCGAGCAGACCTTCGGCCCGTTCTCGCTGGCGCAGACGGCAAAAGTCTCGGTCAATCCGAAGACGGGGCGGCCCTATTACCTCGTGCACTGGGCCACTTTCGACGGCAGCGCCAACCTGCCCCTGGTCTACATGGTGACGGTGGAGGATTCCTCCGAAGACATGATCCGCCAGCTTGTCGACAGCAGCGGCAAGCTCAACGACAAGGTCGACATTCCGCTGCCCGTCGACGGCTTGCTCAATCCCGAGCTTGCCCACCGTTTCGACGATTTTACCGAGAAGAATTCCGCCTACGCGCTGTCGCCGGCGACGATCGCGGTCAATCTCGACAAGGATTTCGAGCCGCTGCACCCCAAGCAGTTGCGCCGCGTCGTGCTCGGTCCCTTCTATTCGGCAGGCATTACCGACAACAACTCGACGGTCACGGAAGTGCTGGCCAAGGTGCGCAAGCCGGAAAACGCCTGGCTTTTGACCTGGACTATCCAGGAAGTCTATTCGAAGGGCGAAAAGCCCGGCCGCAAGGGCCTGTTCTCCAGCGAAAAGACGACGCAGGAATTCTTCATCAACACCGACGATCTGGAGGCGGCGCGCCAGGGCGTGTCGAGCTATGAGAACCATGCGCTGATCCCGCATGAAGCCTATCAGGCTCTCTACGCCGCCGGCGAGGCGCAAAAGATCTTTTCGGGCTACAAGGTCCACATCCTGTCCAACGGACAGGTCATCAGCGACGTCTGACCGTCAAACCGCGGAGCATCCTTCATGGACACCGGCCTGACCACCATTCCGGAAGCGGCTATCGAAAAGCACCGCGCCACCGCGCAGAGCTTCATCACACGCGTCGTCGTTCTGGAAGATCCTTCACGCGAATCCGGCACAGCGCTCGCCGGCACAAACCGCCGCTTCGTCTCGACCGTCTCGGTCGGCTCGGTGCGGCGCACGCGCGAGGTCGAACTGACCAAGACCGTCGCCGCCATCCATCCCGACGATCAGCTGATGAGCATCCCGCAGCACACCCTGTTGTTTCGTGCCCGGCGCGGCCTGGCGATTGCGCTCGCCATTTCCGACATCTTCGCCGAGGGCTCTGACCTCGAAAGCCTGCAGGCCAAGAACACCCGCGCGCCGCTCGAAGGCGACGAAGCCACCACCTTCAAAAAGCTTCTGTCAGCCTCGGCTTACATTTCCGCCTTCAGCCTTGCCTCCTACCTGTTCCAGCTGGTCGATAGCGACGGCGAGGCGCCGAACGATATCCCCGAGCCGGACTTTCTTTTCGACACGCCGCAGGACGCCGTGAAGTCGATCGTCGCCGGTCTCGACAAGGCGATTGCCGGCTCGAAGGACGATGGCGATTTGACGACCCGGGCGCGCGCCTTTGCCCGTGTCGCCATCGATGGGCTGTTGGCCCGCAAAGGCCGCTTCGACGGCATCGGCCCATTCGAGAACGCCCATATCCGCATCGACTCCGATGATTTCACCCTGGACGGTTTCGACGTCGCGCCGGGCAAGCGCTCCAAGCCGCTGGTGATGACCTTCAAGACGCCGGAAGAGGTTGTCGGCAACCACATTGCCAAATACCAATCGGTCAAGCTCGCCAAGATGCTGATGGCTTACGATTTCGAGCGCGAGCTGAACCCGTTCGTCGAGCTCGGCGGCTTCCTGTTCACCTTCATTGGTGATGGCGCGCCCGGCACCGGCAAGACGACGCTGATCCAGATGATCGCCGGTCTCGTCAACAATTACTGCCAGGTCGCCGGCTACCCCTTTGCCTACGAGAATTTCGGCGTCGACCAGATCTCCTCCTATCAGGGCAAATCCGGCCAGAACTGCCGCCAGTTCATCAACAATGTCTTGAACCCGCGCGTCATCGGCTTCGGCACCATCGACGACATCGACCAGGTGGCCGCCAGACGCTCCGACGACCGCGCCTCGGCCGGCCAGCAGGAAATCACCGGCGTCTTGATGGACGCCTTTGCCGGCGCCGGCACCGTTGTGCGCGGCAACTGCTCGTTCGGCATGTTCTCCAACTACCCCGAGAACGTCGACGATGCACTGCGCCAACGCGCCGGCGCCCGCTGGCTGGTCGACGGGCCGCAGAGCCGCGACGACTACATCGACATCTTTGTCCTGCTGGCGGGAAAGAACCACAAGATCCCGCTTGGCGACCACAAACTCTATGCCGCCCAGGAAATCCAGCGCGCGGTGACCGAAGCCTATGAGGAGCATGAAAAGCCGCAGGAAGACGGGCTGATCAAGGTCTACGAGTGCTACATGAAGGAAAATGGTGCGCCGAAATCGATGGCCGATATCGGCACCTATCTGCACATGATCAAGGATGCCGAGCCGCGCTTCACCGGCCGCGCCATCAAGAACGTCACCGACGCCATCAAGATGCGCGCCATGGACATCGAACTGCCGGATGAGTGGTTCGAGAAGCCGGAAGCCTTCATGCACAAGGGCTACGACGACAAGAAGGCGATGATCGAGGAACTGCGCGGCCCGTTCTCGATGGACATGGTCATGCAGGAGGTCAACCGCTACGCCGACTCGGAGTTCCGCTATTCCGACAAGTCCGACGACGCCGCGGTCACCAAGATGATCCGCGACACCCGCCTGCGCGACCGCGCCGTGCGCGAGATCGAGGAGATGAAGAAAAAGGGTTTATGGAATGCGTGAAATGCGCCGCCGTCCCCTTCTCCCCTTGTGGGAGAAGGTGTCGCCGAAGGCGACGGATGAGGGGTGTTCCAGCTTGGCACCGACGGAGCTCTGGCCAACACCCCTCATCCGTCTCGGCGCTGCGCGCCGATCCACCTTCTCCCACAAGGGGAGAAGGGAAGTCCGCTCCCCTCATCGGCCCTTCGGGCACCTTCTCCCCGTGAACGGGGAGAAGGGAGGATGACCCATCCTGCCAAGAAACCAGACCTTTTGCGCGACAATGAGCTGATCTACGGCCGGCTGCTGACGGTTGACGAACCGCATCTGATCCAGCGCTACAACAAGGCGATGGTGGCCTTCGGGCTCAAAGCCACCAGGCTGAAGACCTTCCAGATCGATCGCACCGGCTTTTCGCCCGAGGTGGCCGAGGAGTGCGGCGATTATGACTATCTCGATCCCGACGAGGTCAACCGCCGCTTCATCATCCTGACGCCGTCACAGATCGACCTGCCGGTGGTCCACACCGCCTTTTCGAACACCTCGCAGCTGATGTTCGAGTTCATGTCGAAGAACCAGCGCGCCATCGACGCGCTGACCATCAAGGACGTCATATACGGCGAGATCGAGGATTCTGTCCCCAAGGTCAACGACATCGAGGACCTGTTGTCGATCAGCCAGGTCGAGTTCAAGGTGCTGTCGGCGGAGGACGTGCTGGGCAAGGCCGCCGAGCTCGGCAAGCTGGTCGACAGGCTGAAGCAGGAACCCGACGCCTGGCGCGACAGCACCATGCTCACCCGCATGGTGGAGTTGGCCAAGATCTGCGGCGACATCCGCGAGAACGCGCTGGTCCCCGATCAGGTGATCTTTCGCCACAACGCTTACTGGACCAGCCACTTCGGCGGCCTCTATGTCTTCGTCGACCCTGATATGACGACCGTGATCAGCGATCCGGCCGCACCCGGCTTCCGCCGCTCACGGCCATGGCAGGTGAGTTACATCTCGATCAGCGATGCCGACAAGGTGTTCAAGTTCCTCGCCTCGACCGGCCGCATCGAGCTGCCGCGCGCCTCGTGGATCGAAACCTCCGGCTATCTCGAGCACCGCGCCGAAATGGTGGTGCGCGCGCTGATCCGCGACTCCGAGCCCGACCGCAATCTGACCGACGTCGACAAGGTCTGGCTGCAGACCTGGATCCACGGCCATGCCGACTTGATCACCAGGGACGGCAATTTCCCCTTCCTCAACGCCGCCAAGCGCGAGATTTCCCAGCTTGGCCATCTCAAGATCGACGACGTGTTTCCGCAGCAGCGCTTCCTGGTGATCCGGGCCAAGCCCGACCATCCTGATGCCTGGCTGACCAACCAGCTGATCTCGGATTTCGTGCCGCAGGACTTCGTCTCGCGCTACGTCTTCAACAAGCCGGGCTTCTACAGGGACTATGACGGTTACAGCGACGCCTGGCGATCGCATGTTGTGGACGTTCTGAAAACCACATATTTGAAAGACAAGGTGGCGTTTCGCACGCGCCTTTATGGCCTGACTGATTGAGGGGTGAACGAGAGCCATGCTTGATCCGATCGTGAATTTCTTCACCCGCATTTTCCAGTGGATTGGTCGCGGCATCGGCCTGCTGATCGGTGTGATCCTGTGGCCATTCCTATGGGCCGGGCAATGGTACACGCAGCGCGGCTGGATCCTGAAGGCAGTGGTCGGCTTGGCGCTCCTGGTGCTGATCGGTCTCTATGCCAATTTCTTCTACGCCACCCAGTGGTGGAACAAGTTCGACCCCAACTACGTCGACAAATACACCTTCGAGAACCGCAATATTTCCGCTGGCGAGCAGGTTGCAGCAGGCGCCGGCACTGCCACCGCCAAGACCTGCGGAAATTCGGGCATCGCCCAGGTGGCGGCCGACCTCACCGACTTCAACGTCAACCAGAATGCCTGGATCTCGTCGATGATCCTCTACAAGCTCGGCCTGTTCGGCGTCGACTGGGATCACACGCCTTGGATGGACAACAAGGCTTCGTTCCAGCGCGGCGTCAACCAGGCGGTGCGGCGCACGGCAACCGAACTGGCCGACAATCTTGGCCGCGTCCGCACCACCTCGCAGATCGACGCCGATCTGCAGGACGCGCGCGGCAATCTGCAGTTCGACGAGGAAACCTGGTATTTCGGCCTGAACCCTTTCGGCCCGAAGACCCCGACGCCGAGCTACTACCGCGATGCGGTGAACAAGCTGCGCTCTTTCAACGCCCGGCTGGCCACCTGCCAGGCGACATTCGACGCCCGCGCCGACAATCTGAAACAGTATATCGACCGCATCTCATCCGATATCGGCTCAACCTCGGCGATCCTCAAGGAACGCGCCGAAAATCACAACAATGGCTGGTTCGACTTCCGTGCCGACGACCGCTTCTGGTTCGCCTATGGCCAACTCTATGCCTATTACGGGCTGATGAAGGGCGCCCAGGCCGACTTCGAGGACGTGATCAAGGAAAAGCATCTCGGCAATCTGTGGGACACCATGGACTCGCAGTTCGTCTCGGCGCTGCGCATCCAGCCCTTTATCATCGCCAATGGCCGCGAGGACGGCTGGATCATGCCGACGCATCTGACGACGATGGGCTTCTACGTGCTTAGGGTCCGCTCCAATATGGTCGAGATCAGCAACGTACTGACCCAGTAGCGCTATCCGCTCGATGCATGTCGCCCAAAAGCGGTCCCGGTTTTGGGATAACGACATGCATAAGAATAAATCCTAAAGCGCATTTCGCTTTAGGCACGGCGATGGCGAATTTGCGCCGTCGCCTCTGTCGCAATCCGTGCATTGTGCGGCTGTTTTGAGACGGCGGAACAGCGCCCGCTCTGGCTTCTATACGGCGCGGCAACCGGCGCAAAAAGGATCCATGACAGGTCCTGCCGGCAGCTGGAGCATTTTTCTTCATAGGAAACATAGTTGCATGCAAGTTGACGCCACGGCAGCGACAGGGTTAGAACATGCCCGCGCGCCTAACGGCCGTTTCGAATTGCCTGCGACGACCATAGCCACCAAACCCGTCCCCTCCATCGTCCAATCCAGAGGAAAGCCGTCATGGCCGAAGTGAAGTCCGACATCGAGATCGCCCGCGGCGCCAAGAAAAAGCAGATTCAGGAGATCGGCGCCAAGATCGGCATCCCAACCGAGCACCTTCTGCCTTACGGCCACGACAAGGCGAAAATATCAGCCGAGTTCATCAAGTCTGTGAAGGGCAACAAGGACGGCAGGCTGATCCTGGTCACCGCCATCAACCCGACGCCGGCCGGCGAAGGCAAGACAACCACCACGGTCGGCCTCGGCGACGGTCTCAACCGCATCGGCAAGAAGGCGATCGTCTGCATCCGCGAGGCCTCGCTCGGTCCGAATTTCGGCGTCAAGGGCGGTGCCGCCGGCGGCGGCTACGCGCAGGTCGTTCCGATGGAGGACATGAACCTCCACTTCACCGGCGATTTCCACGCCATCACCACCGCGCATAATCTGCTTTCGGCGCTGATCGACAACCACATCTACTGGGGCAACGAGCTCGGCATCGACACCCGCCGCGTCGTCTGGCGCCGCGTCATGGACATGAACGACCGCGCGCTGCGCGAGATGATCTGCTCGCTCGGCGGCGTCGCCAACGGCTTTCCGCGCGAAGGCGGCTTCGACATCACCGTCGCCTCGGAAGTCATGGCCATCCTGTGCCTGTCCACCGACCTCAAGGACCTGGAAAAGCGCCTCGGCGACATCATCGTCGCCTATCGCCGCGACAAGTCGGCGGTCTATGCCCGCGACCTCAAGGCCGACGGCGCCATGGCCGTGCTGCTGAAGGACGCCATGCAGCCCAATTTGGTGCAGACGCTGGAAAACAACCCGGCCTTCGTGCATGGCGGCCCGTTCGCCAACATCGCGCATGGCTGCAACTCGGTCGTCGCCACCACCACGGCGCTGAAGCTCGCCGACTACGTCGTCACCGAAGCCGGCTTCGGCGCCGATCTCGGTGCCGAAAAATTCTTCGATATCAAGTGCCGCAAGGCTGGCCTCAAGCCGGCGGCGGCGGTCATCGTCGCCACCGTGCGCGCCATGAAGATGAATGGCGGCGTCAAGAAGGAAGACCTCGGCAAGGAAAACGTCGAAGCGGTGAAGAAGGGCTGCGCCAACCTCGGCCGCCACATCGAGAACATCCGCCAGTTCGGCGTGCCGGCGGTGGTTGCCATCAACCATTTCTATTCCGACACGGACGCCGAAATCCAGGCGATGAAGGACTATGTCGCTTCGATGGGCGAAGAAGCGATCCTGTGCAAGCACTGGGCCCACGGCTCGGCCGGCATCGAGGAGCTCGCCAACAAGGTGGTGGCGCTGGCCGAATCCGGCGCATCGCAGTTCGCGCCGCTCTATCCTGATGCCATGCCGCTGTTCGAGAAGATCAACACCATCGTCCAGCGCATCTATCGCGGGTCCGAGGCGATCGCCGACAAGTCGGTGCGCGACCAGCTGCATGCCTGGGAGCAGGCCGGCTATGGCCACCTGCCGGTGTGCATGGCCAAGACGCAATATTCCTTCTCGACCGACCCGAACCTGCGCGGGGCGCCAACCGGCCACACCGTGCCGGTGCGTGAGGTCAGGCTGTCGGCAGGTGCGGGCTTCGTCGTCATCATCTGCGGCGAGGTCATGACCATGCCTGGCCTGCCCAAGGCGCCGTCCTCGGAAAAGATCTTCTTGAACGAGATCGGCCAGATCGAGGGGTTGTTCTAAGAGCGCATCCGGACTGCAATGACAAAGGGCGCCGTACTGCCGCGGCGCCCTTTTTGCTTGCCGGGCTTCTCAGGCCACTGTTGAGGACCCGACCTTCTTGATCCCGGCGACCGACATGCTGACGAACTGGTCGAGGATGGTGAAGAAGATGTCGAGGCTGAAACCGAACAGGAAGGCGAAGGTGAACAGGCTAAAGCCAATCCCCGAAACCTCGTCTCCAAGCTTGCTGCCCGGCGTCACGAACCAGGCAAGCACCATGCCGGCCAGCGCTCCCAGCGCGATCCTGTGGATCAACCGCGACAGCGGCGGATTGGGCAGCAGCGGATTGAGGATCATCCGCATGTGAAACATGATGGCTCCGAGCGCGCCGTAGAAGGCCGGGAGTATCCACAAGGCATATGGGCTGAGAACCTCGCCCAGCGTCTTTATCTGCGCGGTCAGCGTGTAGATCGAGTTCGGCGCGATCGTGATCACGCCGTCGCACTGCAGGCTGCGCGTTGCCTCGTCGAAATCGGCATTCACGTCCGTCACTTTTTCAGAAGACGCGCCTTCAGTATTGTTCGGGTTTTTCTTGTCGGTGTTTATCTGCGCGCAATAGGTATCCGGCTGGTTGGGGAGCTCCTTGATCTTGTCTGGACGCGTGGCTTTACTCACCCCCAGCGCCTGGTCACAGAACTGGTTAATCGCACCCTGCTGGGAGAATTGTGCCTGGCCCGCCGCTTCGCTATCGGCCGTGTGTGTCGAATAGAGCTCGCAGTACATCCATTGCATTCCCCAGATCGGGAATTGCGCGTCCTCAGTCATGAACCCTTGCGCTCTTCTCACCAGGGAGGAAAAGTGCTGGTCGAGAGCGTGAAGGTTATCTTCCGAGTTGTAGTAGGCGTCCTTCAGGAGCGTCAGGTCCGTGATCGAAGCCTGCTCGGACGATGCCGAGCTCAGTTGTTTCTTCGTCGCCCAAACCTGCCGAATCGCCTGCCCGAACCGTGCGCTGAAATCATTGTTGTCGATTTCTATGAGTTCGGAGTTTATCGCGGTTCCCTTGTTGTAAATGTACGTCAATCTTCCGGTTACAACCATGAAAAGCACGGAAAGAGCCACGAGAAAGTACGTCGCCAGCGCGGTCTTGCGCGACATGTCCCCAGGCGACCAGCCCGATCGCAGGGCCGCCAGGGTGGCAAATGGCACGGTGCCGGAGCAATCGTTGAACACCGTCTGAAGATTGACGACCTCAGGTTGGCTGGCCGTCGCATCGGGGAGCTTTTCGGCATTGCCAATAGCCGCAAACAGGGAACTGTCCTTGAACACGCCGTAGCGGCCGTAGCTGGCGACCAGCTTGGCATCCGCTATGAGTCCCGAAACGAGAGGGTCGGCCGGTGTCATCGTCATCGTGAAATCCCCCGCCTGACGACTACCCTAGATAGCCCGGCACATAGCCGTATTGCGATGGGCACCCGCACGGATATCCGGGCGGACCGGGCGGCTGTGCCCAGCACCAAAAATTGGGAGTGAAGCAAATCGTCCCCGGCGCGTGCGGAGGGACCTGGGCGAAAGCGGGCCACGGCAAGAGTGCCGCGGCACCGGCCAAGGCGAGAACGACTGCAGTTCTTGCAACTCGCGCTTTCACTTGTTTCTCCCGGGAAAGTCCACCGACCACACTCCCTGATCAAGCATGACCGTTCCGCAGAGAGAGGCTCTCGTCTGTGAAAGACTTCACTCCGTTCTTCAGTTCTCGCCAGGTTCTGAAATAGAGCACGATCCGAATTCTTGCGTTTGGCCGTCCATCATCCCGAAAGCGAATGAGCCCAGCGAAAAAGACTTCCAAACGGGCCACGGCCCCGCCCAAGGTATTCGTGACCAGGAAACGCCAAGGGGCGCCACAGCCCTGCGGCGCCCCTTTTCATTCGCGGCAATTTGCCTACGCAGCGTTGCGCGCCAACGCGCGCTGGTTGGACGCATAGGGCGTGTCGCGTTCGGGCAGCGCGCCGGTCTTCAGGCAATCGATCCATTCGGCTGTCTTGAGCACCGCCGCGAAGCGCGACTGCAGGATGATGGTTACCACGCGGTGGATCTCCTCAGCCGAGGCGTAGCCGGCGCTGTTGGCATAGGGCAGCGAGCCGGTGGCGTCGGACAGGAACTCGACCGCAAAGCCCATATGCACGGCGTGGATGATGGTCGACAGATCGCAATTATGCGTCATGTAGCCGATGACGGTGATCGTATCGATGGCGTTGGCGTGCAGCCAGTCTTCGAGATCGGTGCCGGTGAAGGCGCTGGGCAAGGTCTTTTCGACATAGTGGTCTCGACTGCGTCTGGCGATCTCCGGATGCAGTTCGGCGCCATGGCTGCCCTTGGCGAAAACCGGCGATGTCTCGGGCGCCAGCTGCTTGATGACCACCACCTTCACGCCGGCCGCGGCGGCCGCGTCCATGGCCCGGGCTACGTTGACGACGCTGTCGCGGAACGGCGGATGCTTGATGGCGAGATTGCCGCCGTCATAGTCGTTCTGGACGTCGACGACGATGAGAGCGCGGCGCGGCGCGGTTTTGACTGGGTCAGACATGGTGTTTTCCTTCAGGCTTGAATGCGATGGCCGAAAATAGATGCGTCACCAAACAGTCGAAAGTGTCCCAATTGACATTGTTCGAAAGAATTGGGACATTCCAGTCCGACCCTCAATGGTGCTCCCATGGCCGATCCGATTGTTGCCGCCATCGCCTTCGATGGCATCAGCCCGTTCCACCTCTCCGTGCCCTGCCTGGTATTCGGCGAGGATCGCACCGCGCTCGGCCTGCCGCGCTTCGACTTCCGCATCTGCGCACTCGAGGCGGGACCGGTCAGGACCGAAGCCGGGTTGACCGTGACCGCGCCGCATGGACTGGGCAGCCTCGACGACGCGGACATTGTGATCGTGCCAAGCTGGCGGGATCTGGACGATCCGCCGCCCGCATTTCTGACCGAGGCGCTGCGTCGGGCGCACCAAAACGGCGCGTTGCTTGTCGGGCTGTGCCTCGGCACCTTCGCCATTGCGGCAACCGGACTGCTTTCAGGGCGGCGCGCCGCCACGCACTGGGCCTATACCGAACAATTGCAGGCGCTCTATCCCGACATCGTCGTCAACGCTGACGTGCTCTACATCGACGAGGGCGATGTCATGACCTCCGCCGGTGTCGCCGCCGGGCTCGACTGTTGCCTCCACCTGGTGCGGGCCCGCTACGGAGTGGAGGCGGCACTACGCCTCGCGCGGCAGATCGTCCTGTCTCCGCATCGGCAAGGCGGGCAGGCGCAGTTCATCGAGCGCCCCATCGCCAAGGCCGAAAACGCAGACCGCTTCACACAGACCCTCGATGCGGTGCGCAAGACGCTCGGTGAAACGCACAGCCTGGACGACGTCGCTAATGCCGCAGGCTTGACCCGCCGAACGTTCACACGCCGTTTTCAGAAAACGATCGGCACCAGTTTCGGCGACTGGCTGACCGACCAGCGTGTCGCGCTGGCGCAGCGGCTGCTGGAGGCCACGGAAAAGTCGATGGACACGGTCGCCTTCGAGGCTGGCTTCGGCAGCGCCACATCGCTGCGCCAGCATTTCGCGGCGCGGCTGAGGACCTCGCCAGCGCAGTACCGTCGCGAATTCTCGAAGCGTATCGATCGGGACGAGCACGTCACCTCGCGCTGATCAGGCTGAATGGTCAGTCGCGCTTGAGCGACCGCGCCGGATTGCCGACGACGGTCATGTTCGCGGCCACGTCGCGCGTCACCACGGCACCGGCGCCGACAATGGCGCCCTCGCCTATTCTGACGCCGCCGAGAATGACCGCGCTGCCGCCGATCCAGGCATTGTCACCGATCTCTACCGGTCTGGCGATCTCCAGTCCCGCCTGCCGCCCGGCGGCCTCCTGGTGGTGTTCGGCGCAGTAGATCTGCACATTGGGGCCGAGCAGCGTTCCCTTGCCGATGCGCACGGTCGCCGTATCGAGAATGGTGCAACCGGCATTGAGAAAAGTGCCCTCGCCGAGAAAGATGTTGAAGCCGTAGGCGCAGTGGAACGGCGCTTCGATCCGGGCGCCCTCGCCCGCGCCGCCGAGCAGCGATTTGAGGGCCGGCCCGATGTTGCCGCGTTGGCGAGGCGGCAGTGAATTGTGCTCGAACAGCGCGTCGCGCGCGTTGACGCGCAATGCCTCCAGCTCCGCATCGAGGCACGTGTACCACCCGCCCGCCGCCATCTTCGTGCGTTCGCTTTCGGCCATGACCGCGCCTCCGTCTCTTCCTCGTGCTTGACTGTCTTACCAAAGTACAATGCGCCCTGCGCAAGAAGTGCCAGGGCCGACTCTGTTCAAAGACCGGACCTATGCTAGCTTGCCTTCGCGGACCTGTCCCGGGCCTGCCATCGAAGGGATCAAACATGCTTTACCTTCTTGCACTTCTGATCGGCGTCATCGCCGGCCTGCGCGCCATGACCGCACCCGCCACCGTCGCCTGGGGCGCCTGGCTCGGCTGGCTACCACTCGCCGGCACCTGGGCGAGCTTCATGGGCCACTGGATCGCGGTGGGCATCTTCACCATCCTGGCCATCGTCGAACTGATCACCGACCAGTTGCCCTCGACCCCGAGCAGAAAAGTGCCGCAGCAATTCGGCGCTCGCATCATCACGGGCGCCTTCACTGGCGCGGTAATCGGCGCCACCGGCGGCGCCACCATCGGCGGCCTGATCGCCGGGGTCATCGGCGCGGTGATCGGGACGTATGGCGGCGCCGAAGTGCGCGGCCGGCTGGCAGCAAGCTTCGGCAAGGACCTGCCCGCTGCCCTCATCGAGGACGCCGTGGCGATCATCGGCGGGCTGCTGATCGTGGCTGCGGTGGCATGACGGCCCAAGCCTCAGACGCCAAGACATTCGACGCCATCATCATCGGCGCCGGACAGGCCGGCCCATCGCTCGCCGCCCGGCTGAATGCCGCCGGCATGAGCGTAGCGCTGATCGAGCGCAAGCTGGTCGGCGGCACCTGCGTCAACACCGGCTGCATGCCGACCAAGACCATGGTGGCCAGCGCCTATGCGGCACATCTGGCGCGGCGCGCCGCCGACTATGGCGTGACGATTGGCGGCCCGGTCGGCGTCAATTTCAAGGCGATCAAGGCGCGCAAGGACAAGGTCTCGAACGATGCCCGCATTGGGCTCGAGACCTGGATCGCCGGCATGGACAAATGCACGCTCTATCGCGGCCATGCGCGTTTCGAATCCGCCAACACCGTGCGGGTCGGCGAGGATCTGCTGACCGCCGAGCGCATGTTCCTCAACACCGGAGGCCGCGCCTCGGTGCCCGACCTGCCCGGCATCAATGACATTTCCTATCTGACCAATTCGTCGATGATGGATCTCGATGTACTGCCACGCCATCTCGTCGTCGTCGGCGGCAGCTACATCGCGCTCGAATTCGCGCAGATGTTCCGCCGCTTCGGCTCCGATGTGACCGTCATCGAAAAGAGCCCGCGGCTCACCGGCCGCGAGGACGAGGATGTCTCCGCCGCCATCCTGTCGATCCTCGAAAACGAAGGCATTGCGGTCCATGTCGGCGCCGACGACATCGGCTTTGCCAAGCAGGGCGACGATATCGCCGTGACTTTCTCCGCCGGCAAGCCACCGGCGGTCGGCTCGCATGTGCTGCTGGCGCTGGGCCGAATGCCCAACACCGACGATCTCGGCCTGGACAAGGCCGGCGTCGAGGTCGACCGGCGCGGCTTCGTCACCGTCGACGACCAGTTGCGCACCACAGCGCCCGGCATCTGGGCGATGGGCGATTGCAACGGCAAAGGCGCCTTCACCCACACCTCCTACAATGACTACGAGATCGTCGCCGCCAATCTGCTCGACAATGACCCGCGCAAGGTAAGCGACCGCATCGAAGCCTATGCGCTCTACATCGACCCGCCGCTCGGCCGCTGCGGCATGACCGAGGCCGCGGTGAAGAAATCCGGCCGCCGCGCCTTGGTCGGCCAGCGGCCGATGACCCGGGTCGGCCGCGCCGTCGAAAAGGGCGAGACGCAAGGCTTCATGAAGATCCTGGTCGATGCCGACACCAGGGAAATCCTCGGCTGTTCGGTGCTTGGCCCCGGCGGCGACGAGGCGGTGCACTGCGTGCTCGACCTGATGTACGCCAAGGCGCCAATCGACACGCTGGCGCGGGCAACCCACATCCACCCCAATGTTTCGGAGCTTCTGCCCACCATCGCCCAGGACTTGAAGCCGCTCGCATAGAACGGTTTTGAAACCGCCGGGGTTTGACGGACGTTTCGACACTCGGCCTTCGACAAGCTCACTGCTTTCTGCAATGCTGCATTGCAACAATGACGATTGCGCGTGGCATGCATATCCAGACAGTCTCGTCTTTGAACCGATTCATTCTGGACGCTCCATGCCCTTGCCGATCCTAGCGCTTGCCATTGCGTCCTTCTGCATCGGCACCACCGAATTCGTCATCATGGGGCTTCTGCCCGAGGTCGCCGCCGATCTCGGAGTCTCGATCCCCTCGGCCGGCCTTTTGGTCACCGGTTACGCGCTCGGCGTCGTCTTCGGCGCTCCCATCGTCGCGGTGGCCACCGCGCGCCTGCGGCGCAAGCCGGTGCTGATCGGTCTGACGACGATGTTTGTCGTCGGCAATCTTTTCTGCGCCATCGCACCCGGCTACTGGACGCTGATGGCGGCGCGCGTCTTCACCGCCCTCGGCCATGGCGCCTTCTTTGGCATCGGCTCGGTCGTCGCCGCCAGCCTGGTGCCGCGCAACAAGCGGGCCAGCGCCATGGCGCTCATGTTTGCCGGACTGACGCTTTCCAACATTCTGGGCGTGCCGGCCGGCACCGCGCTTGGCGAAGCCTTCGGCTGGCGTGCCACCTTCCTCGCCGTGGTCGGCATCGGCCTCATTTCGGTCGCGGCAATCGCCTGGCTGGTGCCATCCGATGTCACTGAACCAAGCAGCGGCGGCCTGCTCGGTGAAGTCAGGGTGCTGGGCAAGCTGCAGGTCTGGCTCGCCATGCTGATCTCGGCAACGGCATCGGCCAGCCTGTTCGCCGTCTTCACCTACATAAAGCCCTATCTCATCGACGTATCCGGCCTGTCGACATCTGCCGTAACCTGGGTGCTGCTTCTGTTCGGCGGCGGCATGACCATCGGCAACATCATCGGCGGCAGGCTGGCCGACTGGAAGCTGATGCCGACGGTGATCGGCACGCTCTCGATGCTGGCGCTGCTGTTGCTCGGCTTCGCCCAATTCGGCACAATTGCCGTGGTCGCCATCGCCATTGTCTTCCTGTGGGGCCTACTCGTCTTCGTCGTCGTGCCGCCGCTGCAGATCCGCGTCGTCGAAGCCGCATCCGAGGCGCCGAACCTTGCAGCCACGCTGAACCAGGGCGCCTTCAATGTCGGCAATGCCAGCGGCGCCTGGATCGGCGGCATCGCGCTGTCCTGGGGCGTGTCCTATGCCAATCTGCCCTTTGTCGGCTCGGCACTCGCTTTGCTGGCGGTCGCTATCGCCGTGCTGTCGCAGGCGCTCGACCGGGCGGCGCCCGCAGCAGCCCTTCAGGCCCCGGCCGAGTAGCTTGCGCCCATCGCGCCCGACGCTGGACCAATCGACAGCGTAACGACAAAGATGCATGTCTTCGGCTCATTTTCGGAGACATCCCATGCAGAAATCGATCGAGCGCATCACCGGCGACACCGAAGGTGTTTCCTACGAATTTCCGGTGTTGCGCTTCGCGGGCGCGGATAAGGCTGCCCCTTCGGCCTATCTGCAGGCAGCACTTCATGCCGGCGAACTGCCGGGTGTGGTCGCCATCGACGCGCTGATGCCGATGCTGGCCAAAGCCGAGGCGGAGGGACGCATCAAGGGTTCGATCACCATTGTGCCCTGGGCCAACCCGATCGGCCGCGCCCAGTATCATTTCGGCGAGCACCAGGGCCGTTTTCACCTGGGCACCCGAACCAACTTCAACCGTGGCTTTCCGCTGCTGGCCGCGCCCGACTCCTCGCTCTTGCCGGACACCACACACGGCACGGCCGACCAGCAGCTGAAGACGCGGCTACTGCAGCTTTCGCTCGGCCACGACATCGTGCTCGACCTGCATTGCGACGACGAGGGCCTGGCCTATCTCTACGTCCACACCAGCCTATGGCCGGCGATGGCCGATTGTGCCGCCGCCATGGGCGTCGATGCGGTCATGCTGTGGCACGAAGATACCGACGGCACCTTCGAGGGTGCCTCGATCATGCCCTATCAGAACGTCCCCGCCGATGTGGCGCGCTTCGACCGGCGCGTCGCCACCACCGTGGAATATCGTGGCATGCTCGATGTCGATGGCGCTTTGGCTAGCGCCGATGCCGAAGGGCTCTATCGCCTGCTGGCGGCGCGCGGCGTGATCGTCGATACGGCCCTACCCGCGCCCAGTCCATTCACCGGCATAGCTGCACCACTCGAAAACATCGACATGATGCCGGCGCCGCGCGCCGGCGCTATCCTCTACGACGTGAAGCCCGGCGACCGCGTCACCAAGGGCGCGCGGCTGGCCACCATCGTCCATACGCCAGGTGAAGCCGGTGGCCGCACCGAGGTGTTCGCACCGCAGGCCGGCATCATCCTGACGCGGCGGTCCCGGCGCATCATCCGCGCCGGTGAAGACCTGCTGAAGCTGGTCGGCGACAAGAAGAGCGCCGACGCGAGGTCGGGAACGCTGGAGGATTAAGAAAGCATTTGCTTGGTAGTTGCCGAAGCACCGATAGCTTCGTCATTCTAGGGCGGAGCAAGGAGCGAAGCGACGCAGCGCAGACCCTGGAATCCATGCCGTTACATCTGAGCGGCGCACCGATCGAGAATTCTGCTCCGCTGCACCTACGGTAAAGGTCGCGGCATGGATCCTCGGGTCTGCGCGTCCGCTTCGCTTCCGCTCGCCCGTGGATGACGAAGGCCGGGGCTTCCGCCCTTTCCCAACCGGCTCTCCAATGCAGGACTGCTAACCTGAGATCGCCTGTCGCGCCTTCGCCTCCAGCCATTCGGCCATCTGCCGGTAAGGCACGGGGCCGTGGCTGACGCGCGCTACGCCGAGTTCCGCCAGGCGCTGACGCTGCGGCACATGCGCCAGCGCAATGATGTTGACCGGCAGATTGATCGACTTGCAGAGCGTCTCGATCAGGCTCTCGTCGCCGAGACCCGCTGCGAAGAAACCGTGCGCTCCGGCCTTCTCATAAGCGTGCGCCCGCTCGATGGCCTGCTCGACCAAAGCCTTGTCGTGCGTGTCCGGCTTCGCCTTAAGGAAAAGGTCGGTTCGTGCGTTGATGAACGCCGGTATGCCGGAGGCTTTCACAGCGGCGGCTGCCGCATCGATGCGTTTCACCTGCACCGCGACGTCGTGCAGGCCGCTGCCGCCGACGATCTGATCCTCGAAATTGAAGCCGATGGCGCCGGCCTGCAAGGCGAGCGTCACGGTGCGGGCGACGGTTTCCGGAGCGACGCCATAGCCGCCCTCGAGATCCATGGTCACCGGCAGGTCGACGGCGGCAACGATGCGTTTGATGTTTTCGAGCGCCAATTCCCTAGGGATTTTCTCGCCGTCGGCAAATCCGAAGGCGGCCGCGACCGGCCAGCTTCCCGTTGCGATGGCCTTGGCTCCCGCTTTCTCGACGATCTTGGCACTGCCCGGATCCCACGCGTTGTAGAGAACGATCGGATTTCCCTTGACGTGGAGGGCGTGGAACGCCCGCGCGTGGTCGATTTGCTCGGTCATCGGTGTCTCTCGCGTGTTCTTGCTTGTTGGATGTCCAGAGTAGGCGGGGCTGCCGGCCTTGGCGATGTGCCATGAGCTGTAGAAGCGGCAGCCACCGGATAGGCTTTTCAAACCTGTTGCGCATCCGGTCTTTCGCGGCTATGGATTTCGCCATGAACATGCGCTCGATCAAGACCATTTGGTGGTGGGCTCGCTGACAGCGGCCTGTTCGAACGCGTGCGCGTGAAAATAGAAGGTGGCCGCAACGGAATGTCCGGGCGGCCATTTGTTTTTTTCAAGCCATTCCCGGGTCCGTTGCCCCAAAGACGCTAATGGAGACGGCAATGACGATGAAAATTCTGGAGAACGGGGCGGAAAGCTTCGTCACCGCGGGTGGCGTCACCATCACCCGCGAACGCCACGACCGGCCTTATGAGGGCGCGATCGACGCCTATGTCGACGGATTGAATTCGCGCCGCGGCGCGGTGTTCTCCTCGAACTACGAATATCCCGGCCGCTACACGCGCTGGGACACCGCCATCATCGATCCGCCGCTGGTGATCTCGGCGCGTGGCCGCGCCATGCGCATCGAGGCGCTGAACAGCCGTGGCGAGGTGCTGTTGCCGGTGATCGGCAAGGCACTTGCCGGCCTCGCCGAGGTGACGATCGCCGAGACGTCGAAAAGGCTGATCCGCCTCGATGTCGCCAAGCCCGGCCGCGTCTTCACCGAGGAAGAGCGCAGCCGCGTCCCTTCTGTCTTCACCGTGTTGCGCGCCATCACCGCTTTGTTCAAGACGGCGGAAGACGCCAATCTCGGCCTTTACGGCGCCTTCGGCTACGACCTCGCCTTCCAGTTCGACCCGGTCGACTACAAGCTCGAGCGCAAGCAGAGCCAGCGCGACCTGGTGCTGTTCCTGCCTGACGAGATCCTGGTCGTCGACCACTATTCGACCAAGGCCTGGACCGATCGCTACGACTATTCCGGCGACGGATTCTCGACCGAAAACCTGCCGCGCGACGAAATCGTCGAGCCGTTCCAGACCGCCGACCGCATCCCGCCGCGCGGCGACCACGAACCCGGCGAATATGCCAATCTGGTGCGCAAGGCGATGGACAGTTTCAAGCGCGGCGACCTGTTCGAGGTGGTGCCCGGCCAGATGTTCTATGAGCGCTGCGAGACGCAGCCGTCAGAGATTTCGCGCAAGCTGAAGACCATCAACCCCTCGCCCTATTCGTTCCTCATCAACCTCGGCGAAGGCGAGTACCTGATCGGCGCTTCGCCTGAAATGTTCGTGCGCGTCAACGGCCGCCGCGTCGAGACCTGCCCCATTTCAGGCACCATCAAGCGCGGCGACGACGCCATTTCCGACTCTGAGCAGATCCTGAAGCTGCTCAACTCGAAGAAGGACGAATCCGAGCTCACCATGTGTTCGGACGTCGACCGCAACGACAAGTCACGCGTCTGCGAGCCAGGCTCGGTGCGCGTCATCGGCCGCCGCCAGATCGAGATGTATTCGCGCCTGATCCACACCGTCGATCACATCGAAGGACGGTTGCGCGAAGGCATGGACGCGTTCGATGCGTTCCTGTCGCACGCCTGGGCGGTCACCGTCACGGGCGCGCCGAAATTATGGGCCATGCGTTTCATCGAACAGAACGAGAAGAGCCCGCGCGCCTGGTATGGCGGGGCGATCGGCATGGTCAATTTCAACGGCGACATGAACACCGGCCTGACCTTGCGCACCATCCGCATCAAGGACGGCATCGCCGAGGTGCGCGC
Source organism: Mesorhizobium sp. P2_E10 (assembly GCF_056404235.1). Lineage (NCBI taxonomy): Bacteria > Pseudomonadati > Pseudomonadota > Alphaproteobacteria > Hyphomicrobiales > Phyllobacteriaceae > Mesorhizobium > Mesorhizobium sp. P2_E10. Next base: position 321,765 of record NZ_JBFUEK010000005.1, read on the forward strand.
CGGCGCCACGCTGCTCTTCGACAGCATCCCCGAGGAAGAAGAAGCCGAAACCGAATTGAAGGCATCCGCCATGCTCTCCGCCATCCGCGACGCAAAGACCGGCAATGCCGCCGGGACCGAACGCACCACCGCGCGCGTCGGCGACGGCGTCAACATCCTGCTGGTCGATCATGAGGACTCCTTCGTCCACACGCTCGCCAACTACTTCCGTCAGACCGGCGCAAATGTCTCGACGGTGCGCACGCCAGTGCCGGAGGAGGTCTTCGACCGGCTGAAGCCCGATCTTGTCGTGCTGTCGCCCGGCCCGGGCACGCCGAAAGACTTCGACTGCGCCGCCACCATCAAGAAGGCGCGTGCCCGCGACCTGCCGATCTTCGGCGTCTGCCTCGGCCTGCAGGCGCTGGCGGAGGCCTATGGCGGCGAACTCCGGCAGCTGCACGTGCCGATGCACGGCAAGCCGTCGCGCATCCGCGTGTCGAAGCCCGGCATCATCTTCTCCGGCCTGCCCAAGGAAGTCACCGTCGGCCGCTATCACTCGATCTTCGCCGATCCGGTGCGGCTGCCCGACGATTTCATCGTCACCGCCGAGACCGAGGACGGTGTCATCATGGCCTTCGAGCATCGCAAGGAGCCGATCGCCGCCGTGCAGTTCCACCCCGAGTCGATCATGACGCTCGGCCACAATGCCGGCATGCGCATCATCGAGAACATCGTTGCGCACCTGCCGCGCAAGGCCAAGGAAAAGGCAGCCTAGGGCGAGATGGCCGAAACGGAGAACATGACGGCGATCGCGGCCAAAGCCGCCGCCAAGCGCAAGGTCGCCAGCCTCGCCTTTTGGTCGATCGTCGTCGCCTTTGTCGTGCTCGGCCTCAAGCTCGCCGCCTGGTACGTCACGGGTTCCGTCGCGCTCTATTCGGACGCGCTGGAGTCGATCGTCAACGTGATCAGCGCTGCCGCGGCGCTATGGGCGATCCAGATCTCCCACAAGCCTGCCGACCAGGATCACCCCTTCGGTCATCACAAGGCCGAATATTTTTCGGCCGTGCTCGAGGGCGTGCTGATCGTGGTGGCAGCGCTGCTGATCATTGCCAAGGTGTGGCAATCATTACCCCATCCGACAGCGCTCGAGCAGCCGTGGCAAGGCTTGGCGATCAACGGCGGTGCAGCCGTCATCAACGCGATATGGGCATGGATCCTGATCCGCAACGGCCGCGCCGAGAGATCGCCGGCACTGGAGGCCGACGGCCATCACATTATGACCGACGTCGTCACTTCGGTCGGTGTGATCGTCGGTCTTGTCGCAGCTGTTGTGACGGGCTGGCATGTGCTCGATCCACTGCTTGCAGGGTTGGTTGCACTCAACATCCTCTACCAGGGCTGGAAGCTTACCGGCGATTCGCTCAATGGCTTGATGGACCGCGCCGTCGACACCCAGGAGCACATGCACATCCGCGACATCATCTCGGCCAATTCGAAGGGCGCGCTGGAGGTCCATGACCTGAAGACCCGCATCGCCGGCCGCGCCACCTTCATCGAATTCCACATGGTCGTCGATGCCGACATGACGGTTGGCGAAAGTCACGTCATCTGCGACCGCATCGAGGACGCGCTCAAGGTCGAAATCCCGTCGGTGCGCGTCATCATCCATGTCGAGCCGGAGGAAGAGGCAAAGCTGCCCAAGGGCACGACGGCCGTGCCGTTCGCGTGAGGCGGTTGGCACGGCGTTGGAGATTGGCCGAGGCCTCTCAACTTCGTCATCCTATGGTCTGCGCCGCGTCGCTTCGCTCCTTGCTCCGCCATAGGATGACGAAGCGTCGGACCTCATGGAGAACAAGCCGACTGCGGCATCGGCTCCAGCCGATAGACCTTGTCGTCGGATACGGTCTTGCCCTCAGCCGCCTTCGAACACAGATCGACAATGGCCAGGCTGCTGTTGGGGTTGGCCAGCATCATCGTGCCGTTGGCGCCGCGCTTGAGGAAGATCTCCTTCTGCGTGATGTCGCAGGAAAAGTTGCTCATCTTAGCGCTCGCTGCGCAGCGCCACTGGTCCGCTTCACCCTGGCAGGAGTAGGTCTGCGTGACCTTGGCTCCGTTCTTCCTGGTGGTGACCGAAACGGCGATGTCGGCGCCATCAGGCCAATTGGCGGCATCGCCGCCGGCCGCGAAGGACGCCAGTTCGACCGGGCCACGGAAAACCCGGATGGATTGCGTCACCTGGTCGGGATGCGAGCTCAGATGCGCGGCATCATAGTCACGCCCGTAGCAAAAAGCCTGGCCCGGCTTCAGCCGCTCGCGCAATGGCGGACCCAACGCCGGATCAATCGGGTCGATGCGCGCGAACTCGGCCTGGCAGGTTGCCGCCGGCATCGGGTCGAGGCGGAAATTGTCGTCCTCCGAGCCAAGCGCCTGCCTGTCGTACTCAGCCTCGCCGAGTTCGTCTTCCGATCCCGCGTCGAGATAGAGATCCTGGGAAACATCAGTAACGATTAGACGGCCTTTGTCGTCGAGCTTCAGCGAGGCCATCGTGCGGTCGCAGTCCATGCCGCAACGGATCGGCCCGGTCTTGCCGTCCTCGGACTCGTGGCTGCACCAGCCGCTGGCCCATTCCGGCGCCTTGGCGCCGCGCACGGTGGTGGCGATAAAACCATTGTAGGACGAGTCGGAATTTGTGGCCGGCTCCTCGTTCGGACGGCTCACCGGGTCATGGCCATAGAGGAAGAATATCCTGGCTACCTTCTGCTTCGGATGCGCCTTGAGGTGTGCGGCATCGTAGACCCGGCCGAAGCAGGCATCCTTGCCGTCCGGGCTCAGTTCGGTGAGCTTGAGGGCCTCGTCGGCAAGGGCCGAGCCGGCAAGCGCGCCGAGCAGCGCGGCGCCAAATCCGGCGCCGGCAACGATCTTCCATCTCCCGAACGCCATGTGACCCTCTCCCTCGCATCGACAGGACGTAACGTCGTTTTATGCTAGTATCATGGCCGCAGCCACGCAATTTGCAGTGAGCGTCAAGCCGAGGAGGATGCGATGCGCCGACGCGATATGTTCCGCGCAGTTCTTGCCGGGACTGGAACGTTTTTTGGCTTGCGGGTGGTGCAGGCAGCAAGCGCTGGGGAAAGGCAAAAGGTCGCCTATCATCTCAGCGATATCGACAAGGTCAATTTCGTGCTCGGCAACATCAAGAACCACTATGAAGGCACCGGCGGCAATGTCGACATCGCGCTGGTCGTGCATGGTCCGGCGCTTGCCGCCTTCAAGTCGAAGGCCATATCGGCGGCGATTTCCGGGCGTTTCGCCGGCCTTGTCCAGGACGGGCTTGAACCGCACGCCTGCGGCAACACCATGAAAGGCATGGAGATCACACTTGCCGACCTGCTCGACGGCTTCCACGCTGCCGACAAGGGCGGCGTCGTCAAGCTCGCCGAACTGCAGGGTCAAGGCTATGTCTATCTCAGGCCCTGAGGCTTGAACATAAGGGGGGCAAGGGCCTACGAAGGACCGACAGAATTCCTGGAGGAACAGCAGTGCCAGCCACCCCGACCACCCTCTCCATACCCGATCTCGCCGGCAAGGCGGTGCTGGTCACCGGTGCCTCCACCGGCATCGGGGCCGCACTTGCGCTGGCCTATGCCGCACAGAAAAGCCGGGTGGCGCTGCACTACAATTCAAGCCGCGAAGCCGCCGAGAAACTGGCCGCGACCATTCGCGATGGCGGTGGCGAGGTGTTCCTGACCCAGGGCGATTTCTCTGTGCCTGCCGACGTCGAGCGCGTCGTCGAGGAGAGCGCTGAAAAATTCGGCCGGCTCGATGGGCTGGTCAACAATGCCGGCGGCATGCTTGGCCGCGTGCCCTATGCCGAGCAGACCGAGGCGCATTACGACGCGGTGATGGACCTCAACGCCCGTTCCGTGCTGACCGCCTCGCGCAAGGCGATCCCATGGCTGAAGAAGCAGGGCGGCTTCATCGTCAACACCTCGTCGATCGCCGCGCGCAACGGCGCCGGCGGCGGCGCCGGCCTCTACGGCTCGGCCAAGGCCTTCGTCTCCAATGTGACGCGCGGCATGGCCAAGGAGCTGATCGGCTTCGGCATCCGCGTCAACGCGGTGGCGCCGGGCACCATCGCCACACCGTTCCACGAGCGCTATTCCACCGATGAGCAGATGAAGGGCATGATCGCCACCATTCCTCAAGGCCGTGCCGGCACGGCGCAAGACTGCGTCGGCGCCTATCTGTTCCTGTCCTCGGATTTGCTGAGCGGCTACATCACCGGCCAGGTGATCGAGGTGAATGGCGGCCAGTTGATGCCGTGACCGGCGAATTGCATACTCTTGTCGCGCAACCCACGGAGGCAAAGGAATGTATGGACTGATCGGCAAGATGCGGGCGACGCGCGGCCAGCGCGACGCGATCATGGACGTGCTGCTGGCCTCGACCGGCGCCATGCCCGGCTGCCTGAGTTATGTCATCGCCCGCGATCCGGCGGATGCCGATGCGATCTGGGTGACCGAGGTGTGGACCGACCAGGCGAGCCACAAGGCCTCGCTGCAATTGCCCGAAGTGCAGGCGGCGATCGCCAAGGCGCGGCCGATCATTGCCGGCTTCGAATTCCAGGTCGAGACCCATCCCGCCGGCGGCTTCGGCCTGCCCAGCGTCAAATCCGGCTGACGCCTGCCGGCTTCAAAAGACCACGCGCATTTTTCAGCGCCTCGGGGCTCGCATTTTTCGCCTGCGGGTCTAAGACCAAAAACATGGACTCCTCGCCTGGCCAACCGACCATAGAGCGCATGGCGCGCATGCGCCCGGTCTGGCAGTGGCTGGTGCTGCTGTTTTTCTCGATCCTGTTCGCCGGCGCGCTGGAATTCGCCGCCTTGCCCGCGGCACTGCTGATCGGCCCGATGCTGGCCGCCATCCTCGCAGGCACCAACGGCGCGACGGTGCGGGTGTCGCGCCCTCTTTTCGGCGTCGCCCAGGCCGTTGTCGGCTGCCTTGTCGCCAGTTCGATCTCGGCCGACATCTTTTCGGTCTTCTACAGGGAATGGCCGCTTTTCCTGGCCGTGGTGGTGGCAACCGTTGCCGCATCCAGCCTGCTCGGCTGGCTCATCAGCCGCTGGCGCATCCTGCCCGGCACCACCGCGGTCTGGGGCTCGTCGCCCGGTGCGGCGACCGCCATGGTGCTGATGGCCGGCGCTTTTGGCGCCGACCAGCGCCTCGTCGCCTTCATGCAATATCTGCGCGTCATCTTCGTTTCGATGACGGCAGCCCTTGTCGCAAAGATGTGGGTAGACACCTCAGGCATCGAGATCCCCTCAATCGTCTGGTTTCCGCCGATCGAACCGGCCGCCTTTGCAGCGACACTCGGCGTCGCGGTCATAGGCGGCCTGCTCGGCAAGCTGCTCAAACTGCCGTCGCCCTTCTTCCTCGGCACGTTCATTTTCGGCGCCATCGTCCATCTCGGTTTTGGGGTGACGATGCAATTGCCGCCATGGCTACTGGCGGTCAGCTACGCCATGGTCGGCTGGTCGATCGGGCTGAACTTCACCCGACCGATCCTGCGCCATGCGACGCGGGCGCTGCCGCAGATCGTCGGTTCGATCATCATCCTCATCGCCTTCTGCGGTGGCCTCGGCTTCATGATCAGCCACCTGCTCGGCATCGACCCGCTGACCGCCTATCTGGCGACCAGCCCCGGCGGCATGGACAGCGTCGCCATCATCGCCGCCGCCGCGCAACACGTCGACATCTCCTTCGTCATGGCGCTGCAGTCGGCGCGCTTCCTCGTCGTGCTGCTGGTCGGACCGAGCGTGGCGCGACTGGTGGCGAGGGCGGTCAAGGAATAGGCGGCGACGGGCGGTCGTTCCGCCGCACTTGCCTCGACGGATCGTCAGCCATTTGCAGCCCGGCATCACCTGAATATCAATGCACCTTAGTCGAGCCGGTGCATCAGATCGTCATCCAGCCAGCGGGCGAAGAAATAGACCAGCTGCTTGTGCCACCACGGCCAGTCATGGGCGACATCGCCACCCCAATAGTCGACCCAGGCGGGTATGGATTTGTCGCGCAATATCTGTTCCAGCGCATGCGTCTCGACCAGCATTCGCTCTTCCCAGGCGCCCTGCCCGCAGCAGAAGATCAGCCGCAGCGCCTTCAGCCGGGCAAGCAGTTTCTGGTCGACGATGCCGGGCAGATAGTCGAGCGGCGAGTTGTAGAAAATGTCGCCGTCCAGCGCCTTGCCGAAAAAGTCGCGAGCCGAATAGACGCCCGACAGCGCGATGACGCCGCTGGCGAGTTCGGGAAAGCGGAAGACGAAGTTCGACGAGTGGTAGCCGCCCATCGAGCAGCCTGAGAACAGCGGCCTCAGCTCGCGCCCGCCATTGGCGCCAGCGGCCGTGGACAAAAGTTCCGGCAGCGCCTCTTCGCGCACATAGCGGAAATAGGCCTCATGACGGGCGATGCGGTGGGCGGCGTCGACATGCTTGTTGAAGAAGGATTCCGAATCGATGCCGTCAAGCGTGAACAGCTGGATGCGGCCGGTGTCGATGAACTCGGCAAGCGCGCCGACCCCCCCGGAATCCTCGAACTGATAGAATCGCCCCTGCGAGGTCGGGAAAACCACAACCGGCCGGCCGGCATGACCGTAGCGCTTGTATTCCATGTCGCGGCCGAGGTTGCGGCTAGGCCCCTTGTGATAGGAGATGTCCATCGCTCACGCCTCTTCCGCGTGGATGTAGTCGACCGCCTGGCGCAGCGCCTTCGGATCCTTCGAGCGCATCTGATAGGCGTAATTTCCCATGGCGCGGCTGAAAACCTCTTCGATTGGCTGATGGTGGACGATCTTGTCGCCGTGCGCGGCTAGCACGTCCGCATGGCTGTGCAAATAGTGGAGGTGGCGCTTGCGGCTGGCATAGGCGGTGAAATATTTGCCTTTGTAGGGGCCGCCGGCGGCGTCCTTGACCACCATCTCGGCCCATGCCGCATAGACGTCGATGTCGAACGTGTAGTTGATGGCGTCGGTCATCCAGGCGCCGGGCGGGCGCATGTTGACCTCGAGCGCGATGATGCGATTGTCCTTGGTCTCGAACAGCTCGATATGGAAGAAGCGCTCGCGTACGTCGAACGCTTTCAGGATTTTGCGGCCCGCTTCCTCGACCCCCGGGCTGATCTCCGGAAAGCAGGTGTAGCTCATGTGCCGGTCGTTGTTGACCGCGTCCATTATGCTCTGATCATAGCGGTGGCTGGCCGCCAGCACCACCTCGCCGTCGCGATTGACCAGCCCGTCGAAGGTCACCACCAGCCCCTCGATGAACTGCTCCATGACGAAGGTTACGCCTTCGGGCTTGTCCCGGAAGAACTGGTCGAGCTCCTTGGCGTTGGAAATCTTGTAGGTGTTCGAGGCGCCGGAGCCGGAATCCGGCTTCACCACCACCGGATAGCCGACGCGGCGGATGAAGGTCATGGCCCCGGTGCGGTCAGAGCATTTGCGCTGCGGGATGGTTTCGACGCCGCTCTTGCGAAAAAAGGCGCGCATGCGGCTCTTGCGCTTCAAATTCTTCACGAAGTCGAGCTTGGTGCCATAGATGTTGAAGTCGGTGCGGATGTTGGCTTCCAGCTCCAGCCAGTGCTCGTTGAGCGATTCAAAACGGTCGATGCGGCCCCATTTGTGGATGAAATGGCCCATTGCCCGAAACACCGGGTCGTAGTCCTCCATGTCGGCGATGCGGTAATATTCCGAAAGCGCTGCCTTGAGCTTGCCGTCGAGCGCGTCAAAGGGCGCATCGCCGATGCCGAGCACAGTCGCGCCGGCTTTTTTCAGCCGGTCGCAGAAATCGGCGCCGTTGGCAGGAAAATGCGGCGAGAAGAACACGAAATTCATAGGCGACGACCCCTCCGGCAATGAGGCAATACGGCCCCGTCGACTGCCAAGTTTGGCGCATTTGCCGCCCATGGGGAAGAGCACTCCGGACAAGCGGCGGTGCAGCCCACTTGCCTCTGCACGGCCGCTCCTGTATGAGAACCGCCATGAACACGCGCCACACCTCCGTCGCTTCCCGTCAGACCGGCATTGCCGGCCAGACCGTGCGCGCGCTTGCTTCGACCCTGCTTCTTCTCGGCCTTATCGGCGATCGCCGGGTTCGCTGAAGGAGCGCCCGGCGGTCGAACCGCCGCTTACGCGCACGCTCCTTGGCAAGTCATAGTCAGCGAATGAAATCTGGTAAAAGGCGCCGCTCGCCAACAATCCGCCTGAAGGCGGACCCGCGAGCCGCCGGGAGAAATGACGATGAACGCACGAGAAGACATCCGTCCGAATGACGGCAATGCGGTAAAGGGCATGGCAGAGCCAGCCCGAGGCATGCCTGAGGCAGCCCGAGGCATGCCGGACGCCGCCCGCAAATATCAGCCCTATCCAACCGTCGGCCTCACCGATCGCACATGGCCCAACAAGATCATCGACAAAGCGCCGATCTGGTGCTCGGTCGACCTGCGCGACGGCAATCAGGCGCTGATCGACCCGATGGGCCATGAGCGCAAGGCGCGCATGTTCGCGCTGCTGCTCGACATGGGCTTCAAGGAGATCGAGATCGGTTTCCCCTCGGCCTCGCAGACCGATTTCGATTTCGCCCGCTGGTGCATCGAGGAAGGCAATGTGCCCGCCGACGTCTCGCTGCAGGTGCTGGTGCAGTGTCGGCCCGAGCTGATCACCCGCACCTTCGAGGCGCTCAAGGGGGCCACCAACCCGATCGTCCATTTCTACAATTCGACCAGCGAATTGCAGCGCCGCGTCGTCTTCGACAAGGACGTCGCCGGCATCAAGCGGATCGCCACCGACGCCGCCAAGATGATCACCGACATGGCGGCCCAGGCCGGCGGCGGCTTTCGCTTCGAATATTCGCCGGAGAGCTTCACAGGCACCGAACTCGAAGTCGCACTCGAAATCTGCAACGCCGTCACCGAGATCGTGAAGCCGACGGCGGACAACAAGCTGATCATCAATCTGCCGTCGACGGTCGAGATGTCGACGCCCAACATCTATGCCGACCGCATCGAATGGATGTGCCGCAACCTCGACAACCGCGACAAGCTGTTGATTTCATTGCATCCACACAATGATCGCGGCACCGGCATCGCCACCACCGAACTCGGCCTGATGGCGGGTGCCGACCGCGTCGAAGGCACGCTGTTCGGCAATGGCGAGCGCACCGGCAATGTCGACATCGTCACGCTGGCGCTCAACATGTACACGCAAGGCGTCGATCCGGAACTCGATTGCTCCGATATCAACCGGATGAAGGACGTCTACGAATATTCGAACCAGTTGAAGATCCCCGAGCGCCACCCCTATGTCGGCGAGCTCGTCTACACCGCCTTTTCCGGTTCGCACCAGGACGCCATCAACAAGGGCATGAAGGCGCTGCGCAAGGCCAACACGCCGCACTGGGAAGTGCCCTATCTGCCGATCGACCCGGCCGATGTCGGCCGCAATTACGAGGCGATCATCCGCATCAACTCGCAGTCCGGCAAGGGCGGCATCGCCTATGTGCTGCAGGCCGACTACGGCCTCAACCTGCCGCGCAACCTGCAGATCGAATTCAGCCAGCATATCCAGGCGATCACCGACGCCGAAGGCAAGGAAGTTCCGGCCAAGCGCATCTACGAGCACTTTCTCGAAACCTATGTCGACCAGCCCGGCGCGCGGCTGAAGTTCCTCGATCACCACACCTATCCAGACACCGCGGCCAAGGGCCGGCGTGTCGTCGAAGCGGTGATCCTCGACAAGGGCAAGGAGGTGACCATCACTGGCACCGGCACCGGCCCGATCGACGGCTTCGTCGATGCGCTATCGCGCCATGTCGGCGTGGATATGTCCGTACTCGACTATTCCGAGCACTCGATGCAGCGCGGCTCGAATGCGTCCGCCATCTCCTATGTCGAGATGGAATATCCCGGCGGCAAGCTGTTCGGCGCCGGCATCAACACCAACATCGTCGCCGCCTCGCTGGAAGCCGTGGTTTCGGCAGCCAACCGCATCGTCGGCCGCTAATGCATGTCGCGCAAAAGTGCGCAGCGGTTTTGCGATAACGACATGCATGAAGACAAGAACTTAAAGCGCGTCGCATGAATCCGTTCAAACGCGACGCGCTTTTAGGCCGGCTGATCTTTCGCGTCTGGCAACTCCAGTCTGCGCATGGCCCGGACACCTGATCCCGGTTCCGGGTCATGCGTTAACCCATCGGGAAATATCCGGTGGGGTACGCGATCGCATAATACGCGCACGCTTGTGCAGCGGCGCAGGCTCTATATGATCGCGCCCTAACCTGTGCCGACTTCGAGAGGATCGACACTTGCAGCATGCCACGCCTGCCGCCCCCGCAGTGCGCGAGACGTTGGAGCGATTGCTCGCCAGCGAAACGTTCGGGAGATCCGAACGCGCGCGGAAACTGTTGCGTTATCTGGTCGAGCGCGAGCAGGCCGGTGAAGCCGACAGGCTCAAGGGCTTTTCCATTGCCATGGACGTTTTCGGCAAGGACGGCGATTTCGATTCGTCGACCGATGCCGTGGTCAGGGTGCAGGCGGGCAGGCTGCGCGAGCTTCTGCAGCAGTACTTCGCCAATGAAGGCGTTGCCGAGCCGGTCCGTATCGCCATTCCGCGCGGCGGCTATGTTCCATCCTATGAGCTCAACGCCATTCGCTTGCCGGCCGGGCAAGAGCCGGTGGAACAGGCAGCGGTAGCAGCCGCCCTGTCCGGATTGCCTGAAGAGCCCGGTAGCAGCGCGCATCCTGCTTCATTGATGTCGTCGGCAGTTGCCGAGCCGGGACCCGCGTTGGCGCGCCATCTCCAGTTCTTCTGGGTGGCGATGGCTCTGGTCATCGCCATGCTGGGTGTGCTGATCCTTCGCCAGGGCAGCGGTGAGCTGCTCGCCAACGGTGACGCAGGCTCGGCGGTCGAGACCGCGGTGGCCACCGGCAGCATCGCATCGCCTCCGGTGGAGACCTTGCCCCTGGTCTATATCGCCGTGAAGGACAACGGCGCCGAAGCTGCCCGTGTGGCTGCATCGCTGCGCGCCGGCCTTGCCGGTTTCGACACCATCGACTTCATCGGGCGCGACGCCGACGGCACGCCAGACCCTGTCACCGACGCCACCAGCTTCGTGTTCGAGATTTCGCCGGGGCCAGCGGCGGGCGATGTCACGCTCGAACTTCAGAGCGTTGCCACCGGTCGCGTATTGCTGTCCCGCAATTTGACAGCCGCCAACAGCGCCCCTGCCGCCGTCGAGGACAGCATCGCCAACATCTTGAGTTCGACCATTCCTGCCTCCGGTACGATCTACGCCTATATCGAGCAGAGCGGCATTGAGACCGGTCTCACCGAATGCCTGGTGCTCAACGACAAATACTATCTCGACCAGAGCGCCAAAACCCATGAGGCTGCCTATCGCTGCCTCGAAAACCTGGCCAACCGGGATGCGAAGTCGTCGCTGGTCTATTCGGAACTCGCATCCCTGCATCTCGAGGCAGTCACCGATCACTACGCCTATCCGTCCGGCGCGACAGTGGAACAGGCGATGTCTTTCGCCCACCGCGCCGTGCAGATGGGACCGATGAGCCCCTATGCGCACCGCGCCTATGGCTACCTTTATTCGCGCCTCGGCAATTCTGAGGAATCGATCCGCTGGATGCACAAGGCCTACGACCTCAACCCTTACGACCTCGGCATGGCCGCGGCCTACGGCTATGGACTGATTTTCGCCGGCAAATACGCCGAGGGAACACCAATCCTTGCCCACGCCGTCGACATCTCCAGCGGCCATCCGACATGGTGGGATTTTGGGCTGTTTGTCGGCGAGTTCATGGTCGGCGACATGAACAAGGCCGCGCTGGCCAGCGAGGCATTGCGGACGACGGCGACGAAATCGCATTATCTGGCAGCGCGCCTGATCGGCGCCAAAGCCGCCGGCCGCGATCAGCTGGCGAGCAAACTGGTGGATGAACTGGTCGCCAAATTTCCCAAATTCGCCGCCAATCCGCGCGCGACTTTCGTCGACAGGAAATATCCCGCCGACCTGACCGACCGGCTGGTCGAGGCGCTGCGCGCCGCCGGACTCGGCAATGCCAGCTAAGCTTTTCTAACATCGCGAAAATTTTACTGGCCATCGATCTGGACTAGGAGCAATCCAGCCACAATCTGGAATTTCGTGCCTGCCTGGTCCCGCGACAACCCATAAACTTCATGATCTCATCCCTCTACGCTGCCGAACGGGGCGCCGGCCAGAAGACGATCGTCTTCTTGCACGGCTTCGGCGGGTGCCATGATGTCTGGCGCGAGGTGACCTCGGCGCTGTCGCCCGGGATTCGAACGCTGGCCTACGATCTTCCGGGCCACGGCCTGTCCCTCGATTTTCCCGGCAGCGGTCCCGCCAAGACGGCCGCCCGGGCGGTTCTGGCAGATCTCACCGAGCGCAAAACAGAAAGAGTGCATCTCGTCGGTCATTCGATGGGCGGGGCGGTGGCGACGCTGATGGCATTGATCGAGCCCGAAAGGATAGCCTCGCTGACGCTCCTTGCGCCGGGTGGATTTGGCACGGAGATCAATGGATCGCTGTTGCGCCGCTACGCCGCGGCTGCCGACAGGCGTGAAATTCGCGCTTGCCTTGCCGCCATGTCCGGGCCGCAAAGCCTGCCGCCGGAACATCTGATTGATGTCTTTGGTGGGATGCGCCGGCGCCCGGGGCAGTTGCAGAAACTTGTCGAGATGGCAGCCGCCATGACCAGGGATGATCGACAGGGCGTCATCCCGCGCGAACAGCTCGACACGCTTGATATGCCGGTGATGCTGGTTTGGGGAACGGATGACCCGGTGCTGCCTTTCACCCAGGCCGATGACTTGCCGGTGCATTTTCACCTGCACCATGTGCTGGAAGCCGGCCATATGCTGGTCGAGGAAGCGCCAGGCCTGATCGCCGAGGCCGTCCGCCGCAACATGAACCGGCGCGGCAGGCGCCCTCGTCCAAGGCTCGATGCAGCTGCGAGTTGACGGTCCGCTGCCAACTCGCCAGTGCATTTTGCCGGCGGCTGTGTTAACTCGCTGTTAACCATACCCGCGAGGCCATGCCCATGAAGGACGCAGGCGAGAACGTGACACCCATCGACCAGTCGCGAAAGCTGTCCGACGCCATTCGCGACGTGAAGAACGCCTTCGCCGACCGCGACGATGTCGTGGTCGACATGCGCGAGGCGCATCGCATGCGCCTCGATTTGCTTGCCGCCGAACTCGCCCCTGTCTTCGCCGATGTGCCGGCCGATATGGACAATTTCGACTTCGCCGTCTCGTCCGGCCTGCAGCCGCGCCTTTGGATCGACGCCGTCAGCCATGTCGCCATGGGGCGCGATCGCCGCACCTATCGCTTCCTCAGGGATACGCGCATCGGCCGTGTCGTGCTTGCCGAATCCACCGATATGAAACCGGTTGCCGATCAGGTGACGCGCTATGTCGCCGAGCGCGTCGTCGAGCGCCAGCGAATGATGGAAGGCGGGGTCGAGCACGCCGGCGTGAGGCGCAATGCCGTGGCGGAAGCCGAGCCGCCGCTGCACTCCGCCAAGCGCGGCAACGGGTGGACGACCTTCCTGTCCGGCCTCGGCTTGATCACCGCCGGCGCGCTTGTCGGGTTGGCCGTCTCGGCCGCGCTGTTCTGGGATCGCCTCATGGCGATGAAAATCAGCTTTTAACCAACGATGCCTCGGCATCCGCGCCGAGTTCCAGCGTCTGCAAATCGGATGGCGGCATTGCCGGCCCGGTCAGGCCGCGTCGCGTCAGCTTGATCCGCCAGCTGCCTTTTTCACCATCGATATCAATCAGATTGTATTGTGCTGCCGGGTGCTTGCCGCCTGGCGCTTGCCCCGCGGCAGCGACGCCAACCGCCGGGATCTTGACGCCGCGCCTGCCGATGAAGAACAGCGACGGCAGATGCGAATGGCCGTGCAGCACCAGTTCGGCCCCATACCGATAAACAGTCTTGTTGAAGCGGGCAATGCCGAACAGCCGCTTGTGTTGCGAAACGGCGCCGCGCACAGGCGGATGGTGGATCATGATCACCCGGAAAAGACCTTGCCTGGCCGTTGCGTCGAGCAGCTTGCCGAGCCTCTCCGCCTGTCCCTCCATGAAGAAGCCGTTGGCCATGAACGGCGCCGTGGCGCGTGCTGTCGAGACGCCGATCAGCGCGACATTGCCGCGCACGCGCAGATAGGGAAAAGCGTTGCGGTCGACCGGCGCATTGACACCGTCGCCGCTCATCCACGCCGCCCAGGAACGGCAGGTCTTGTCGAAGGCGCCCGGCACATAAGCGTCGTGGTTGCCCGGAACGACCGACACATCGTGCGGAGAGCCCAACGTCTCCAGCCAGTGCTTGGCCATCTCGATCTCGCCGTCGAGCGCCAGGTTGACCAGATCGCCGGTGATCGCGAGATGGTCGGGTGCGCTCGCCTTAAGGTCGGCGACGATCGTGTCGATGACGGCGTCGTGCATATGGCGGCGGCGGTTGCGCTGCCAGTTGACGTAGCCGACCACGCGCTTGGAGGCGAGATCGCGATAGGTTACATCGGGAAGCGGCCCCAGATGGACATCGGAAATATGCGCGAGCCTGAACATTCCTCCTTCATAAGCGACGCGCCCCCCGCTTTCCACTCCCGGTTTCCTTTCCAGCCACGGTTTGGCTGGTGATGGCGACCGACACGGAAGCCGCCTTCCGCCAGACCGGCTGGCCGGGCTTCAGGGCAAGGCTGTTCCACCTTTATTTCGTGCTGCGGCGACCGATGACGCTCGGCGTGCGCGGCCTGATCCACGACCGCACCTCCAACTCGGTCTTTCTCATTCACCACACCTATGTTCCGGGCTGGCAGCTTCCGGGAGGCGGCGTCGAGGTTGGCGAGACGCTGGTCGAGGCGCTGACACGCGAACTTGCCGAAGAGGGCAACATCGCCTTGACCGCTCCGCCGCTGCTGAAATCGATGCATTTCAACCGTCGCTCCAGCAACCGCGACCATGTCGGCTTCTACCTGATCGAAAACTTCACTCAGACAGCGCCGAAATTGCCGGACCACGAGATCGCCGAAGCTGGTTTCTTTCCCCTGGACCGATTGCCGCAAGACACGACGCCGGCAACGCTGCGGCGGATCGCCGAGATTTTTGAGAGCCAGCCTGTATCGGCATATTGGTAGGCTTGCTTTCTCCTTTGCAGAAACTCTATGCTCTACTTCGGGCAATTTTGAGTTAGGGGGAGACAATGAGCAACCGCGATGAGCCTTCCGTAAGCGTCTGGCCTTATGTTGGCTATTATACTTTGACGACGGTGGCGCTGACGATTGCGCTTGGCATCCTGGTGGTCGTCATCCCGACACTTTCAAAGGAATTTGGTAAAGCCGCGGGATTCGCCATAAGCTTCGGATCGGCCAACGTTGCGCTATATAAGTTCATAAGAAGAAACGGCCGATTGTTTAGTCGCAGGGAATATTGGACGATAGTTCTGCTCTCGACCCTGGCAGCCTTTTTGATTTCGGCGCCGCTGGGTTGGTTGGCTATCGCGGGGGACGCGCATGACCTGAGCAGCGTTCCTCTGGCCGTGTGGATTGGAAGCGTTCTGTTCGCTTTCCTGCTGACGTTTGGTTTGAATGCCGCCTGGTATTCGAGCCGATTTGGAAAAACTCTGTTGAAAGCCGAACTCGCCAGACGAACCCGCACCGACACAGAGGCCTTCCGCTAGAGCAATTCCAGGAAAGTGCGAGCGGTTTCCCGTCGCGTCATAACAAGGAGTTAGAGCGGTTCCGCCGTTTCCGCGAATCGGTGAACCGCTCTGGATCGGATCACGCCGCCTTCCTGAATCGCGCCCGGTCATGCGGCGCGACGTAGTCCAGCTCCGGACCTACCGGCACGATCCGCGTCGGGTTGATCGTCTCGTGACTGCCGTAATAATGCGCCTTGATGTGATGCAGGTTCACCGTGCCGGCGACGCCGGGCACCTGGTAGAGATCGCGCAGATAGTTCGACAGGTTCGGATAGTCGGCGATGCGGCGCAGATTGCATTTGAAATGACCGACATAGACCGGATCGAAACGCACCAGCGTGGTGAACAGCCGCCAGTCGGCTTCGGTGATGCGGTCGCCGGTGAGGTAGCGCTGTTCCGACAGCCTGTCCTCCAGCGTGTCGAGCGCCGCGAATAGCTCGCCAAAGGCTTCTTCATAGGCCGCTTGCGTGGTGGCGAAGCCGGCGCGATAGACGCCGTTGTTGATGGCGGGATAGACCAGCTCATTGATCCGGTCGATCTCGCCACGCAACGCCAACGGGTAGAAGTCGACGTTGGCGTCGCCCCATGCGTCAAAAGCCGAATTCAGCATCCGGATGATCTCGGAGGATTCGTTGGAGACGATGGTCTGCAGCTTCTTGTCCCACAGCACCGGCACCGTCACCCGGCCGGAATAGGCGGGATCGGCCCTGGTGTAGATCTGATGCAGGAAGTCGAGGCCGTAGAGCGTGTCGCCGGTGGCGCCGTCCTCGGCCAGGAACGTCCAGCCATTCGCACCCATGAAGTGATGCACGACCGAGACGGAGATGATGCCCTCGAGCTTTTTCAGGGCGCGAAAGATCAGCGTCCGGTGCGCCCAGGGACAGGCGAGCGAGACATAGAGGTGATAGCGGCCGGGCTCGGCCTTGAAGCCACGGCTGCGTCCCTCGGCCGGCGCACCGTCGCGGGTGATCCAGTCACGCCACTGCGCCTGCGTCCGTACGAACTTGCCGCCGCTGTCCTTGGTGTCGTACCAGCGGTCCTGCCATCTGCCTTCGACCAGCAATCCCATGCAAATATCCTTTCGTCTTTGCGCTGATGTAGGCGCAAAGACGCCATGCCGAAGTGGCCCGATGCTGAACAGACCGTCACCCGGCAGGGGCGGCCGATGAAAAGCGTCGATTGCGAAGGTCGAAAATTGATGCTAGCGGAAAATCCGCATGTTCGACTTTGCCATGATCCGGTTTGACCGACGACGAAAGGGCGCCCGCGCTTAGAAAGCGCTGACTGGCGAACGCTGCCGCTTGCAGCAAACCTTTTCCTCGTAGACCGGAACGCAAAGACCATGAGCCTTGCCGACGTGAAATACCTGCCGGAAACTCCGGCGCACGACCCCGAAATCGAAGCCATCAACGAAGAAGCCTTCGGGCCGGGCCGTTTCGTGCTGGCCGCCTACAAGATCCGCGAGGCCGGCGGCCACGAGCGCTCGCTGTCCTTTGTCGCCGTCGATGGTGACATCGTCGTCGCTTCGGTCCGCATGACCCGTATTGCCGCCGGCGCCGGCCGCGCGCTGATGCTTGGGCCGCTTGCCGTGCGGCCCGCCTTCAAGAATCTCGGCATCGGCCGCCGGCTGGTGGCGATCGCGCTCGAGGCCGCGGCCAAGGCCGGTGTGCCGGCCGTGATGCTCGTCGGCGATGAGCCATACTATGGTCCGCTTGGCTTTAGGAGAATCCCGCGCGGACAGATCTCGATGCCGCGTCCGGTCGATCTCGACCGGCTGCTGGCGCATGAGATCGTGCCTGGCGCCGTGGCGCGGCTTTCGGGCGAGGTCTGCCATGCCGACCTTGCCAGGATTGCCGCGCAGGTCGCGGTCATCGCCTGACCCCCGCGTCAATCGAGTTTCTATTGACCCTGCTTCAATCGAAGATTGATGCTGCCGGTTGCGCCTGCGCACCGGGCTTCGTAGCATGATCCTCACACCTTGGAGGACGCCGGCATGAACCCGAATGGCCAGATTGCGATCGTCACCGGTGGCGGCTCCGGCCTCGGCGAGGCGACGGCCCGCGCACTCGCCGACAAAGGTGCCCGCGTCGCCATATTCGATATCGGCATCGAGCGGGCGCAGAAGGTGGCGGGCGACATTGGCGGCATCGCCGTCCAATGCGATGTGAGCAGCGCCGACAGCGGCGCTGCGGCAGTCGCGGAGGTCGAAAAACGGCTCGGCGCAGCGCGTATCCTGGTCAATTGTGCCGGCATCGCCATCGGCGTGAAAACCATCGGCAAGGATGGTCCTCACCCGCTCGACCAGTACCGCAAGGTCATCGAGATCAACCTCATCGGCACCTTCAACATGATCCGCCTTGTTGCCGATCGTGCCGCCAAGCTCGATCCCCTGCAGGGCGGTGAGCGCGGCGTCATCGTCAACACGGCGTCGGTTGCCGCCTATGACGGGCAGATCGGCCAGGCCGCTTATGCCGCCTCCAAGGGCGGCGTCGTCGGCATGACTCTGCCGGTGGCCCGCGACCTCGCCCGTTCGGGCATTCGCGTCTGCACCATCGCACCGGGCATCTTCAAGACGCCGATGATGGCCGGCATGCCGCAGGACGTGCAGGATTCGCTGGGCGCTGCGGTGCCCTTCCCGTCCCGCTTGGGCGAACCTTCCGAATATGCCGCGCTCGCGCTGCATATCGTCGAGAACCAGATGCTGAATGGCGAGACCATCCGGCTCGACGGCGCCATCCGCATGGCGCCGAAGTAGCCGGGCGCCCCGGCCGTGAGTGCCGCCCCCTCGGCGAAGACCGGCCCGCTCGCCGGTCTGACCGTGATCGAGATGGCCGGGCTCGGACCAGTGCCATTGGCCGGCCTGATGCTGTCGGAGATGGGAGCCGAAGTGCTGCGCATCGAGCGGACCGGTTCGGACCGGCCGATGCTGCCACTGTCCGATGACTACAACCTCGATTGTCACGGCCGATCCATCCTGCGCATCGACCTGAAGCGCGGGGAAGGCGCCGAACTGGTGCTGCGCCTTGCGCAAAAGACCGACATTCTGGTCGAAGGTTTTCGTCCTGGTGTCATGGAGCGGCTTGGTCTCGGGCCTGATATCGCGCTGGCGCGCAATCCGGCGCTGATCTACGGCCGCATGACCGGCTTCGGCCAGGACGGACCGCTCGCCGGCCGTGCCGGCCATGACATCACCTATCTCGCCTATTCCGGGGTGCTGCACGCCATCGGCCAGGAGGGCGGCCGGCCAGTCCCGCCGCTCAACCTCGTCGCCGACTATGGCGGCGGCGCCATGATGCTGATTGCCGGCGTTCTCGCTGCCCTATTCCAGCGCTCGCGCTCCGGCGAGGGCCAGGTGATCGATGCGGCGATGGTCGAGGGCGCTTCCATGCTGGCAACACCTGTGCACGCCTTGATGGCAGCTGGCCTGTGGAACGACACGCGCGGCGCCAACCTGCTCGATTCCGGGGCGCCGTTCTACGATACCTACACAACGGCGGATGGACGGCACATCGCTGTCGGCTGCCTCGAGCCCCGCTTCTTCGCCGAATTCGCAAGATTGCTGCCGCTCGACGCGGATCTTGTCCGCAACCAATACGACAAATCATCGTGGCCGGACATGCGCGCTGCTATCGCCGATCGGGTCAGGCAGAAGGCGCGCGACGACTGGGCTGGCCTGTTTGCCGAGACCGACGCCTGCGTTGCCCCGGTGCTGTCGCTGCGCGAAGCGAGCGATCATCCGCACAATCGGGCGCGCAACGCCTTCGTGAGAACGGGGGCGCTTGAACGCCCTGCCCCGACGCCGCGCTTCTCCGGCTCGCAATCGACGTTGGCCGCTGCGCCGACCGAAGATGATCGTCAGCCGGCGTCCGTGCTGGCGCGCTTCGGCATTTCGAAAAGCGAGACCGAAGCCCTTGTCAAATCCGGCCTAGTGGACCGACAACTGGAGAAGAAGAACAGCTTAAGCGGTGAGCACTTTGGTTGACCGGAACAAGAATGTCATTCGCGAGACCAACGCTGAAGCGATCAGGCTGGCCAGGACGCTGACCCGCAGCGCGCGTTTCGGCGCGCTGGCGGTGATCGAGCCCGGCACCGGTTCGCCACTGGCCTCAAGGGTCGGCATCGCCAGCGATATCGACGGCGCGCCGCTGATCCTGGTGTCGATGCTGTCTGCCCACACTGGAGCGATTCTCGCCGACCCACGCTGCTCCCTGCTTGTCGGCGAGCCTGGCAAGGGCGATCCCTTGGCACACCCGCGCTTGACGCTGGTCTGCCGGGCGCTGCGGCTGGAGCGCGGATCGAGCGAGCATGCCCGCGCCGAACGGCGCTATCTCAACCGCAATCCCAAGGCCAAGCTCTATGCCGGGCTGGGCGACTTCTCGATCTTCCGCCTAGAACCGGAGCGCGCCAGCCTCAATGGCGGTTTCGGCAAGGCCTATCTGCTCGATCGCTCCGATCTGATCACCAGCGGATCGATCGCCGAAGAGCTTGCCGCGAGCGAACAACCCGCCCTCGATCACATGAATGCCGACCATCTCGAGGCAATCGCCGTCTACGCGCACCACTTTGCCAAGGCCAAGGGCAAGGGCTGGATCGTTACCGGTTTCGATGCCGAAGGCATGGATCTGGCGTTGGGAGACACGATTTGCCGGGTCTTTTTCCCTGAACCATTGAAGGCGGCGCGCGACTTGCGGCCGGTTCTGGTCGACATGGCCAAGACTGGACGGCAGCCGGCTATGCACAAAATAGGCAGTTTATCGCCATGAATCAAAAGCAAGTCTTGAGATTTGGAGGAAATGTTCTACGATTCAATATGGCGCTGATTCACCAGCGTGCATCCGCAGTTGAATTTGGCACCAGACGCTATTGCCCCCATAGCGTTCGGATGAGCTGGAAAACATGGGGCATCAATGGTCTCGACTAAGCTAATTGCCAACGCCGAAGCGGCGGCTACGTTTCTCACCCTGATGGGCAACGAGAAACGGCTGCTGATCATGAGCTATCTGTCCGACGGTGAAATGTCGGTCGGTGCCATAGCCGAGAAAGTCATGCTCAGCCAATCCGCCCTGTCGCAGCATCTGGCCAAGCTGCGGGCGCTCGACCTTGTCGAGACCCGCCGCGACCGGCAGATGATCTACTATTCCTGCAAGTCCGCAGCTGTGCGCGACCTCCTCGCCATGCTGGATGGCATTTTTGGCGAAGGTGATCTGTCCCAGATGGCTTATCGCCTGCGCCGCGCCGGGACTTGACCGGCAGGACCGTTCGTCCCTTACCTCGCTGACGAATTTTGCCGGCGAGGAATGCATGGTTCCCATCCCCATCGACGACCCGCAAGACCCGCGCGTTGCCGCCTATTTCGATATCCGCGAACGCGACCTTACCGGCCGGCACGGCCGCTTCGTTGCCGAAGGCAAGGTTGTGCTGGACGTGCTGCTCTCGGCCCGGCGCTTTGCCACTGAGTCGGTTCTGGTTCTCGAGAACCGCCTGGCCGGTCTCGACCAGGTCTTGCGCAAGGCACCAGTGGACCTTCCGGTTTACGTCGCCGCCGGCGAGGTCATGGACAGGATCGCCGGCTTTCACATGCACCGCGGCATCTTGGCGATTGGCAGCAAAGGCCCCCCGCAGCGTGCCGAGGCCTTGCTGGACACCTTGCCCGCCAGCGCGCTGG
The DNA here is from genome assembly GCF_056404235.1 of Mesorhizobium sp. P2_E10. Lineage (NCBI taxonomy): Bacteria > Pseudomonadati > Pseudomonadota > Alphaproteobacteria > Hyphomicrobiales > Phyllobacteriaceae > Mesorhizobium > Mesorhizobium sp. P2_E10. The sequence goes on from NZ_JBFUEK010000005.1 coordinate 343,194, forward strand.
TCATCGTGCTGATCGGCATCGCCAATCATGACAATATGGGTTCGATCTTCCGCAACGCCGCTGCCTTTGGCGCCGAAGCCGTGCTTCTCGATGCAACCTGCTGCGATCCGTTGTACCGCAAGGCGATCCGCGTCTCGGTCGGCGCGGCGCTGAAAGTTCCCTTTGCATCCTTCGACGACACCGTCGGCTTCACCGCCAGGCTCGACCGGTTGGGCTTCAGCCAGTTTGCCCTGTCGCCACGCGGGCTGACCGACATTCGCGATGCGAGAAGAACGGAACGATTGGCGCTCTATCTCGGCACGGAGGGCGAAGGCCTGCCGGAAAGCCTGCTCGCCCGCCTGCAAACGGCGCGGATCGACATGGCGCAAGGTTTCGACAGCCTGAACGTCGCCGCTGCCTCAGCCATCGCGCTGCATCATTTTTCAGCCAGGAAGGCGTAGGTCAGCTGGTTTTCTGATCTCAATTCGCCGAAGCGGCTTTTTGCAGCGCTCGCACGCGGTCGGCGAGACTGGTGGTCCCGGACCGCACGTCCTGAGGTGCTGAAAGTGCCTTGGCTATCGGCGAATCCGGTCCCTCGAGTTTCGCCGTCAGATTGACGACCTCCGCCGCCAGATCGTTCATCTGTTCGCGCAATGCAGCACTGGCGCCACGCACATCGCCGCCATCGCCGGATTTCGATGTTTCCAGCGCGCCGAGATCCGCCTTCAATCTCTTGTTCTCGCGCGCCAGCACCGTCAGCCTGGCCTCAAGCCGCTCCCGGTCGCTGTCGAGCTTGGCGATCGCCCTGTCGATATCGGCGCTTCTGGCGCCGACGTCCTCTCCTGCGACGAGGCGCGCAGCCGGAGCATTTCCCCCAGCATCGCCCTTCGATTTTTCGCGAAGCAGCGCGAGCTCCTTTTCGCGGCGGTCCAGCTTGTCCTCGCGATCGGCGAGCGTGGCCAGCAGGCGTTCGAGCTTCTTGTCCAGTTCGGCGGTTCTTTTCTTCTCGGCCTTCAAGGCATCGCGAGCAGCCTTGCCTTCAGCAGTGATCTCCTGATTGCGCCTGTCCGCCTCCTTGCGCTGCCCCCGCAGCACCGAGATATCATTGGCCAGCTTTTCCAGTTCGGATTCGCGCGCCACCAGTTCGATCTGGCGGTTGCTGGAGGAGAAGCTGGCGTCGTCATACATTTGCTCCAGCTTTTCGAGTTCGAGCGCGCGCTTTTCCAACATGCGCTCGGTTTGCGCGAGGCGTTCCGACAGGCGCTGCGACTGCTCCTCGCGCTGCCGAAGCTCTTCGTCCTTGGCCTGCAGCTCGGAAAGCGCCTGCGCCTTGTCCTTGCGCTCGATCGCCAGACCCTTGAGGGCCTCGTGCCCACGATTGATCTCGACCAGCTGCTCGGCTGCTTTCTCCCGCAACATCTTGACGTTTATTTCAAGCCTGCGCGTCGACATCGCGTACTCGGCCCGGATGCGATCCTTGTCCGCCTGGATCTCGGCCAGCGTCATCGGCACCGACGCCTCGACGCGTTTGCGCGTCAACGCCACGGCACGCCGCCAGATGGCCGGGGCAACCATCAGCGCCAGAAAGCCGGCGCAGAGAAAGCCGAGAGCGAAGAACAGGATCGACTGAACCAAGGTGAATATCCGTATGGATGGCAGAGAACCGCCAAAGCTGGACTTTGCCATCTTCGCATGACGCAAATCCAGTGCCGCGGCAAGGGTATGCCGCAGCAACATTGGGGTGAGGATCTATCGATCCGGTCGAAATGACGCAGTCACACCCCGGTCAGAAGGGATTCCAGGTCGGCTTCTGGGTAAGCTTGAGATAGCCGAGATTGACGCCGAGCCGCGCACCGACGCCTGTACGGATCGGCACCAGCAGAACCCGGTTGTTCTGCAGCACGTTGAAACCGACGCCCGCCACGACATAGGCGGAGCCGGCAACGCCGCCGAAACGATTGTAGAGACTGTTCACATCGTCGAGATTATAGACCAGCATCATGACGCGCGATCCCTCGCCGCCGAAATCCCAGCCCAGCGACGGACCTTGCCAGAACACTTTGTGGTCGCCGGCATTCTTAGTGTAGAGCGTGCCTTCGCCGTAGGTCAGGCCGCCGATCAGCGCGCCGGAGCCCTCTTCGCCCAGCAGATAGCCATTGGGCAGACCGTAGGAGGCAAAAATCTTCTCGACGACGGTGGCGAGCCCGCCCGACGTCGCACCGAAGAACTTGTGACCGGAATCGACGATCTCCTGAGCGGTGTATTCCTGGGCCCGCAAAGCCGAGGTTGAAAAGACGAGGAGCCCCATCAAGGCAATCGTCATTGAGAGGACACGGACAAAGGTCCGGTCGTAGAATCGGGAAAACATGCTTCCAATCTCCGTCATGGAGCACTTTCGCCGACGCCTCTCATCCGTGCGGCTCTTTGGCGGCCGTTAAGGATGACTGTTACGGGCAAACTATGCCGTAATTCTTTTTCAACCATTAACCTCTCACATGAAGATGGCGGTTCGAAGGCTGGTTTCGAGCCGTCCGCGCAGGTTCCCAGCCTGCGTGAACACGTCATTTCGCTAACGACAATTTTGGGTTTGTTGCTGCACGCACAGGCGCTGTGTATTCAGAAAGCTTGGGAGCGAGCGTGATTCGTGTAGACAGGCGCGACGGTTGACCGCCCGACCGAAGGGACGCAGATTTTTAGCAGGGATTTTCGCCGATGGCCGAGCTTTTCACCCTTTCCGCCCCCGATCTCGCAGCCTTGTTGTGCAGCAGGGTCTGCCACGACATCATTTCGCCGGTCGGCGCCATAAACAATGGTCTTGAACTGCTCGACGAAGGCGGCGCTGACGAAGACGCCATGAAGCTGATCCGCCAGAGCGCCAGAAACGCTTCGGCCCGCCTGCAATTTGCCCGCATCGCTTTCGGCGCCGCAGGTTCAGCCGGGATGATGATCGACACCGGCGACGCCGAGGCTGTCGCCATTGCTTTCCTGAAGAACGAAAAGCCGGAACTGACCTGGAACGGGCCTCGCGCGCTGCTGCCCAAAAACAAGGTGAAGCTGCTGCTCAACCTCATTCTCGTTGCCAACGCCGCCATTCCGCGCGGCGGCAAGCTTGTGGTCACGCTCGAAAATCTCGACACCGAGCCGCGCTTTGCGCTTGCGGCAAGTGGCCCGATGCTGCGCGTGCCGCCGAAATTCCTCGAACTGCATTCCGGCAACAAGCCCGAGGAGCCGATCGACGCCCATTCGGTCCAGCCCTACTACACGCTGCTTCTGGCGCGCGAGGCCAACATGACGATATCGATCCACGCGACCGCGGAAGAAATCGTGCTCTCGGCGGCCTGAAAATCTCGATCCGACCGGCAAGAACAGATCAAGTATTTGCGTCCGCCAATATTTGCGACGTAGTTTGCAATTCACGGCAAGGCAATTCAGGGCAAACAAGCGTCGCCAGCCTGGCCGCGTCGAATTCGCGGCGAAAACGGTGCGCAAAGGCCATGTTTGCAAAAACTTTACCTAACGGCTTTTCAGCTTCTTTACCAGATTGATCTATGGTGTCTCACAGATGCCCGGATGCCGCCGGTTCGCCACATGGCAAAGAGGACCCGGAAATGAAACGCTGCATGTTCGTCGACGATTCAAGCGTCATCAGGAAGGTTGCAAAACGCATCCTTGGTGGTTCCGACATGGTGGTGATCGAAGCAGCCACCGGGCTTGATGCCGTCGAGATGTGCGCTGCCGACATGCCGGATGTTATCGTCGTCGACGGTGCCCTGCCGGATATGCAGGCAGTGGATCTCATTCGCCGGGTGCGCGCCATGGAGAGCTCGATAAAGCCGCAGATCCTGATTTCACTGGTCGAGGTCGACGTCGCCTCGATCATGCGGGCAAAGCGTGCCGGCGCCCAGGGCTATCTGCTGAAGCCATTCAACCGGCCGCAGCTGCTCGAGCGTTTCCGCACCTTGAAAATCGCCGCCTGATTCGCTCGATAATCGCTGTCATCCAGCCATAAATGCAAAAAACCCGACCTAGGTCGGGTTTTTTTTGGAAAAACGATCGGACGGGCGTTTTCGCTCAGGCGCTGACGCGAATGTCTTCCGGTTCGCGCAGCACATAGCCGCGGCCCCAGACCGTCTCGATGTAGTTCTGGCCGCCGGAAGCGGCATCGAGCTTCTTGCGTAGTTTGCAGATGAAGACGTCGATGATCTTCAATTCCGGTTCGTCCATGCCGCCATAGAGGTGGTTGAGGAACATTTCCTTGGTCAGCGTGGTGCCCTTGCGCAGCGAGAGCAGCTCCAGCATCTGGTATTCCTTGCCGGTCAGATGCACGCGCTGGCCGCCGACTTCGACGGTCTTGGCGTCGAGATTGACCACCAGGTCGCCAGTGGTGATGACCGACTGGGCATGGCCCTTGGAACGCCGCACGATGGCGTGGATGCGCGCCACCAGTTCGTCCTTGTGGAATGGCTTGGTCATGTAATCGTCGGCGCCGAAGCCGAGACCGCGCACCTTGTCCTCGATACCGGCCATGCCGGAGAGGATGAGAATCGGTGTCTTCACCTTGGAAAGGCGAAGTGTTCTCAAAACTTCATAACCCGACATGTCGGGGAGATTGAGATCGAGAAGGATGATGTCGTAGTCGTAGAGTTTTCCGAGATCGACACCCTCTTCGCCGAGATCGGTCGTATAGACGTTGAAGCTTTCCGATTTCAGCATCAACTCGATGCTTTGTGCGGTTGCACTGTCATCTTCTATCAGCAGAACGCGCATTTCATTCCCCTTTTCTGCTGCCGGACCATTTCACGACCCGTCCGGGACCGGAGCAGTGATTGCCTGACCAGAAGGTGCCATCGAATGGTTAACAAAACCTAATTCCGCATCGAGGACGGTACCAGATTTTTTAACCCCTTTCTACACCCTGTTGAATCCAATAACGAATCACAAAACCAAACCGCTAATGCAACACATTAATAAGCCGGACTAAGTGACTCCAGGGACTCGCTGGCCAGCTTCCGTACAGAGAGCCGGAATTTTTACCCGGCCTTAAGTCCTGAGCCGTATGATTAACAATGCCCGTAAACGAATGGTTACCGCCGGCAAAAAACTTTAGGAGTTTGTTTCCCATAACTCCGGGAATGCCGGTGGAAACGGGTGGCACCAGGCCCTTGCCGGGTGGGTTGGACGATATGTGCAGGTGTGCGTTTCTGGGAGTACCGAATCATGAAGTCACGTGAAAACCTCGTTCGGCTGAAGCAGTTTCAGGTGAACGAGAAGCGGCGGCAGCTGCTGCAGCTCGACATGATGATCGCCGAGTTCGAGCGCATGGCTGTGGAACTGGAGCTCCAGATCACCGCCGAAGAAAAGAAGGCCGGCATCACCGACATCAATCATTTTGCCTATCCGACCTTCGCCAAGGCAGCGCGCTTGCGCCGCGACAACCTCAGAAATTCACAAAGCGACCTCGCCCAACAGCGAAGCGCTGCCGAATCATTACTCGGCGAAGCTGAAGCGGAGCTTTCCAAGGCTGAGATGCTGGAATCGCGCGACACCAAGATACGCGACGCCGAATTGGGCGGCCGCAGCGCCATGATCGGTTGAAAACAGAGCCCCGGACCCAATCCACCTGGGCAATCGGGGCGTGGCGCCGCCGCTCGTCCAGCGCAACGCGCAAGCCAGACGGCATGAATCCGGCACTTTGAGCACGATCCGATAGGCCGCCGGCCTCAGGCCCGGGTCAACAAATCCTCTTCGTGACCCACTGTCGCCCGCGCACGGGCCTCCTTGATGTCGGGCACATGCTGCTCCGACCAGGATCTTATCTGATTGAGCAGCCCCGCCAGGTTCTGGCCGAGTTCGGTCAATTCATATTCGACCCGCGGCGGGATCACCGGAAAGATTTCGCGCCGCACCAGACCGTCGCGTTCGAGGATGCGCAGTGTCTGCGTCAGCATCTTTGGCGTAATGCCTTCTAGCTTGCGCGCCAGTTCGCCATTGCGCATCCGGCCACGACGCAGCGCGCAAACCGTCAGATAGACCCACTTGCTGGCCAACATCTCGAGCACGGCGTGCGAAGGACACGTCCGCTGGAAGGCGTCATAGCCGAAGCCGCAATCATCATCACTATCCATGAGGTGCCTATATATAGAAAAGGTACATACTAGACAAGGGAATATTACTATCCAAATGATAGTGGCATCAACCAAGCAGGAGAGACTCCCATGCGTGCCATTATCCAGAATTCCGTCGGCGGACCCGACGTCCTCGTCATTGCCGATCGACCCAACCCGACGCCAAGACACGGCGAAGTGCTTGTTCGCGTCAAGGGCGCCGGCATCAATCCGGTCGATGGCGCCGTACGCGGCGGCTATTATCCGCTGCTTGGCGAACCGCCCTTCATCCTCGGCTGGGATATTTCGGGAACCGTCGAGGCGCTCGGCGCGGAGGTGACGGGCCTCAAGGTCGGCGACGCCGTGTTCGGCATGCCGCATTTTCCCAGACAGGCAGCAGCCTATGCTGAGCTCGCCGTCACGCCCGCCGATGAAATCGCGCTGAAGCCCGCAGGCATCGATCACATTCATGCCGCCGCATTGCCGCTGGCCGGGCTGACAGCCTGGCAAGGCCTTGTCCGCCATGGTGGGTTGAAGCACGGCCAGCGCGTGCTGATCCATGCAGCCGCCGGTGGCGTCGGACACCTGGCGGTACAGATCGCCAAGGCGCACGGCGCTTACGTCATCGCCACCGCCAGCCCGGAAAAGCTCGATTTCGTCCGCGCGCTCGGCGCCGACGAGGTGATCGACTACACCGCGGGCGATTTCACCGATAGCGCCCGCGACATTGATTTGGTCCTGGAGCCAATCGGCGGCGACCATGCGCAGCGCTCACTGAAAGTGCTGAGGGACGGTGGCGTACTGGTATCGCTGCTCAATGTCAGCGACGCCACCAAGGCAGATGCCAGCGCACGCAATATCCGCGTCGAGCGGATGTCCGTCGTGCCCGATCGTGAGGGCCTTGTGGAGCTTACCAAACTGATCGATGCGAAAAAGCTTGCCATTCACGTGGCCAGGAGCTTTCCGCTTGAAGAGGCCGGCGACGCCCATGCTTTTCTTGCCACCAGACCGATCGGCAAGGTGGTGCTGGCGGTCTAAAATCGTTGTGGCAAAACAAAAAGGGCGCGGATTGCCGCGCCCTTTTTCGTGTTCAAGCCGGCCCTAATGCCGGTATTGCTGGATGCGCGTCGTGCGCAGCCCGGCAAGGCCGTACTCGTCGATCGACGCCTGCCAGGACAGGAATTCCTCGGTGGTAAGCTTGTAGCGCTGGCATGCCTCATCGAGGCTCAAAAGCCCGCCACGAACAGCCGCCACCACCTCCGCCTTGCGCCGGATAACCCAGCGCCGAGTGTTCGTCGGCGGCAGATCGGCAATCGTAAGGGGGCTGCCGTCAGGCCCGATAACATATTTGACTCGCGGTCTAACCAGATCGGTCATCGTACTCTCTACAAAAAACTCAAAGACCCAATCCCCACCACATTACCGCCACAGCTTTAAAAATTGCCTAAGCAGACCCTAATGACTAGGTAAGGATCATGAACGCCGCGTTAGTCTTTTCGTCGGCATTTGAAACACTCGCCGGCAAGCGCGGAATTTGATCGCAAAATCGGCTGGCGCTCAAAGCTGGCGCACCCGGGGTGCTTGACCTATATTCGCGCCATTGGCATGCAAGCGCCGTGCAGAACGAAAGAACCATGAACAGCCTCGATCTCCCCGCAAGCCCGCAAAACACCCGCATCGTCGTCGCCATGTCGGGCGGCGTCGATTCATCGGTCGTCGCCGGCCTGCTGAAGCGCGAAGGTTATGATGTCGTCGGCGTCACGCTGCAGCTCTATGACCATGGCGCGGCGACGCACCGGGCCGGTTCGTGCTGCGCCGGCCAGGACATCGACGACGCCCGCCGTGTCTCTGAGACGCTGGGCATCCCGCACTATGTGCTCGATTACGAGGAGCGATTCCGCAAGGCGGTCATCGATCCCTTCGCCGAGAGCTATGTCGCCGGCGAAACGCCGATCCCTTGCGTTTCGTGCAACCAGACCGTCAAGTTCGCCGATCTTCTGGCGACCGCCAAGGAGCTTGGCGCCGATGCGCTGGCCACCGGCCACTACATCCGCTCCGGCGCCAACGGCGCGCATCGCGCGCTGTATCGGCCGGTCGATGCCGATCGCGACCAGAGCTATTTCCTGTTCGCCACCACCCAGGCGCAGATCGACTATCTGCGCTTTCCGCTCGGCGGCCTGTCGAAGCCACAGGTTCGCGCCATTGCCGAGGAGATGGGGTTGACCGTCGCCGCCAAGCAGGACAGCCAGGACATCTGTTTCGTGCCACAGGGCAAATATTCCGACATCATCGCCAAGCTGAGGCCGTCCGCCGCCAATCCGGGCGACATCGTCCACATTGACGGTCGCGTGCTGGGCCGCCATGAGGGCATCTTGCGCTATACGATCGGCCAGCGGCGCGGCATCGGCATCGCCTCCGGCGAGCCGCTCTATGTCGTCCATCTCGACGCCGACCGGGCTCGCGTCATCGTTGGTCCGCGCGAGGCGCTGGAGACGCACAAGATCTATCTGCGCAACATGAACTGGCTGGGCGACACTTCGCTGTCGGACATACCGGCAGCCGGGCTTGAGCTGTTCGCCAAGGTGCGTTCGACGCGCCCGCCGCGCCCGGCCGTGCTGCATCACCGTGCCGGCAGCACCTTTGTCGAGCTGACCGATGGTGAATCCGGCATCGCACCCGGCCAGGCCTGCGTGCTCTATTCCGACGACGGCAACGAGGCCCGCGTGTTCGGTGGCGGCTTCATCGAGCGTTCGGAGCGCGGCGCCGAGGCCGAGGCCATGCTGACGCGGCTGGCCGCCCGCCCGGCGCAGATCCCCGCAGAGTAAACGGCAGCACTTTTCTTCAGGTACCGGATTTGGTGTGGGTGACCGTGCCCGCGGTCAGGATGCGCAGCACCCTGATGGCTTCTTCACCGCTGGTGCGCGGTTCGGCCCGCGTCTCGATGCACTGGATGAAATGCTCCAGCTCGCGCGTCAGCGGCATGCCTTGCGCAACCGCCACATAGGATGGTTCGTTGGCGGTAAACGCCCACTGGCCGCTGTCCTGCCACACGGCGTGACGGTAGACGGCGAGCTTGCGCTCCCATGGCTCGACATCGTCGAACACCGCCATCGCCTTGGTGCCGACCACCGTCAGCCGCCGCTCGCGATAGGGATTGAGCCGCGAGGTGAAGAGATGGCTGCGCAGGCCGTTGGGAAAGCGCATGTGCAGATGCGCGAAGTCGCTGAGATTGTCGAGCAGCGCTGCACCCTCGCCGCGCACCTCGATCGGCTCCGTGCCGGTGATCGCCAGGATCATCGACAGATCGTGCGGCGCCAGATCCCACAGCGCATCGTTCTCAGTGTGGAACTTGCCGAGCCCGAGCCGGTGCGAGTGGATGTATCGCACCTCGCCGAGCTCGCCATTGTCGATCAGCGCCTTCAGCGTCTCGAAGGCGGGATGAAAGCGCAGCACATGGCCGACCATGAAGACGCGGCCATTGTCCTTGGCCGCCTGCACCGCGCGCTCGGCATCGGCCACCGTCAGCGCGATCGGCTTTTCCACCAGCACGTCCTTGCCGCCTTCGACGGCGCGCACCGCCATGTCGGCATGGAACTGCGGCGGCAGCGCCATGATGATGGCGTCGACGTCGTCGCGGACAAACAGCTGCTCGGGCTCGATCGCCAGGCAATCCTGCTCGCTGGCAAAACCTTCCGCACGGGCGCTGTTGAGGTCGGAGACCGCATGCAGCGCGCCAAGCGCCTTGAGGGTGCGGATGTGGTTGCTGCCCCAGTATCCGCAACCGAGGACTGCGATGCGCGGTTTCATTTGTTTCAAACTCTAGAATTTCCAGGCCGAGACATAGCGACGTGCCCCGCCGAACTCAACCCCGGTAGCCCCGCTCAAATGTCTGCCCGGCAAAGCTTTTCGGCGACACGCGAATATGCCGCCATGCCGGTCGCCTGGAAGCTTGACAGGCTTGCCCTCCCAACCTTATATCCGCGCGACCTTGGCGAACGCCTCGACATGCCTTTCGATTTGAGGCGGATTTCGGGCCTTTCGCCGCCCTGGCGGGGTAGCTCAGTTGGTTAGAGCACGGGAATCATAATCCTGGGGTCGGGGGTTCAAGTCCCTCTCCCGCTACCACCTTCACAGTCCAAACGATTCTCCGGTCCCCTCATGGCTCCCCGGAAGCGCATCGTTTGCGGGGTGTGCGGCCGAAAGCCGGGGAGAGCAGGTCCCGGGGTCTTATTTGACGGTCGAAAACTCAAAACGATCGAAACGGAAGACTGCCGTATACTCGTTGCGTCGCTCCGGCGTCCCGGCAGGATTGCGAAAGATCGCGCCGCAGGTTGTCTGAACTTTCGGAATGGCGTCGCACAGGAAGTTCTGCTGCACCCAGCTGGTTCCTTTATCTATCCATGCGCCTCCCCCGCGCAGGTCACGACCGAGGATGAGCGACCTGATCTCCGAACCGGTAAGCCGGTCCTTCGCATCCAGATCGACCTCTTCCGGCAACTCCGGCAAACCGGCCTTGTCCAGGCCGTCCAGCAGACGCCCGATGTCAGCCGGGTTCTTGAACACAAAATATCTCTGCGTGACCAGCTGATTTGCCCCTCCATCCTTTCGTTCCAACATGACGTTCCTTAGCCTGTCACTATAGGCCGCGACCTGGTCACTGCGCCCGAGATGTGCGTAGGCCGAAACCAACACCTGCAGGCCGTAGAATTTCGGCCATGGATCGGGCGATTGGAGATCGATCCTTTCAAGGTAGTCGACAGCTTCCTCGAAACGACCCTGGCCAAATTCAGCCAGCCCAGCCAGGTAGTGCCGATGGTCATTGCCGCCTGGGTCGACACGGTTGGCCGCGACGAGATAGTCGCTGGCCTCGTTCGGCCTGCCACTGAAATTCAGAGCTTCTGCCAGCCCGACATAGTTCAGGGGATCGCTCGGGTCGAGCGCCACTGCCTTGAACATAACCGCGACTGCCTCGTCGGACCGGTGCTCGCGAACCAGCAAACTGGCGACGAGCTGATAGTAGGACGGCGAAGGATGCCTAGCCGCCGCCCCCAGGTACTTGTATACGTTGAACTGCGCAATGCTATCCGAAGAGGCTAAAGCTTTGACCCGTGGCCCGTCCATGTCCCAATAGGCCCATGCGAGCGAGGCTGCCGCCACGCCGAAATTCGGATCGAGTTCCAGCGCCTGCTGGAAAAACCTCACCGCCTGCGCAAACTCGTCTGGAGTATTGCGACGATTGTAGATCTCCATGCCCTGGAGGTAAGCTTCGTAGGCTGCAGGATTGCGCGTGCCGCCCGCGACATCTGCCTTGCCTTGGGCGCTGACGAGACGGAGCTTGAGCGCGCCCGCGATGCTGACGACGACCTTGTCCTGCAACGCAAACACATCCGTCCACTGGCCGTCGAAACGTTCTGCCCAGAGATGACCGGTGGTCGAGCCGTCGATCAATTGCGCGTTGATACGCATGTCGTCGCCGACCCGACGTATCGAACCCTCCAGTATGTACCGGACACCAAGCGCTGCGGCGACCTCAGCGGGTCTGGTCTCCTTGTCCTTGTAGGCGGAAGCCGCGTTTCGCGACACGACGAACAGTCCGGGCACGCGTGCAAGTTCTGTGGTCAGGTCCTCGGTGAAACCGTCGGCCAGATAACCTTGCGCCTTGTCGTCGCTGAGATTGTCAAATGGAAGCACGACGAGGGATGGCCGGGTGTCGGCTTTCGCATTGGCCGTCAGGGCGGTGGGCCGAAGCGGTGGCTCCCACGGTCGCCACCACGCTGCTGCAAGGCCGACTGCGACAACAAGGACCCCAATAACGACGGCCAGATTGCGCCTGAAGCGTGGGTGTCGATTGACAGTCATGGGCTTTCCCGCCACCGCGGGATCGAGCAGCACCCGGTACGCTTGCACCGGTTCGGCGATGTTCTTCAGCTTCTGTTGGCCCATCGGCTCAAAGCCGAAAGCCAACTTCTTCTCAACCTCTTTTGCGACCTTTGCCGAGACACAGATGCCGCCAGGTTCCGCCAGTTGTTGGAGCCTGGCAGCGACGTTGACGCCTTCGCCATATCGGTCCTCGCCCTCGACAATCATCTCGCCGAGATTGATCCCGATCCTGACGCGAATCCGATGATCCTCGGAAACGGCGGCGTTGCGTTCCGCCAGGGCGTGCTGCAACGACACGGCACATTCGACCGCATCCACGACGCTGCCGAATTCGGCCAGCAGTCCATCGCCCATCAGCTTGAAGATGTGGCCGTGGTGGCGGGCAATCTCAGGCTCGAACAGTTCCTTGCGTCCAGCTCGAAGGCGCTCGAACGTGCCGGCCTCGTCGCGTTCCATCTGGGCGGAATAGCCCACAACATCGGCAGCGAGAATGGCGGAAAGCTTACGGTCCATCGATCTGGCCTGTCCCCCGTGGAGTATAGACCTGGTCACACTGAAATGAAACGACCGACCTCTCCAGCGTCCGTCGCCGGTGTCTCAGGATCATCCAGCAATCGTTGGCACCGATCTTGCCATCGAGGATGACGGAACTGTCGCTTTGATGCTTGAGCGCCGAGGCTCGCCTCCCGCAATCTCGATGGCGAACTGCAGTTCCAGCGAGATAGCAGGAAGGCGCCGCGGCAGTGGTCGACTTGGCATTGTGCAGCGCCCCAGAGGACTGAACCGCGAAAGATCGGACGAGGTTCAGATGCGAGGAAAAGCAACGCGCATTTCACTCCTCCCTGAAGGCCCGCGCAATCTGATCCGCCAGGGGTTTCACGAGATAGGAAAGCATTGTGCGACCGCCCGTCGAAAAGAACACCTCGACCGGCATTCCAGGTGCCAATGTCAGGCCCTTGAGCCTGGTAAGCTCCGCGCGGGTCAAGTTGACGCGCGCTGTATAGAAGCTGGCGCCGCTTCGTTCGTCGATAGTGAGATCGGGAGAGATCTCGCTGACGACACCGTTCAGTTCCGGCGTGATCCGCTGATTGAAGGCAGTGAGCCGCAGGATCGCACTCTGCCCCAGTGTCAGTTGATCGATATCTTGCGGGGCCACGCGCGCTTCGACAGTCAGGTCGTCTGCCACCGGTACGATGAGCATGATTTGCTCACCCGGAGAAACAACCCCCCCGACCGTGTGTACGCCGAGTTGATGAACGACGCCGGTTTGCGGACTGCGTATATCGATACGCTTGAGCTGATCCTCAGCTGACACCTTGCGTTCGACGAACTCGGAAAGCTTGGCCTGAACGTCACGGAGCTCGGTCGCAACCTCGCTGCGCAGATCCTGGTCGACCTGGATGATCTGCAGGCGGATTTCGGATGTATGACCCTTCGATTGCGCGATCGCCGCTGTAAGCTGCCCGTGCTCGCCTTCCAAGCGCACGGCATCGCGTTCGAGCGCGGTTATGCGATCAATCGAGACCAGCTTGCTTTGCCAAAGTTTGCGCATGCCCTCGAGCTCTATGCCAATCAGCTTGATTTCCTGGCTTTTGGCGTCTCTTTGCTCGGTCAGGCCGGAGACCTCCTCGACAAGCTGAGCGATACGCTCCGCCAGCTGAGCCTTCTGGCCAGCGCGCGCCTGCCTGCGAAACTCGAACAGGGATCGCTCGCCGGCCATCGCGCGGCCGGTCTCGGGTTCCGCTTGCCGCGACATGAGTGACGCCGGAAAGGCGATGACGTCGGCACCGTCGCGCTCGGCTTCAAGGCGCGCCAGGCGGGCATCGAATTCATCGAGGCTCTTGGTGACAATGGCCAGATTGGCGCGGGTGATCGTTTCATCGAGACGGATCAGGACCTGCCCCGCCTGCACGGCATCGCCTTCCCGGACCAGGATTTGACCGACCACGCCGCCCGTTGGATGCTGCACCTTCTTGACGCTGGAATCGACGACCAATCGTCCCGAGGCGATGACGGCTCCGGAAAGCTCCGTGACGGCGGCAAGGCTTCCCGCGCCGCCAACAAGCAGGACGCAGGCGGCGATGCCGCCAAGCAGATAGCGCCGAATGGTCCTGTCAATCGCGGATGCAGCGCGTTCCGCCATCAGGATGTGGCCTCTTCGGGGCCGGAGACGACCTTCAGCGGGACGCCTGCCGGGCGGGTAACCTTGTTCAACACCTCATTCTTGGGGCCAAAGGCCTGCACGCGGCCGCCGGCCATGACGAGCACCTGGTCAAGGCTTGCCAGCGCGCTTGGCCGATGCGCCACGACGACGGCAATGCCACCTCTTTCACGCACGCCCTGGATTGCCACCGTCAGCGCGGTTTCGCCTTCGGAATCGAGATTGGAGTTGGGCTCATCCAGAATGACCAGGAACGGATCGCCAAAGAGAGCCCTGGCCAGCGCCACCCTTTGTCTCTGGCCAGCCGAAAGCGCCGACCCGGCCTCACCGATCCGCGTCTCATAGCCTTCCGGCAGATGGACAACGAGATCGTGCACGCCGGCAGCGCGTGCCGCCGCCAATATCTTGTCCGAGGGCGCCTGGAGTTCGAAGCGCGATATGTTTTCGGCAATGGTGCCGTCGAACAGCTGGACGTCCTGCGGGAGGTAGCCGACATGCTTGCCAAGCTCTTCGGGCGACCACTGGTCGAGCGTCGCGCCGTCCAGCCTGACGGTTCCGCGCACCGGCAGCCAGATACCGGCGATGGCTCGCACAAGCGAGGATTTTCCCGAAGCGCTCGGCCCGATGATGCCGAGGCCGGCGCCCTTCTCCAGCGCAAAGCCGGCATCCTGCACGACCACACGACGCTCGCCCGGTGGCGTAACGCTGATGCCTTCGACCGAAAGCGCCGATATCGGCGCCGGCAGCGAGACACTTGTTGCAGTTTCGGGAAGCAGGGCCAAAAGCTGCGTCAGCCGAGCCCAGGCCTGGCGGGCAGTGACGAAACCCTTCCAGTGGGCGATGGCCAGTTCGATAGGTGCGAGCGCCCTACCCATCATGATCGAACTGGCGATCATTATACCGCCCGTCGCCTCCTGATGAATGACGAGATAGGCGCCGATCGCCAACACACCTGACTGCAGCATCATCCGCAGGATCTTCGAGATCGTTCCGAGCGTACCCGCCAGGTCGCTCGCTTTCGCATTCGTGTCGAGATAGTCGGCGTTGATGCCCGACCAGCGCTCGGCGATACGTGAGCCAAAGCCCATGGCCTGCAGAACCTCGACATTGCGGCGGGTAGCCTCGGCAAGCGTGTTGCGCGCCGCGGCCTGGCTGTTTGCCCTTTTCGTCGGCTCTCGTGTGCGCATTTCGGCAAGCAATGTCAGGCCAAAGAGAATGACGGCGCCGGCGAGCGCAGCCATGCCAATCCAGAAATGGAACAGGAAGCAAATACCCAGATACAGCGGCATCCACGGCAGATCGAAAAGCGCGGTCGGACCGGCGCTCGACAGAAACGAGCGCACCTGGTCGAGATCCCGCAACGACTGCAGGCCATCGCCAGCGAGCTTGGTGCGCAATGGCAGGCGCATCAGGGCTGCATAGACTTGCCCGCTCAGCTGCGCGTCGAGCGCCATGCCGATGCGCACCAGCAGCCGTGACCGGATGAGCTCGAGCACGCCCTGGAAGATGAAAAGCGTGGCGGCAAACACGGCAAGCCCGACGAGCGTCGGCACGCTGCGGCCGGGTATGACGCGATCATAGACCTGCAGCATGAAGAACGAGCCGGTCAGCGCCAGGATGTTGACGACCCCGCTCATCAACGCGATTCCGGCGAACGCGCGTCGAAACGAAGCCAAAACCGATGCGAGGGTTGTTCGCGGCGGCTCGGATGGATTGGACTGCGTCGTCGCCTTCACATCAGTTCCTGTTCAGTCTCAGGCAGCAATGCAATAAATGGAGATTGCCGAGGCTTGATGACGAACGTGTCCGTACCGGCCTCACCATCAGCTGTTGCGCCTAGATAAACCAATCCCCCAGCGCATAAGCGTGAACATAGTCGATGTGCATTTCCGCCGGCGTCGCCAGCCCGTCGGCGGGTGCTCCCGCGATGCCGCCAACCGCCAGGTCGACCAGCATGTACATCGGCTCGTGCATGTCGGCAGGCGTTGCGGCACGGGCGACTTCGACGTCGTCGAAATACCAGACCAGTTCGTCTTGCGTCCACAGCACCCCGTATGTGTGGAAGCCTGCGGTATCCGAGACATAGGGCGTCGCGCCCACGGTTGTGTGCGCTCCCGTCTCGTTCGTGTGGCCAGTCAGGAGGAGCTTGTTAGGGTCCTGGCCGGTCATCTCGATGGCATCCAGTTCCGGCGGCCAGGAACCGTCCGCCGGCAGCAGCCAGAAGGCCGGCCACGCACCTTGTTTCTCCGGCATGTCGGCACGGATTTCGAAATAGCCATAGGTCTGCACGAAGGTATCGTGGGTCGTCAGCAGGCCCGACGTATACTTGTAGTCGTTTATCAAGGGCTGGATCGCTTCCGCAGCCCGGGCGGCGGTTATCGTGAGAACGCCGCTGTCGACGCTGAACGGATGGACGGAACTGGTCGGCGCGTAGTTGGCATCGATATACCATTGAAGCTCGCCATTGTCGGTGAGCGAACTGCCGTTTGCGCCGCCCCACCAGAAGTTCGTGTCCCAGGTGCCGCTCGAGCCGTTCCTGAGGCTCAGCGTTTTGAACTCGTCGGAGAAGGTGAGTTCCAGATGCGACCTGTCCAGCGCCAGATCGAACTGGCCTTCCGTGAACTGGCCGACCGTCTTGTTGGCGAAGACCAGAAACTCGGTGCTGGAAAGATTGAGCCGCACATTCGCGCCCGACTGGACCATATTGGCCTGCACCTGCTCGAAGGAGGTGAAGCCGTAGCTCCCGACGCGCACGGTGTCGTCGGCGCCAAAGTCCAGGATCAGGTCGCTGCCGTTGCCCCGGGTAACGACGAAGATGTCCGCCCCCGATCCGCCTTTCAGAACATCATCGCCCTGCAAGCCGTCGAGCGTCTGCTGGCCGGCGCCGCCGGTAATGATGTTGTTTAGCGCGTTTCCGAAAGCATAGTGTTTGTCGCCGGTGACGGTCAGGTTCTCGAAATTCGCCGGCAGCCGATAACTCATCCAGGTCGAGATGGTGTCGACACCCTCATTGGCCAGCTCGACCGGCTTGTTCTTCGTGGAATACAGATAGTAGATGTCGTCGCCCTTGCCGCCATACATCGTGACGCTGACGCTGGCGTCGCCGTAGATGGTGTCGTTGTATATGCTGCCATAGAGTGTCGGGCCGGAATTGGTCGCCGAGTACCACTTTGTCGAGGACCCGCTGTAGGAGAGTGGAACGCCTTTGGCGTTCAGGACGGTCGCCATGCTGGTCTCTGCTCCTTCGACTCGCCTTGATGTCAGGCCTAGCATCTATGGAGGACACGAGAAGCCAATGCCTTTTTTGGTCTTCGACTTGGGTTCGACTTGTGAGAGTTACCAAGAACTTAACATGCAGGCGGTCCGGGCCGCCCTCATTGCCTCTAGTGCATCAAGGTTGGGCTGCCAGCACTTTTTTTGGTCACAAGTCGTCGCAATGTGCGGGGCTACGAGAAAGGGGCAGACTGCGTTGAGAAACGCGATACCTGCTATCCAGGTTCGAGCGCGTCGCCTTGGGCTTTGGATGGAGCAGCATCCAAGACGCAATTCACGAGAAGCAAGCAAGCTCTCAGGCCATTCTCTATGGCCTCGCTATTCTTTCGACGCACCCAATCAAGCCACAGCCCGTCCATCGTCGCAGTAATGCTGTCCACGAGAAATGGGACTGATTCACGGCCCTTCGTTCGTTCATCCGCTATCTGACTCAGTATCTCTGAAAGTTCATTTCGGAAATGCTGGTAAAGGGAAACCTCGGTTTTCAAAATATCGTCGGAGGCCAAAGCGGCGGACCAGAGGTCGATCCGGACGCGCAAGAAGTCCCTTTTGAGGAAATTAGGGGTCAGGAACGTCCCCAGGAAAATTTTAAGCTGCTCACTCGGGGAATTAGATCCTTTGGCGCGTTGATCGCGGACCGCTTCTATCAAGAGATTTGACGTATATCGATAGGTCTCAACAAGAACCTCATTCATATCTTTGAAATTGTAGGTTATGTGACCCAAGGAAATATTGGGGTGCTCGGCAATTTTTCGAGCGGTTAATTTGGCGTAGCCGACCTCCTTGATGCACTGGAACGCCGCCTCGATGATCTCGGCCCTCCGCGCCTCGGAGGTCAGATACGTTCGTGGGGATTTCCGCATTGCCGCCATCTCATTCCTGCTTTCAGCGTTCGTCGACAGAACCGGCTTTCGGTTCCAAATGCAAATCGTGGCGAGACCCTGCGATGCCCAGCGATCCCTTGACAATGGGTATGGTACGACCGTACAACAATGGTACATATGTACTAATAGCCGGAAAATCCGATGCCTGCCACCGCGTCAAACGGGACCGTAAAGGGCCATGTCGAGCCCGGCTTCGAAGCCGTTGCGGAGGAGTTTGAGAGGAATTTCATCGAGCGAGGCGACGTTGGCGCCGCATTCGCCGCGGTGCATTCGGGTCGAACTGTTGTCGACATTTGGGGCGGCAACGCGGCGCCGGGCCGACTATGGCAGCAGGACACCCTGCAAGTTGTCTTTTCAGGCACCAAGGGCCTGTTGGCGGGGTGCATGTTGATTCTGATCGAGCGCGGTCTGGTGGATCTTGACGCACCGGTCACAAAATACTGGCCCGAATTTGCACAGGCCGGCAAAGAACGCATTCTCGTTCGCCATGTTGTTTCCCATCGCAGTGGGGTTCCCGGTGTCGTAGCTCCATTGTCGATCGATGACGTGCCGGACTACGAGAAAATTGAAGGCCTGCTTGCAACGCAGCCTATCGCAAACGATCCCGATGCCTTCGCTTGCTACAATGGACTGACGATCGGATGGCTGTGCGGGGCCATTATCCGTCGTGTGGATGGCCGGACGCTCGGGCAGTTTTTTGCCGACGAGATCGCTCGGCCTCTGAATCTGGAGGCATGGATCGGGCTGCCACACGATCTCGAATCGCGCGTGGGAGAGATCGAAGTCGAGGACGCGATAGGCTGGGTCGACGCAGATCCGGAAAATCCAACAAGTCGATCCATCTGGAGCAATCCTCCGCTGCTCACCACCCATACCGCTGCGTGGAACACGAGGGCATTTCACGCCGGTCAGATTGGCGGGGCAGGCTGTGTCGCGGCAGCTCGTTCCATGGCTCGTTACTACGGCTGTCTCAGCCAGGGTGGCGAGATCGATGGTGTGCGCATTCTCAAGTCCGAGACATTGGATCAGGGTTTGATCGAGCGTTCGCGCTTCACGGATCCCTATTTCTCCGAGCCGTTGGCCTTTGCCACGGTCTTTGCGCTTCAGACGCAAAAGATGCGTTTCGGTCCAGCCCACGATGCGTTCGGGCATTCGGGAGCCGGCGGCTCCATTCATGCCGCCTGGCCGTCACGAAAAACAGGGCTGTCCTACACGATGAACCAGATGAGGAACGATCCGGACGATCGTCGCTCGCGCTTCGTTCTGGAGAAGCTCTTCCAAGCAGTAAACCTGCAATAGGCAATGTTGAACAAGCAAAAAGGGGAGATTCAAATGCCGGAAGAATTCGAAGCTATGGCAAGGGCCACGGTCCGGGGCAAACTGAGCCGGAGGGAATTTCTTGGACGCGCGGCGATATTGGGGGTCACCGCCACGGTGGCCCAAAATCTGCTCGTTGGTGCTGTGCGCGCCGCCGGCCCGACCAAGGGGGGCACGTTGAAGGCGGGCATGGTCGGCGGCGAATCGACAGACAGCCTCGACCCCGCGACCTGGGCGAGCCAGGTGCCTCTGACATTCGGACGGACCTGGGGCGAAACTCTGGTTGATGTCAGTCCCGACGGTTCGATCGCAATGAAACTTGCGGATCAAGTGAGCTCGTCGAAAGATGCCAAGACCTGGACGTTCAGAATCAGAAAGGACGTATCCTTTCACGACGGCAAGAAACTCATGCCCGCCGACGTAGTCGCGACGCTTGAGCGACATTCCGATGCGAAGTCAAAATCCGGCGCCCTTGGTTTGATGCGCGGGATCGACACGATCAAAGCCGATGGCGACAGCGTTGTAATCGGTTTGAAGGATGGCGACGCCGATCTGCCCTATATCTTGTCGGGCTATCATCTGGCGATCCAGCCAAATGGCGGCAAGGACGATCCCGCGGCAGGAATAGGAACCGGGCCGTACAAGATTTCGACCAACCAGCCCGGTGTGCGCCATGCCGGAGAGAAGTTTTCTGGATACTGGAATGGCGATATAGGCCATGCCAGCGAGGTCGAGATCATTGTGATCAACGACACGACAGCGCGGACCGCCGCGCTCCAGGGCGGTCAGGTCAATATGATCAATCGTGTCGAGCCGAAGATCGTCGATCTGATCAAGCGGGTACCCGGCGTGACGATCCGCACGGTTGCGGGAAGGGGACACTACCTGTTCGTCGCTCACTGCGACACCGCGCCCTTCGACAACAATGACCTCAGGCTGGCGCTCAAATACGCGGTTGACCGCGACGAAATGGTCAAGAAAATTCTGAACGGCTACGGCAGCGTCGGCAATGATAGCCCGATAAACGCGACGTATCCGCTCTACACGCCCGTCGAGCAGAGGTCATATGACCCGGACAAAGCCGCCTTCCACTATAAGAAATCCGGACACAGCGGATCAATCCTTCTGCGAACCTCCGAAGTCGCGTTTCCCGGCGCGGTCGATGCGGCGCAGCTTTATCAGCAGAGCGCTTCCAGGGCGGGCATCAAGCTGGATATCAAGCGCGAACCTGGAGACGGCTACTGGTCGGAGGTGGGGAACAAACAGCCATTTTGCGCTTCTTAAGGGCGACCAACGCAGGATCTCATGTACACAACGGGATATTATTCCAAGGCCGATTGGAATGAGACCCGATTCTTCCGCGACGATTTTGACAAGATGCTCAGTCAGGCCCGCTCGGAGCTGGACACTGAAAAGCGCAAGAAACTATACGCCGACATGGGATCCATTGTGAGGAACGATGGCGGGGCTGTCGTTCCCATGTTCAACGATTACATCAACGCAACGGGTCCAAATGTAGAGGGCTGGGTCGACGATCCAAACTACGAAATGTCTGGCGGTTCAGCCTTGATACGCTGCTGGATGAACTCCTAGAGCATGATCCCGAAAGTGGGGAACCGGTTTTCGGAAAAAATCATGCTCAAACAAGAAGATAGAGCCCCATCCCGATTCCATCGGGATGGAACAGGCTCTCGTCGAGAACAGCGCATAGTCGCGAACAGCATAGCCTGCCGAATCCAGTCTGAAGTCCCAGCGGCCAATGAGCCGGCTGCTGGGGCATCAGCTTGATGACGGCTCGTCGAATTTCGCATTGTAGGACTGGGCAAGCCATGAGTCATGCGCCGCAATCGGAAGAAGCCACCAGAGTCGCTTTGGCCGCCTGCTATCGGCTGGCTGCCCATTTTCAGATGACGGATCTGATCTACACCCACATCACAGCCAGGGTTCCAGGCACCCAAGGTCAGTTTCTCATAAATCCCTATGGCCTGCGGTGGGAGGAAATTACGGCGTCGTCTCTGGTCAAGATCGATACAGATGGCCAGAAAATCGAAAATACGCCTGCCTCCGTCAATCCCGCAGGGTTTACGATTCACAGTGCTGTTCACACTGCTCGCGCCGATGCGCATTGGGTTATGCATACGCATACGAAAGCGGGGGTAGCGGTTTCGTGCCTTGCGGAAGGCTTGCTTCCGCTCAATCAGATCGCGCTGCAATTCTTCGAACGCCTAGCCTACCACGACTTTGAGGGCATAGCCCTGGATCATGCGGAACGCAGTCGCATCGTCGCCGACTTTGGCAACCATCCCGCACTTGTCTTGCGCAACCACGGCCTTCTCACGGTCGGCCGTACTGCTGCTGAAATGTTCAACACCATGTTCTACCTGAACCGAGCCTGCGAGATCCAGGTTGCGACGCTGTCGATGGGGCGGGATATCGTAGCGATCCCGGGATCGATCGCGCAGAGAGTGGTCTCGCAAAACGATCAAATGTCGCTCGATGATGGTGGGCTCGAGTTGGAGTGGGCAGCACATTTGCGCATGCTCGATTCGATTGATCCGACATTTCGGACCTGAGAAGTCTAAAAGGCGTTGGAAGCCGGTCCGGTGAGCGCTGCGCCGCCTGTTCCCGATATCTTGCGCTTGCGGACCGGGTGCACTTGGCCGAAATCAATCGCTTGACATTAATTAAATCAAGATGATTGATTTATTTTTAGGATCACAGTTCGCAAAGACTCGTCTAGCTGGTCATCATGATAGTCAAGAAAGCCATCGCCGGCACCAATCTCGAACAGGCCAAGTCGCACAACCGCCGCGTGGTGATCGAAGCGATCAGAACCAACGGCGCCTTGTCGCGTGCGGCCATCGCGCGACTGACGGCGCTGAGTTCCCAGACCATTTCCAACATCGTCGAGGAGCTCGAAAAGGAAGAGCTGCTGCGCCCGGAAGCGACACAGAAAGGGGCTCGCGGCCAACCGGCCGTCCCCTATTCGATCAATCCCGATGGCGGCTATTCGATCGGCCTGCAACTCGACCATCAGCTGGCGGTCGGTGTCATCACCGATCTCTCCGGCACGGTTCGGGCCCGTTTCGAACGGCCGGTCGACCGGCCGACGCCAGCGCAGGCGATGCCACTGCTGGCTGCGATCGCCGATGATTTGATGCGGACGTTTCGTTTCGACCGCAGCCGCCTGCTTGGCATCGGCATGGCGATGCCGGGCCCGTTCGACGTCGAGGGCATGACCTCGGTCGGGCCGACGGCACTGCCTGGCTGGCAGGATTTTCCCGTCGCCGAAGAACTCGAACGGCTGACCGGCATTCCGGTAACGGTGGAGAACGACGCCACCGCAGCCGCCATCGGCGAACGACTCTACGGCGTTGCCCGCAACCTCAGCAGCTTCGTCTATCTGTTCATCGGCACCGGGCTCGGCGCCGGCCTGTTTCTTGACGGCCATCTCTACAAGGGCACCCGCCACAACGCCGGCGAGATCGGCCATATGATCGTCAATCCCGGCGGCCTCGAATGCGGCTGCGGCAAGCGCGGCTGCCTTGAACGCTACGTCTCGTTGCGCGCCGCCTATGAATGTCTGGAGATCCCCGATCCCGATCATGCCTCGCCGGAACTGCTCGAGGCTTTGCTGGCAAGCGGCGACAGCCGCATGGAACCATGGATCGCACAAGCCACCGCGCCGCTGCGCCAGGCGATCAATGTGCTGGAACTGGCGCTCGATCCTGAAACCGTCGTCCTCGGCGGCTTCATGCCGCTGGCCGTCATCGAGCTTCTGGCGAGCCGACTCGACCCCTTGTATCTCTCGGTCAGCTCGACCAGCACCCGCACGGTACCAAGGGTGCTGGTTGGCGCCGCCGGCAAGGACACCTCGGTTCTGGGCGCGGCCGCGCTGCCGATTTTTTCGGAGACCAACCCGCAATTCGACGTGCTGCAGAAACCGTTCGGATAAGATCCTATGGCGGTTCGATCGATTGTAAGATTTCCCAATCCGCTTCTGCGTGCCATCGCCGATCCGGTGGAGCTGTTCGACAACGACTTGTCCAAGCTGGCGGGCGATCTCATCGACACCATGCACGCGGCACCTGGTATAGGTATCACCGGCCCGCATATCGGCATTTTGAAACGCCTGGTCGTGATCCAGCTGCCTTCTGCCGCAAAGCCGGGAATCTATGTCAATCCATCTGTCATCCAGGCCTCGCCTGAAATGATCCGCCACGCGGAAGGCAGCGTTTCGATGCCCGGTGTCACCGAAGAGGTCGAGCGACACGCACGCATACGGGTTCGCTATCAGGATCTCGACGGCAACGAGCGGTTCGAGGATGCCGATGGTCTGCTGGCTGTCTGCCACCAACATGAGATCGATCAACTCGACGGTATCTTCTGGACGCACAGGCTGTCGCGCCTGAAGCGCGACCGTCTGACCAAACGCTACGACAAACTCATGCGGATGTCCTGAACGGAAGTCTGGCGCTAGGATAGCCCGTAGAGCACCGGCATCAGCCCTGCGAGCGCGCTGAACCGTTCCCACGACTTTCGCTCCGGCACCGTCCAACCGGTCTCGGCAAGGGCCGACAGCCGGGGAAAGACCAGCCGGTCGAAGACGGCGCGGTCGGTCATCGGTTCCGACCAGATGCAGCATTGCACGCCGAGGAAATGTTTTTTCTGCGCAGCGCTCCAGCCTGCCACCGGATCGAAGCCGTAAAGCTTCTCGGGCGATGACCAGCCGGCCCAGGCAGCGCCGGGCTCCGACCATTCCTGGCTGTTGGCCATGTCGAGGTAATAGACCTGTCCCGGATTGACGACGATGTCATAGCCTTCGCCGGCCAGTGCCGCCGAAACCTCGACGTTGCGCCAACCATTGAGGTAGCACTTCGTCTTGTCGATGACGTTGCCGTGCGCGGCTTCTTCCCAGCCGCCGGTGATGCACCCGCGGGAGGCAAGGAAGGTTTGTATCCTTTTGAGGAACTGGGCTTGCAGCAGGGCAGCGCCCGAGCCGTCGATCTCGTCGGCGCCATGCGTGTTGGTGACCACGCCGAGCCGCTTGGCATGCGACTGCGCCAGCGCCTCGCCGCCGAGTTCGGCAAGCCGTTTTAGCGCCTGCGGCGAGCCCGACCATGCACCGATCGGCACCTCGTCGGCGCCGACATGGATCGCCTTGAACGGGAACAGCTCGATCATCTCGTCGAAGATCGTTTCGAGCACGCGGTAGGTTTCCTCGCGTGCCGGGTTGAGGCAGTTGTTGAGAAATCCCTGTACGGAAAAATACTGGCCGTGTTCGCCGGGATCGCGCAGCTCGGGCAGCGCCTCGAGCATGGCGTAACAGTGGCCGGGCACGTCGATCTCCGGCACCACTTCGATGCCGAACCGGCCGGCCAGCGCGACGATCTCGCGGATCGCAGCCTTGGTGTAGTAGCCGCCGGTCTTGCCCGCACCTGAGCCAAGCAGCGACGGGATCGGCAGGCCGTGGCCGCGCCAGGCGCCGATGCTGGTCAGTTGCGGATAGGCTGATATCTCGACCCGCCAGGCTTCGTCGTCGGACAGATGCCAATGGAAGCGGTTGAGCTTGTTCCAGGCAAAGATGGCGAGGAATTGCTCGATCTCGGCCGAGGCGTAGAACTGGCGCGCCGTATCGAGATGGCAGCCGCGCCAGCCGAGCGACGGGTCATCTTGGATTTGTCCCTGCGCCGGGAAGACAAAGGTAGCGGGATGTTTTCTGGCGCCGCGCAGGATCTGGCCGAGCGTGATCAGCCCGTAGAGAAACCCCGTGCGCGTGGACGCCGAAATCGTCGCGGCACCGTCCGCAAAATCGATCGCATAGGCTTCCGGCCCGAAGCTGTCCTTGCGGGACAGATTGACCGGGAAGCCGCCTTCTGCCACAGGCCGCACAAGGCCTTCGACAGGGAACAGCCTGGCGCTGAGTTCGGCAAAGGCGGCCACCGCGGCCTTGGTCTCTTCGCCTTCTGGCCTCGGGTCGACGCCGGCTGGCGCGGGCTGAGCGCCGGACACGTCGACCTGGCGCGGCCAGGGGATCACTGAGATGGGGACTGGCGCGACAGTCGGCACCGGATAGGGCTCGACGCCGCGCTTCAGCGGCGCGTTGTCGCCTTTGGCCTTCGTCGGCTCGACGGAGATGCGCTGGACGCTGCCATCGGCCAGCACGAGATAGGCCC
The DNA here is from genome assembly GCF_056404235.1 of Mesorhizobium sp. P2_E10. Lineage (NCBI taxonomy): Bacteria > Pseudomonadati > Pseudomonadota > Alphaproteobacteria > Hyphomicrobiales > Phyllobacteriaceae > Mesorhizobium > Mesorhizobium sp. P2_E10. The sequence continues at coordinate 368,968 of NZ_JBFUEK010000005.1, forward strand.
CGGTGGCGCCATCCGTCCAGTGACGCAGCGGGTAGCTGAGGCCGCGCGCCGTCAATGTCCAGGCCGCACCGGGTTCAAGCACGAAGCCGGCAGGTGGCGCAAACTCGGCATGGTTCGACACACGATTGACCAGTGTGGCGCCTTCCACTGCGGCGGCGGGGTCGATCCGCGCCGGGCCGCTGATGCAAAGCCGGAAATCCTGCAGAGGCCGAATTGAGGCGTTGATGAGTTTTAGCGAATAGGCCAGCGCCTGGTTGTCGGATGCGGGCGTCCAAAAACTCTCCAGCCGCAGGGCAAGTGTCTCGGTCATGGCAATCTCATGTGTAAGCGTGAAAAGATCAGTCGACCGGCTTCAGCAGGCCGGCATAGATGCCGGGTTCCGAATTGGGGATTTGTGTCGCGCCGACGGTGCGTTCGTAGAATTCCGACGGGCCGACATCGCCAATGATGGCGTAGGCGTAGCCCATGGTCTTGAGATCGAGCAGCGAAGCCAGCAGCAGCGCGTGCCCGATGCCCTGGCCACGCACCGCCTCGTCGACGCCGGTCGGGCCGAAAAAGCCGCGGGCGATCGATTCATGGCAGGCAAAGCCGACCAGTTTTTCCCCCCGGGTAGCCAAAAAACAGGTCGGCGGCTGGCGCATCATGGAAACGGCCGTCTCGCTTGACCAGCCGGCACTGAATTTTTGCCGCACCCAGCCGGTGACCAGTTCGAGTTCCGGCGCCAGCGCCCGGCGGATGGTGACGCCGGCATTGCGGACGCGCGCGTCGAGTTCCGGATTGGCGGCGAGGAGCGAGAGATTGACAAGATAGTCCATGAAAACCTTCTGGCGTGAATCTCAGGAAACAGCACCCAGGGCGCGGACGAAATGGTTCGGCCCAACCTGGTCGACCACGGTCGAGGTTGGCCGGCTCAAGCGGCGCACCTCCTCGGCGTGGCCGAGAAAACGGGCGCTGTCGCCGGCAATGAAAGGCCGGTCGGGGTCCGGCACGGCGGAAAGCAGCAGCCGCGTATAGGGATGGCGGGCATCGCCGATCACAGCGCGCGTGTCGCCCCACTCAACCATCTGTCCCGCAAACATCACGATCACCTCTTCGGCGACATGGGCCGCGGTGGCGATATCGTGGGTGATGTAGAGCAGCGCCAGCTGCCGCTCGCGCTTGATGCGTGCCAGGAGATCGAGGATGCCGAGGCGGATCGAGACATCGAGCATCGAGGTCGGCTCATCGGCAACCAGCACCTCCGGCTGAACGGCGAGCGCGCGTGCGATGTTGACGCGCTGGCGCTGGCCGCCCGAAAGTTCGTGCGGAAACTTGTGCGCCGTCAGCGCCGGCTCCAGCCCGACCCAGTCAAGCAGGTCGGCGACGCCTTTCACTTGCTCGGCCCTGCTTTTGGCATGGCCATGCAGCGCCAGCGGCCGGGCGAGATGATGCTGCACCGAAAACACCGGATTGAGCGAGGCGAATGGATCCTGGAACACCATCTGCACGGCACGGCGATAGGCCTTTTCGCCGGCCGCCGTGCCTGTTCGCGTCACGCTGTGGCCGCGGAAGAACATGTCGCCACCGGTCGGGGCATCCATGCGCGCGATGATGCGGGCGCATGTGGTCTTGCCGCAGCCGGACTCGCCAACCAGTGCCAGCGCATGGCCGCCCCGCAGCGACAGCGAGATCCCGCGCAGTGCCTGCACGAGACCGAAGCTGCGCTGGATGCCATCCAGCCTGATGATCGGCTCGGCCTCGATCGTGGCAATTGGGGTCGTCGGCACGGCGTTCATATGCCGCTTCCTTTGCCAGGCCTGGCAGTTGCGGGATCGCGCCCCAGAGTTTTCGTGTGTAGTCATGCATCGGAGCGCGGCTGACCTGTCTGACATCGCCGACCTCGACCAGTTCGCCCTTCAGCATCACCCCGATGCGGTGGCAGAGTTGCGCCATCAGGTGCAGATCGTGGGTGATGAACAGCACCGAGAACCCGTAACCACGCTGCAGGTCGATGACCTGCTCGAGGATTTCGCGCTGCACGACGACGTCGAGCGCCGTCGTCGGCTCGTCCATGATGATCAACTCCGGCTTCAGCGCCAGACAGATGGCGATGACGATGCGCTGGCGCATGCCGCCCGAGAACTGATGCGGATAGTCGCCAAGACGGCTGGCCGGAATGCCGACCAGCTTGAACATCTCTTCTGCCCGCGCCCGCGATTTTTCGCGCGACGAGCCGGTATGACGGCGCAGTACATCGTGGAACTGTGCCTCGACCCGCATCAGCGGATTGAGCGAATTCATCGCGCTCTGGAACACCATGCCGATGCGCCGCCAGCGCACCTCTTGCAGCCGGCTTTCAGGCAGTTTCAAAAGGTCCTCACCATCGAGCAGGATTTCGCCGCCCGCCACCCAGGCCGGCGCCTTGGCGAGGCGTGTGATGGCGTAGGCGATCGTGCTCTTGCCGCAGCCGGATTCACCGGCCAGCCCGAACAGTTCGCCGCGGCCGATGTCGAAGGATACGTTCTTGACCGCGCGAAAAGCCCCCTTGTCGAGCAGATAGTCGACGCTGAGGTCGCGGATTTGCAGCAGCGCCTCGCTCACCGTGCCGCCTCCAGCTCACGCTTACGCAGACGGTTGAGGCGCAGCCAGCGGCTGAGCGCCGGGCCGGAGCGCAGCTGCGGGTTGGCGATCTCGTCGAAGGTGAAGTTCAAGAGCGCCAGGCCCAGCCCGACCAGCGCGATGCCGGCGGCCGGCGCGCTGATGTCCCACCACGCACCGACGATGATGGCCGACGAATTCTGCGCATTGTAGAGCATCGTCCCCCAAGTGACGTTGAGCGGATCGCCGAAGCCGAGATATTCGAGCGTCGTCTGCGCCACGATGGCGTAGATGATCGAGCCGACGATGTTGATGCCGATCAACGGCACCAGATTGGGCAGGATCTCCACAAAAATGATACGCCAGGCGGGCTCGCCGACCATACGCGCGGCGGTCACGAACTCGCGGTTCCGGAGTGCCAGCGTCTGCGACCGCGTCATGCGCGCGCCCCAGGGCCATGAGGTCAGCGCAATGATCATCATGATGGCGACAGGCCCGACCGTGCCGGCAAAAGAAGCAAGCAGGATCAAGAGCGGAATGTTGGGGATCACCAGCACCGCGTTGGTGACCAGATCGAGCGTGGCGTCGGTGCGGCCGCCGAAGTAGCCGGCGACAAGTCCGATGATGGTGCCGAGCGCGGTGATGAATAGGCCGGTGGCGAACCCGACGGCCAGCGACGGGCGCGCGCCCCAGACGAATTGCGCATAGACGTCGCGGCCCATCTTCGTGGTGCCGAAATAGTGCTCGACGGTCGGCGGCTGATGCGAGCGCCCGACGCGCTCACCGGGATCGGTCGGCGCAAGGATCGGCGCGAACAACGCCATCAGGCAGAGCGCGGCGACGATGATCAGGCCGGCGACGGCCTTCTTCTGCCGCCATAAAAGGCGCCAACCAAAATTCATGCCCGCTCCTCCCGAATGCGTGGATCGACGAACCCGTAAAGGAGATCGACCAGAAGATTGGCGCCGAGCGTCGCCATCGTCATCAAAAGCAACTGGCCCTGGATGACCGGATAGTCGCGTGCGACGCTGGCGGTAAACAGCGTCAGCCCGAGGCCGGGATAGTTGAAGACGATCTCGGTCACGATCGAGCCGCCGAACACGGCGCCAAGCATCAGCGCCAGATTGGTCAGCACCGGCAGCATGGCGTTGCGCAACGCGTAGGAAAACATCACCATCGTCTCGCCGAGCCCCTTCGCGCGGCCCATGGTGACGTAGTCCTCGCCAAGCACCGATATCATCGAGGAGCGCGTCGTCGTCTGGAACTCGCCGATCAGATAGGGCGACAGCGTCAGCACCGGCATGATCGCGTGCCAGAAGACGCTGCCGAAAAAGGTGAAGTTCAATCCCGGGTCGAGGTCGGGATTGTAGGCATAGCCCACCGGGAACCAGCGCAGCGTCACGCCAAAGGTGAACAAGGTCGCCAGTCCGATGATGACCGGAGGGATCGCGATCAGCACGACAGAAAACGGCGAGACGAACGCATCGAAGCGTCCGCCCCGCCGCCAGGCTGCCACTGCGCCGAGGGAGACTCCAACGCAGAGGGAAAAGATGATCGCCGTGGTAACCAGGAAGGCGGTCCAGCCGGCGGAGCGAGCCAGAACCTGGGTGACGGTCTGCGGGTAGTATTTCACCGACACGCCGAGATCGAACCTGGCGAGGCCGGTGATGTAATCGACGAACTGCCCCAGCATCGGCTGTTCGACGGCGCCGAAGCGGGCCTTGATCGCTTCGATCGCCGCCGGTGTCGCGCGCGGCCCGAGTTGCGCGATCATGCCGTCGACCGGACTTCCCGGCATCAGCCGGGGGACAGTGAAATTCATGACGATGGCGAACAGGAAAGCGACGAAATAGACCCCGAGTCGTCGAAGAGGAATCCGCATTCACCTGTCCTTATGCTCGGTTTGCCTTCTCTTCCTGTGGAAGAAGGCGACGGATGGAAGGGGGACGACGGCTGCTTCGTCCAGCACCGTCGTCCGACCTCGCGGCGTCTGTCCCTGCTGCTCGCCAAAAGGCGGGGCTGGGACGCCCCCTCCCCTCAGGGAAAAAGGGCGCTTGCCCCAGACTATTGCACGGGCTTCAGGCGCAGCAAATGCATCAGCCGCAGGCGGTTGTTGTCGTGGTTTTCAGGGTTCATCACCGGCTCGTCCTTGGTCACCCAGCCGGTGAAGCGCTTGGTCGAATACTGGTACCAGGTCGGTCCGTTGAACACCGGCACCACCGGAAAGTTGTCGGCGATGAGGACTTGCACCTGATCGAACAGTTTTTTGCGCTCGTCGTCGGTGGTCGCCTTGCGGTAGGCGTCGAAGACCTTGTCCAGTTCCGGATTGGAATAGCGCGACGGTGCGCTGGTGATACGGCCGGCAAAGGCCGTCGACAGCGACTGGTAGTAGCCGCGGAACGGTGTCGGCCCGTCGGCGCGCGAGTTCATGACCGCATCGAACGAACCGTCGAGAATCTGCTTTTGCCATTGCTCATATTCCGGCGTCGCCACCGAGGCATTGATGCCGGCCTTGCGCAGGCCTTCGGTGGCGATCTGAACGGCGTCGATCCAGTCGGTCCAGCCATTGGGAACGATGATCGAGAACGCGATCGGCTCGCCCTTCGGCGTGGTGCGCATGCCGTCGGCGCCCTTCTTGTAGCCGGCGTCGTCAAGCACCTTGTTGGCCTTGTCGACGTCGTAGGTCATCCAGACGTCCTTGTCGCCTTCGGCTGCCTTGTTGCGCCAGGCGTCGAAACGCGGCGGCAGACCGCTGGCGTGCAGATTGACCACCGGATAGCCGAAGCCGGCAATATCGACCATCGCCGTGCGATCCATGACCAGGCTGAAGGCATGACGGAAATTGATGTCGTTGAAGGCTTCGGCCAGCGCCGGCTTGGCGGTCTTGAAATTCATCTGGAAAGCGATGGTTTCCGCCGGCGGCTGCCAGTAGCCATTGTGCTCCTTGTCGAGCGCGACATAGGTCTTGTCGATCTCGGGCAGGAACGAGCCGATCCAGTCCATCGACCCCTCCGGCAACAGCGCCAGCATCTGGTCGTTGCCGGCGATCTGCGGCAGCTTCAGGCAGTCGACATGCAGCGAGGCGGCATCCCAGTAGTTGGGATTGCGGCACTGTTCATAGACCTGCGGGGTGAAGCGGCGGATCTCCGTCATCGGACCCGATCCCACAGGCTTCTCGTTCTTGAAGGCGAGCGGATCGGCGACATCCTTCCAGATGTGCTCCGGCACTACGGGGAAATCGGCCATCGATTCCGGAAAATGCGTGTCGATGTCCTTCAGCGTGATCTTGACTTCGGTCGGCGACGGCGCTTCGACCGAGGCGACGCTGCTGCCGACACCGACAGTGTCGACCGCCGGGTTCTTCAGCATCAGATCGAGGGTGAATTTCATGTCGGCCGAGGTCAGCGGCTGGCCGTCGGACCATTTGACGCCGTCGCGCAGCGTGTAGGTGATCGATTTCAAATCGTCGGAGAATTTGTAACCCGTCGCCAGCCGGTAGATCGGCTTGCCGCTGTCATAGTCGTTGAAGATGACCAGCGGCTCGTAGACGAAATCCATGGTGCTCTGACGGCGGCCGCCGAGATCGAACGGGTTGAAATTCTGCACCCAGCTCGTCTGCTCCTCGATGTGCATGGCGAGCACCGATTCGGCGGATGCCGATCGCACGACGAAGGGAAAAATCGTGGCGATGGTCGCGGCGACGAGCGCCGTGCCGATCAACAGCCGCCGGCGTGAAATCGCCGTCGACAGGTCTTGCTGGTAACGCAGATTCGGGTCTGGCAGCTTGGCGGTCATGCTTCATTTCCCCTTGGTTGATTGCCGTTCCGCCTCTTCGGGCGAATAAGATAAATCAATTTGATTTAATCCTAAGTGGGAAACGGTGCCGACGTCAACGGCTCTGTTCAGGAATGCGCGTTGAGGTACCCCAGAACCGCTGGTAGCCCAGGGCTGGCATACATGCCGGTGGTACGAACTTGCGTTGGGTTGAGGCCCTGCGGATCGCCTCTTATCTCCTCTTGATAGATTGCGTTCGTCATCTATATAGGTATAGATTGCGAACGAACTCTAAATGGAGACTGACGATGCGTGTGAGTCGTAGTCAGGCCGCGGAAAACCGCGAAACCGTAATCAACGTCGCAAGCCGCCTTTTTCGGGACCGCGGCTTTGACGGCATCGGCCTCAAGGATCTGATGAAGGGTGCCGGGCTGACCCAAGGCGCCTTTTACAAGCAATTCGCGTCAAAGGAGGATCTGGCTGCGCAGGCGTCCAGGCGGGCGATGGAGAGCGCCACCCACCGATGGTCGGACGCAACTGCGGCGAACCCCGAGGATCCGCTGGGCGCGGTGATCGGATTCTACCTCAGTATGGGCCATCGCGGAGAAAAGATGGACGGCTGCCCGGTCGTTGCGCTCGGCTCGGATGCTGCCAGGCAGGGCGCCGAGGTGAAGGCGTCATTCGAAGCCGGGATCAAGGATTACCTTGAGATGCTCGGTAGCTGGGTTGGCGAGGCCAGCGGCGAGGAGACTGGCGGCAAGGCCATGGCCATTCTCTCCACAATGGTCGGCGCGGTGCTCCTCTCGCGGGTCGTCAACGATCCCGACCTTGCGCAAGCTTTTCTGGATGCTGCGACCAATCAGGTTCGCGAAGCAGTCGCCGCTTGAGCGGTGCCGGTAGCGCTGTCGGTGCACCCAAGTGATAGGAGAAAAGATGCGACGGATTGTTGTTACAGGCATGGGAGCGGTCACGCCGCTTGCTGCCAATGTCGAAGCGTCCTGGTCGCGCCTATTGGCCGGTCGGTCGGGCATCCGTAGGCTTCCGGACGATGTGGTGGGAGACCTGCCGGCGAAGATTGGCGGCGTGGTTCCCTCCGCAGATGAAGATCCGGACGCCAGTTTCGATCCCGATGTCATCCTGTCTGCGAAGGATCAGCGCAAGGTAGACCGGTTCATTGTCTTTGCGCTGGCTGCGGCGGAAGAGGCGCTTGCGCAGGCGAAATGGAAGCCTGCCTTGGAAACGGATCGCCTGCGTACAGCAACGATCATCGCTTCAGGGATCGGCGGGTTTCCCGCCATCACCGAGGCGGTGCGCACGGTCGACCTGCGTGGCGTCCGCCGCCTGTCGCCCTTTACGGTGCCGTCCTTCCTCGTGAATCTCGCGGCAGGCCACATCTCGATCCGGCATGGCTTCAAAGGCCCATTGGGCGCACCGGTGACGGCGTGCGCTGCCGGCATCCAGGCGATCGGCGACGCGGCACGTCTTATCCGCGCCAATGAAGCCGATATTGCCGTATGCGGTGGCACGGAAGCATGCATAAATATCGTCAGCCTCGGTGGGTTTGCCGCGGCACGCTCTCTTTCGACCTCTTTTAATCACCGTCCTGATGAGGCCTCCCGACCGTTCGACAAGTCGCGCGACGGCTTCGTCATGGGCGAAGGAGCCGGCGTGCTGGTCATCGAGGAGTTGAGCCACGCGCTGGCGCGCGGCGCAAAACCGCTTGCCGAGCTCGTCGGCTACGGGACGACCGCGGATGCTCATCACGTCACTTCCGGTCCCGAGGACGGCGGCGGTGCGCGCCAAGCCATGGAGATCGCCATTGCGCAAGCAGGGATTTCGCCGCGCGAGGTTCGTCATCTCAATGCGCATGCGACCTCCACGCCAGTCGGCGACCTGGGTGAGATTGAAGCGATCAAGAGCGTATTCGGGCGCGATTTCGCGATAGCCGTCAGTGCAACGAAGTCGGCGACCGGGCACCTGCTCGGAGCGGCCGGCGGGCTTGGTGCCATCTTCGCGATCCTGGCGCTCAGGGATCAGGTCGCCCCGCCGACCCTTAACCTGAGCGGTCCCGATCCGGCCGGCGACGGCATCGACTTCGTCGCAAACGAGCCCCGGCCAATGGAGATGGAGTACGCGATCTCCAATGGCTTCGGCTTTGGCGGTGTGAATGCCAGCGCCTTGTTCAGGCGCTTGAACCACCCCGTGGCCTGACGCGAGCGCCAGAGGCAGTCAGGACTGACGCCCTTTGCTCCGACCTTTCATGCTTCTCCCACTCCGATCCAACGCAAAGAAAGAAATGATTTCGATGAATAAGACCAATCCTGGCGTCGCCCTCGTCACGGGGGCATCCTCCGGCATCGGGCGCGCGACGGCCAAAACCCTATTGAACGCAGGCTTTCGCGTGTTCGGAACCAGCCGTCGTACGGCCTCCAAACAATCCGACGGCGTTACCATGCTGACCTGCGACGTGACCGACGACGCGTCCGTTGCGAAAATGGTCGATGACGTTCTGGCCAAGGCCGGACGCATCGACCTGCTGGTCAACAATGCCGGCATGGGTCTGTTTGGCGGCGCGGAGGAGTCCTCGACCGCCCAGGCCCAGGCGCTATTCGACGTGAACGTCTTCGGCGTTTTGCGCGTGACCAACGCGGTGTTGCCGGCAATGCGACGCCAAGGGACGGGCAGAATCGTCAATTTGAGTTCGGTACAGGGGTTCATCCCCGCTCCCTATTTCGCGCTTTACTCGTCGACCAAACATGCCATCGAGGGTTATTCCGAGTCGCTCGATCACGAATTGCGCCCGTTCGGCATTCGCGTTTCGTTGGTGGAGCCCGCCTATACTCGTACGTCATTCGAGGACAATCTTGCCGCCCCCGATCAGTTGCTTGATATTTATGACTCAGCGCGCGCTGGCATAACTGTAGCCGTGCGGAAAGCGATGGAAACAGGCGATGCGCCCGAAGTGGTAGCTGAGACCATTTTGGCGGCTGCGACCGATTCCGCGCCCAAGAGGCGCTATGCGGCGGGCAAAATGGCGCGCCGGGTCAGTTTCTTGCGCCGTTTCGTCCCCGCGTCCGCATTCGACAAAAGCCTGCGAAAGCAGCTCGGGCTGCCGGTCTGACGGTTTGGGCTGCGGCGCTCTCCCGCTGCCATTGCTTCCCTCGAACGGGGAAGCGTGTCCCAAGCCCTGGTCGCCGGCCGACATTTTCGACGTGAATGCGCAGCCAAAACTCAACCGCCGCCGGCTACGCCATTTCGGGACGTTTTGACGCCTCGCGGATCGCCTTGTGCACGCCGCGCTGCAGATCCATGAACGCCGGCGTTTCCATGACCTCTTCGCGGCGCGGGCGTTCAATATCGACATTGAAGGTCTGGGTGATGCGTCCGGGGCCAATGCCCATGACGACGATCCGGTCGGAGAGATAGACGGCCTCCTCGACGTCATGGGTGACGAACAGCACTGTCAGCCTGTGTTCTTCCCAGATTTGGGTCAGGAGTTCCTGCATCTGATGCCTGGTCAAGGCATCCAGCGCGCCAAAGGGCTCGTCCATCAGCAGCATTTTCGGTCGATAGGAGAGCGCGCGCGCAATGGCGACGCGCTGCTTCATGCCGCCTGAAAGTTCGGAGGGATAGCGATCGGCGCTGTGCGGCAGCTTGACCAGTTCGAGATGCTCGAGCGCGATCCGCCGGCAGGTCGCACGGTCATGGCCGGCGGCCTTGAGGGCAAACTCGATGTTCTGCTGCGCCGTCAGCCAGGGAAGCAGCGTGTAGGACTGGAAGACGACGCCGCGATCGAGCCCCGGCTGAAGGATTGGCGCACCGTCGATGGCAAGATCGCCGGCGTCGAAATCCTGCAGTCCGGCGACGATCGAAAGCAGCGTGCTCTTACCGCAGCCCGATGTGCCCACCAGCGAGACGAATTCGTTGTCGGCAAGATCGAGATTGATGTCGCGCAGCACTTCCGTGCGCCGTTCCCCCGAGCCAAAACTCTTGTGGAGGCCTCCGATGTGCAATTTGGGAACACTCATCGGCTGCATCTCATTGCGAGTGGCCATCCTGCCGGAACAGTACTTTCTCAAGCGCCTTCATGACCTGGTCCGTGACTAGGCCGAGGACGCCCAGCAGCAGGATGTAGCCGATGATGGTGTTGGTCTGGAAATAGCGCTGCGACACCGTGATGCGATAGCCGAGGCCGGAGGTCGCCGCTACGAGTTCCGCCAGCACGAGCCATGTCCAGGCCCAGCCGAGGCTGATGCGCAGCGTGTCCCAGATACCCGGCAAGGCACTCGGCACCACGATGCGGGTCAGGATCTTGCGATCCGGCAGGCCGAGTGTCCGCCCAAGACCGATGAAATCCTTCGGCACCCGTTTCACATTGTCCATGATCATCAGGACCTGCTGAAAGAAGGTGCCGATGAAGATGATCAGGAATTTCTGCGTGTCTCCCGTACCCGCCCAGAGGATGGACAAGGGCACGAAAGCGACCACCGGCATGTAGCGGATGAAATCCACCAGCGGCTCGACCGCTGCTTCCCACGACCTGAAACTGCCGATCAGCACGCCGATCGGGATTGCCAGGGCCGAGGCAATCAAGAATCCGATGGAGATACGGTACATCGACGCTTTGAGGTCGATCCACAGCGTGCCGTCGCCGGCGAGCTTGGCGAGCTGGCTTGCCACACTGCCGGGCGATGGCAGGAAGATCGCTTTCACCGCCCCAAGGCCTGTGGCTGCCCACCAGGCAAGACCGAGCCCAATGAACACCACAACGGCAATCATCACGAAGCGCGACCGGGCGATGGGCACGCCGATCCCCGAGGATCGGCGGCGCGCCGGCGCGCGTTTCGTGACTGGCTCCGAAGGCGGGCTCGTGGTCACAGCACGCTCCTCGGCCGTTTCGTTGCCACGTCAGGCCTTTGTCACTCAGCCGCCTTGACGAAAGCCGGATCGATCATCTGCTCGGGCGTCACATCGGCCTGAAGCAGCTTGGCGTTCTTGGCGGCGGCTTCGACATCGGCAAACGTCTTGGTCGAGAAATCGCCGGTCAATGCCGTCTTGTTTTCGGCGAGCGAATAGTAGCGCACGCCGTCAAACGCCGTGTTGAGATCTTCGACGCTCGCGCCGACCGCCTTGGAGATGATGGCGCGGCCACCAGGCGTATCGGCGGTGTAGTCCTTCAGGGCTGCATCCCAGGTCTTGATCATGGCCAGCACCTGCCCCGGGCGCGACTTGATCACCTCATCGCGCACCACCAGCACGTCGCTGATCAGGCCGGGATCCTCTCCGGCGGTGAAGATCAGTTTGAAGTCCTTGTTCTGCGCCATGGCCACGGTGAGATAGGGCTCATAGGTGACCGCGACCGGAACCTGACCGGCGATCAACGCGCCGCCTGCATCGGACGCCGGCATCGGCACCGGCACGATATCGTCGATGGACATGCCGTTTTTGGCCAGCGCATATTTGAGCAGGATATCGCTCGTCGTGCCTTCCTCGAAGGCGACCTGCTTGCCCTTGAGATCCTTGACCGACGTGATGTCCTTGCCGGCGATCATGGCGTCGGCCGTCATCGAGACATCGAGCAGCAGCACGATTTTCACCGGCAGGCCGGCGGCAACCATACCCATCGCCGTGTGGGTCGCGATGTTGGCTGCATCGAGCTGGCCGCTCGCCAGGGCAGCGTTGATATCCTTGTCCTGGGCGAAGTTCACGATCTGGACGTCCGCCAGCCCGTTTGCCTTGAACAGATCCTTGGCCTCGGCGATATGCCACTGGCCATATCCAAGCCACGGTTCGATGCCGATCTTGAATGAACCCGCCTCGGGCGTGGTGGGAATGGTCGCATCGGCCGCATTTGCGGCCTGGCTGGCGGCGATGCCGATGGCCGCAGCCATGAACAGCGCGCGAAATTGTCCTGTGAGGTTACGCATCGTCATTGTTCCCCTTGATGCCGGATCACTTCTTCAACAAAGCACCGGTCTGGTGAGAAGGCGGGTTCTGCTCTCGCGGCTCTTGCCCTGGCGTTTTTCCGCAGCCTTCATGGAAGTGCAGCGGCATTTCAACGTCGGCGAAAGCCGTTGTCAAGAAGTAAAACTACATACATGCATATACAAGCCATGGCTTCTCCTGGTCAGGCATTTTTGGAAGGAGAATAGCGGCTGCCGAGGGTGTAACGGCTGCCCGCATAGGTCAGTTTGCTGATCGTCGCGACCACGGCGCCGGTCCATGTGCGGCGATGCAGAAAGAGGCAGCAATCGCCGACCTCGATGCCCAGATGCAGCGCGGTCTCAGTATCCGCCGGGATGGCCGCGATGATGTGCTCGACCTCGGTCACCGGGGTCTTCTGCATGAGGTAGTCATACGTCGCCGTCTTCGTGAAATCCTGCTTGTCATAGTCGGGGATGAGGCTCGGATTGACGAAGCGCTCTTCGACCTGCACGGGTAGGTCGTTCTCGAAATTGACAACGACGGAATGGTAGACGGCAACCCGTTTGGCCATCTCGAAGGAAAGCATCAGTTCCTTTGCCGGCATGATGGTTTCGAGGACGAGCACTTCGGAACGGTGCTTGTTGCCGCGCCCGACAATCTCCGCCGCTATGTTGTTGATCTCCAGCAGGGCCGACTGCGGCCGCGGCGGCGCAATGAACGTTCCAACGCCCTGAATGCGGACCAGAAATCCGGCCGACGTCAGCTCCCTCAAGGCCCGATGGATGGTCATCCTGGAAACGCCGAGCGATGCCACGAGTTCGTTTTCGGACGGCAGCTTGCGGTCCTTGCTCCATCGCCCGGTCCCGATGTTGGTCAGGATGTAGTCCTTCACCTTTTCGTAGAGCGGGCTCGCCGTATTGGGCAAGGTGTTCATCTTCAAAGTCCTTTCCGGCAATCTGTCGAAAGTCATGCGCCCTCTGCAGGTTGCTGCATCCGGATGATCGTTTTCAAGCCATCGGCTCGCCCCGCCAACAACCGCTCATAGGCAGCGGGAACGTCATCGAGGCCGACCTCGCGGTCGATCAGCTCGATCAGGGGCTGCGTCAGTTCACCGAGCATCGCAATGGCGTCGGGAAGCTCGTCCGCAAACGCATGGCAGCCCAGCATTGTGATTTCCCGTTCAACCAGAGTGTTGGGATCGATATCGAGACGGCCATGGAATATGCCGACCATTGCCACCGCGCCGCCCGGATCGAGAACACCCAGCAGTTGCTCGAGTACGGCGATGCTGCCTGTCGCTTCGACAGCGGCGAGCAAGGGGGCATGCGACGTGGCCGCGGCGATGGCTTCGCGGTTCAGCGCGACAGGCACGGCGCCGGTGACCCGCGCCACCAGCGCGCAGCGGCTCGGGTTGCGATCGGTGACCAGAATGGTCCCCTGGAATGTTCGGGAGAGCAGCAAGGCAACGAGACCGCCGATAGGGCCGCAACCGGTGACGAGGACGGAACGTCCGTTTTTAGGCAGGCGCCGCACGGCATGCAAAGCCACCGCAAGCGGCTCGGCCATTGCCGCAACCCGCTCGTCAAGGGCGGCATCGACGATGTGCAGGAGACGGGCGGGCAAGACGGCCTCTTCGGCGAAGCCGCCATCGCAGACTTCACCGACAAATCCAAGCGAGCTGCAGTGCTGCCTGCGCCCCGCTCTGCACTCAGCACAGTCTCCGCACCAGAAGCGCGAGTCGGCGACGACCCTGTCGCCGACGGCGAGCGTGTCCACGCCCTCCCCGACCGCGGTGACCTCGCCTGTCAGTTCATGACCCGCCGTCGACGGAGACCGGCTTATCCACTGGCCCGTCCGAAAATTATGGAGGTCCGAGCCGCAAATGCCAGCGGCCGTGACCTTCAGCTTCACCCAGCCCGCATCGGGATCGCTTGGTGCCGCGATGTCTTCGACGCGCAAGTCACCGGGTCCATGCAGGCGTACGGCTTTCATGGCGACCCCTTAGAGATAGCGGTTGCGGATCTCTGAAATCGCATTTTCGTGGGAACTGAAACCCTCGTAGCGGGCCAGCTTGCGCGCATGCCCGGCGAGTTCCGGATAGGCTGCCGAGGTGACATAGCCGACGGACGAGCGCTTGACGAAATCCGTCACCGAAAGCGGCCCGTAGGTTCGCGCCCAGCGGCTGGTCGGCAGCACTGCATTGGGTCCGAGGACAAAGTTGGCGAGCGTCACCGGCGTGTGCGGCCCCATCAGGATTTCGGCCGCTTCGGTGATCTGCCCAAGGTGCGCAAACGGCTCCTTCGACAGGATCTCGAGGTGCTCGGGCGCATAGTCGTTGATGAATCGGTAGCTGTCTTCCAATGACGCCGTCAGCACGATGCCGCCGCGCTTTCCGGTCAGCACCGCACGCGAAAATTCGACACGATGCTCGGTCATCCGCGACCAGTGTTCCGGAATGGCGGCAAGGGCGGCTTCAGCAACCTTGCGGCTGTGCGTGACGATATAGGCCGATGAATCAGGCCCATGCTCGGCCTCGATCAAAAGGTCGAGGGCAGCAAGGCCGCCGTCGATGCTATCGTCGACAAAGATGATCGCTTCGGAGGGGCCGGCCGGAAGACCGGTGTTGATGACCGAGGACAACAGGCTCTTTGCCGCAACCACCCACGGGCTGCCAGGACCGACGATCTTGACGGCTGGCTTCACCGTCTCGGTGCCATAAGCGACTGCGGCGACAGCCTGGGCGCCGCCGCATTTGTAGACGGTCTCGACGCCGGCAAGGCGCGCGGCGACCAGTGTTGCGGCGTCCACGGAGCCATCCGATGTCGGCGGCGTCACGATCGCGATCTGCGGCACCCCGGCGATCACGGCGGGAACCGAGGTCATCATCGTCACCGATGGAAAGGCACCCTTGCCGCGTGGCACGTAAAGCGCAACCGAAGCGATCGGCGTGTATCGGTCGCCGGCATAGGCGCCTGGCCGAACCTCCTTCAGCCACATCGGTTCCGGCCGCTGCTCCAGGTGGAAACTGCGGATGTTGCCGATACCGTATTTGATGCTCTCGGTGACATCCTTTTCGACCGTGTCGAACGCCGCGTCGAATTCGGCCTCCGAGACCTTCAGCTCACCTTCGGCCACACTGGCCTTGTCGAACTCCCTGGCGAACCGGATCAGCGCCGCATCGCCTTCATCCCTGACCGACTGGATGATCGGCCGGACCTTCTCGACGAAAGTCGACAGATCGCCTTCGGCTCGCTTCAGCAAATCGGCTCGCTGGCCAGCATCGATCGACGACAGATCGTGAAAGCTGATGTCAGACATGGGTGTTCCTTCTCCTGGAAAATATCAACATGCCGACAGCGGCTCTCGCAAAGTATGTACAACCACATACAAGATGCCAAGTTGATTCTCGCTGTCCGGCCCCGCGCCGCAGCGCGGCTGACGTCAGCCGGTCATATCGACGCCAGAAAACCGCCATCGACCGGGATCGACTGTCCGGTTATGTAGCCAGCAGCATCGGACGCCAGGAACACGGCGACCCCATGCAGGTCGGCGACATCGCCAAAGCGTCTCTGCGGTATCTTGGCAAGCATTGCCCGCTGCCATGTCTCATCGCTGTAAAAGACATCGGTCATGGCTGTCCGGAAGTATCCGGGCGCGATGGCGTTGACGCGGATGCCGAGCTCCGCCCACTCCGCCGCCAGTGCGCGCGTCATGCCGAGCAGGCCCGATTTCGACGAACCGTACGGCACCGCTGTCGGCACGCCGACTTCGGATGTCAGGGAGCAGAGATTGATGATGACGCCTGGTCGCTCCGCCTCTCTCATATGGCGGGCGGCAGCCTGGGCGCAGAAGAACGCCCCCTTGAGATTGGTGTCGACGATCCTGTCCCACAGGGCTTCGTCAACCTCGAGTGAAGGCCGGACCTCTTCCACGCCGGCATTGTTGACGAGGACGTCGAGCCCACCGAGCAGGTGGGCTGCCTCCGCAACCGCGCTCCTGCAGCTACCGACATCGGTGACGTCAAGCGCCAGCGCATGCGCGATCCCACCGGCTTGACGTATGGCCGCAATCGTTTCGTCGAGGGACGGTAAGGCACGTGCGGTGACTGCGACATCGGCGCCGGCAGCACTCAAAGCCTCGGCAATGCTGCGCCCAATGCCGCGGCTGGCGCCGGTGATCAGCGCTCTTTTACCGGAAAGGTCGAAAAGAGAAGCATTGCGCATGGAGTCCATCCCCTCGGTGCCGTCTTCCGATGCGCCGGCCCATTCGCCGTCTCGCGACCATCTAACGGTGGTTGCCCACGCTGGCATACATGCCGGTGGTGCGAAATTGCGTCGGGTTGATGCCGTACAGGCGGCGGAAGACTTTCGAAAAATAGTTGGCATCTTCGAAGCCGCACATGATGGCCACTTCCTTCACCGGCAGGAAGTCGGCCTTCGTCAGCAATTTCGCCGCACGCTGCAGCCGCTGCTGCAGCACGAATTCGGCCGGCGGCAGGCCCTCGCTCTCGGCGAAGCAGCGCGAGAAATGCGCGCGGCTGAGCCCGCTGATCCCCGCCAGATCGTCGACCGACAGCGGCCTGTCGAGATTGGCCTTGATGTGATCGATCACCGGCTGCATGGGGCTTTTCTCGTCGGTGAAGGCATGCGAGCCGAACACATCGTCATAGAGCGCCATCGCCGCCTCGTAGGCGACGGCGGACGCGGCTCCGGGCGAGGCCGCGCCCTTGACCAGGCGCACGCTGCAGTCGGCGAGATGATCGATCGTCGACGGCTGCAACCGCAGCACCGGGCCGACGGCGGCAAGCACCAGTTTGTGGATGCGCAGCGCCTCATCGCCGTTCATCGATATCCAGAAATATTCCCAGCGCTCGCCCTTGGCCAGCCAGTAGCGGTGATTGTGCGGCACCAGCACCAGCAGCGTGTCGCCCTTTTGCAGGCGGTAGTTGCGGTTCTCGTAGCGCAGCCTGCCAGTGCCGCTGATTGTGTGCTGGAGCACGGTAAACGGCGTTTGGCCGCGCTTGCGCCCATCCCAGTCGTAGATTTCGTTCTCGCGCACTTCGTAGCCGGTGCTGGTCGGCATGGTGTGCAGGCGCTGACGGCCGCGCGGCAGCGAGACGGTTCTGGCCGATGGTCCGGTGTCGATCAGGTCGCGCAGCACAAAATTACCCCTGAAAGCACAATCCTTCTCTGGTCGCATTCCTCAATAGGCGCATAATCCCTCCCGAAAGCATAAGAAGCCGCGGTCGAGGAGCGGTCAGGAGGAGACGCCGGATTCCCGTTTGTCGTGGCTCTATGCCGCGGCATGTGGATCAAATTTCCTTTTGCCGCCCTTACCTAACATTTCGGCAGGATCGAGGTGAAGTGATGAGTTTCAAAATCGCCATCATCGGCGCGGGCAGCGTCGGCTTCACCAAGAAGTTGTTTACCGACATTCTGTGCGTTCCGGAATTCAGGGATGTCGAATTCGCGCTGACCGACCTTAGCCAGCACAATCTCGGAATGATCAAGGAGATCCTCGACAAGATCGTCGAATTCAACAAATTGCCGACCCGGGTCACGGCGACAACCGATCGCCGCGCTGCCCTCGAGGGGGCTCGCTATATCATCAGCTGCGTGCGCGTCGGTGGCCTCGAAGCCTATGCCGACGACATCCGAATCCCGTTGAAATATGGCATCGACCAGTGCGTCGGCGATACGATCTGCGCCGGCGGCATTCTTTACGGCCAGCGCAACATCCCGGTCATTCTCGACTTCTGCAAGGACATCCGCGAACTCGCCGAGCCTAGCGCGAAATTCCTCAACTATGCCAACCCGATGGCGATGAACACCTGGGCGGCAATCGAGTATGGCAAGGTGGATACCGTTGGCCTCTGCCATGGCGTCCAGCACGGCGCCGAGCAGATCGCCGAAGTGCTCGGTGCCAAATCGCACAGCGAACTCGACTATGTCTGCTCCGGCATCAACCATCAGACCTGGTTCATCGACCTGCGGCTCAACGGCCGCAAGATCGGCAAGGACGAGTTGGTTGCGGCTTTCGAGGCGCATCCGGTTTTTTCGCAGCAGGAAAAGCTGCGTATCGATGTGTTGAAGCGCTTCGGCGTCTACTCGACCGAAAGCAACGGCCACCTTTCCGAATATCTGCCCTGGTACCGCAAGCGGCCAGACGAAATCACCCGCTGGATCGACATGTCGGACTGGATCCATGGCGAAACCGGCGGCTACCTTCGCCACTCCACGGAAACGCGCAACTGGTTCGAAACGGAATTTCCGCAATTTCTCGAATCCGCTGCCAGGCCGATCGATCCTGCCAAGCGCTCCAACGAGCATGCGAGCCACATTCTGGAAGCGCTGGAGACCAACCGCGTCTATCGCGGCCATTT
Organism: Mesorhizobium sp. P2_E10; assembly: GCF_056404235.1. NCBI lineage: Bacteria > Pseudomonadati > Pseudomonadota > Alphaproteobacteria > Hyphomicrobiales > Phyllobacteriaceae > Mesorhizobium > Mesorhizobium sp. P2_E10. The sequence goes on from NZ_JBFUEK010000005.1 coordinate 387,626, forward strand.
CAACGTCAAGAACAATGGCGTCATCACCAACCTGCCGCAGGACGCGATCATCGAGTCGCCGGGCTTCGTCGATCGCTTCGGCATCAACATGGCCGCCGGCATCACGCTGCCGGAAGCCTGCGCCGCCACCTGCATTTCCTCGATCAATGTCCAGCGCATGTCGGTTCATGCGGCGATATCAGGCGATATCGACCTTTTGAAACTGGCGGTCCTGCACGACCCGCTGGTCGGCGCCGTCTCGACGCCGGAAGAAGTCTGGCAAATGGTCGATGAGATGGTCGTCGCCCAGGCCAACTGGCTGCCGCAATACGCCCATGCCATTCCGGCCGCGAAGGAACGGCTTTCGAAATCCAGGGTCAAGACCCGCGAATGGGCAGGCGCCGCACGCCGCGACGTCCGCTCGATCGAGGAGCTGCGCACCGAAAAGGCGGCCCTCAAACAGGCCGTCTGAGCGACAGGCAGAACGGATCACGGCTGATTTTCGGAGGAGATCACCGACCGCATATCTCGAGGAGCAATGGAGTGGCGCAAGCGCTCCGAAACAACAACAGGGAGGAGAGACGATGACGAGTTTCCGAAACATTGGCATTCTTGCCGGGCTGGCGCTGAGCGTGTCCGCCGCGGCGTTGACTGCGCACGCATCCGAACCGACCGTGCCGCCGGCGCCCGCACAATTTCCCGCCGAGGGAAAAATCACCTATGTGGCGCGCGACTCCATCCTGGAGTTCAAGGCGCTGCCCGAATACCACGAGCCCGATTGGGTCACGCAGAAATACGTCAAGACCGGCGAACTGCCGCCGGTCAAGGATCGGCTGCCGAAGGAGCCGCTGGTCTTCAAGACCGCCAACATGCAGGACGGCATCGGCGTCTACGGCGATACGATGCGCCATGTCATCGGCGGCCGGCCGGAAGGCTGGAACTATGGCGCCGGCCAGACGCAAGGTTGGGGCGGCATCGATATCGGCCTTTCCGAATGCTTGACGCGCACCGCGCCGCTGTTCCAGGTCGAGGCCAAGGACACCGAGCCGCTGCCGAACCTGGCCAAAAGCTGGGACTGGTCGAAGGACGGCCACAAGCTGACGATGCACCTGGTCGAAGGCGCCAAATGGTCTGACGGTGTTGCGTTCAATGCCGACGACGTCATGTTCTACTGGGATGACGAGGTCGTCGACCCGAATGTCTCGCCGCTCAACGGCGCCACCCCGGAAACCTTTGGCGTCGGCACGACGCTGAAGAAAATCGATGACTACACCGTCGAGTGGACCTTCAAGGAAGCCTTCCCGAAGCAATATCTCTATGCCATGGCCTACGGCACCTTCTGCCCCGGCCCGGCGCATATCTTGAAGCCGCACCACCCGAAATATTCGAAGAACACCTACGAGCAGTTCAAGAACGCCTTCCCACCGGAATATATGAACATGCCGGTGATGGGCGCCTGGGTGCCGGTCGAATACCGGCCGGACGACATCATCGTGCTGCGGCGCAATCCCTACTATTGGAAGGTCGACGAGAAGGGCAACCAGTTGCCTTACCTCAATGAGCTTCACTACAAACTGTCGACTTGGGCAGACCGCGATGTCCAGGCGGTAGCAGGGGCTGCCGATTTCTCGAATCTCGAGCAGCCTGAAAACTTCGTCGCCTCGCTGAAGCGTGCGGCGGAAAAGGACGCACCGGCCCGCCTCGCCTTCGGCCCGCGTCTGATCGGCTACAATTTGCGCATGAACTTCTCCGCCAATGGCTGGGGCAACCCGGACGAACGCGGGCAGGCGATCCGCGAGCTGAACCGCAATGAGGACTTCCGCAAGGCCGTCACCATGGCACTCGACCGCAAGGCGCTCGGCGACTCGCTGGTCAAGGGTCCGTTCACCGCGATCTATCCCGGCGGCCTCTCCTCAGGCACAAGCTTCTATGACCGGAATTCAACCGTCTACTATCCATTCGATCTCGAAGGCGCCAAGGCAGAGCTCGCCAAGGCAGGCTTGAAGGATACGGATGGCGACGGCTTCGTGAACTTCCCGGCCGGCACCGCCGGCGGCAAGAACGTCGAGATCGTGATGTTGGTCAACAACGACTACACCACCGACAAGAGTCTCGCCGAAGGTGTCGTCGGCCAGATGGAAAAGCTTGGCCTGCGCATTGTCCTCAACGGGCTCGACGGCACCCAGCGCGACGCCTCACAATATTCCGGCCGCTTCGACTGGCTGGTACGGCGTAACGACCAGGAGCTCACCTCCGTCGTGCAGAACACCGAGCAACTGGCCCCTGTCGGTCCGAAGACCAGCTGGAACCATCGCGCCCCGGAAAGCGGCCAGGTCGATCTGATGCCGTTCGAGAAGGACCTTGTCGACATCGTCAACAAGTTCGTCTCGACGCAGGACAATGACGAGCGCGCCAGCCTGATGAAGCAGTTCCAGAAGATCTCGACGGAACACATCTACACGATCGGCCTGACGGAATATCCGGGCGCGCTGATCATCAACAAGCGCTTCTCGAACATCCTGCAAGGCACGCCGATCTTCATGTTCAACTGGGCCGAAGACTCGATCATCCGCGAACGTGTCTGGGTCGCCGCCGACAAACAGGGCAAGTATGAGCTGTTCCCCGAACAATTGCCCGGCAAGCCCGGAGACAAGGGTCCGATGAACTAAGCAGAAACTTAAGGCGCGCCGCACTGCGACGCGCTTTAAGATCCTCCCAGACGAAAAGACCTTCCGGCCGCGCCGCGAGCGCGGCCGGACAAAAAAGAAACCGCCGGCTGCACCCACGAGGAGCATCTGCTGCAAAAGCGAAGCGAACCGTCCAATGTTACGATTCCTGCTCGTGCGCATAGCCTCCGCCATACCGGTGCTGGTCATCTTGAGCGCGGTCACTTTTGCCATCATCCAGGCACCGCCGGGCGACTACGCGGATTACATTCGCTCCCAGCTCATCAATCAGGGCGGCGCCTCCTTCGCCGAGGCCGACGCCCAGGCGCAGGCCTACCGGGTCGAGCACGGGCTCGATAAGCCGATGTTGGTCCAGTATTTCAACTGGATCGGCGGCATCGTCACCCACGGCGATTTCGGCTACAGCCTCTACTACAACAAGCCGGTTGCCGATGTGGTCGGCGAGCGCTTGCCGCGGACGTTGTTACTGGCGCTGGTTTGCCACATCCTGGCTTCCGTGCTCGGCATCGGTTTCGGCATCTGGGCAGCGACAAGACAGTATAGCTGGATTGACAGCGCGCTTTCGACCGTCGCCTTCCTCGGCATGACGGTGCCGCGCTTCCTGATGGCGCTGATCATCGTCTATCTTCTGGTTTTCAAGTTCAACGTGTCCGAGATCGGCAGCTTCTTCTCGCCGCAATATGGCGGGGCGCCATGGTCGTGGGCAAAATTCGCCGATCTCGTCAAACATGTCTGGCCGGTCGTGGCGATCGCAACTTTTGGCGGGCTTGCCTACAATATGCGCGTCATGCGCGGCAACCTGCTCGACACGCTGAATGCCCAATATGTCGAAACGGCCCGCGCCAAGGGCCTGGGCGGCGCTGCGGTCGTCATGCGCCATGCGGTGCCCAATGCACTGCATCCGCTTGTCATGTACCAGGGCGTGGTGCTGCCCTACATGTTGACCGGCGAGATCGAGACGGCAATCATCTTTGCGCTGCCGACCGTCGGGCCCGCGATCGTCGGCTCGATGGCGGTCGGCGACGTCTATGTCACCGCCACCTTCATGATGGTGCTGTCGGCGACACTGATCGTCGGCAACATCATCGCCGACATGCTGCTGGTCCTGCTCGACCCCCGCGTCCGCCAGTATGCGGGGGCTTGAGATGCTTGCCATCGATCCCTCCCTGCCGCCGCCTGTCGAAGAACCCGTCACGACGAGAACGTCGCATGGCAATGAAAGCTATATGGCGCTCGTCTGGCGTCGGCTGAAGCGATCCTGGACCGGCATGGCCGGGCTGATCCTGGTTGTATTTCTGGTGCTGATGGCGGTGTTCGCCGATTTCTTCGCCCCCATGGACCCCAAGGTGACCGATGTCGGTTTCGCGCCACCGCAAATGATGAGCTTCCACGACAAGGACGGCAATTTCGTCTTCCAGCCGCGTGTCTATGCGCTGGCCGATTCCGAAGAGCTTGACCCGGTCACCTTCCAGCCGGTCGTAGGACCGGACTATGACCACCCGCGCCTGCTCGGTTTCTTCGTCAAGGGCGCGGACTACAGGCTCCTTGGCCTGATCCCTGCCAACCGGCACTTCTTCGGCTCGACCGACGGCCTTCCGGTGCATTTCCTCGGCACCGACAAATTCGGCCGAGATGTGCTGGCCCGCGCCATCTATGGTTCGCGCATCTCCTTGATGATCGCGCTGACCGTGGTCTTCATCGTCACCGTGATCGGCACCACTGTCGGCATGGTTTCGGGCTATTTCGGTGGTGTGTTCGATGTCTGGGTGCAACGCTTCGTCGAACTGGTGCTCGCTTTTCCGCAATTGCCGCTCTACCTGGCGCTGACATCGCTGGTCCCGGTGACGGCGCCGACCAACGTCTTCCTGGCCTTTGTGATCATCGTCATGTCGGCACTCGGCTGGGCGCAGATGTCGCGCGAAGTCCGCGGCAAGACGCTGGCGCTGGCCCGGATCGACTATGTCCGTGCCGCGATCGCCGTCGGCGCCACCGACCGTCGCATCATCATGCAGCACATTTTCCCGAACGTAATGAGCCACGTCATCGTTGCCGTCACCTTGGCGATCCCGAGTGTCGTGCTGCTCGAATCGTTCCTGGGCTTCCTCGGTTTCGCGGTGAAGCCGCCGCTGATCTCCTGGGGGCTGATGCTGCAGGACACCGCGACCTATTCGGTCATCGGCACCTATCCCTGGATACTTGCGCCCGTCGGCTTCGTGCTCGTCACCGTCTTCGCGTTCAACGCGCTTGGCGATGGGCTGCGCGATGCAGTGGATCCTTATTGAGGTGATGTGATGGCTCTCGCACTCGTCAACACCTTCGCCCCGCCTGTCCGGCTCGATCATGACGGACGTTCGGAAAACCCGGTCATCGACGCCCGCAACATCGCGGTCGATTTCAAGGTCGAACACGGCACGGTCGAAGCCGTCAAGGACATCTCGTTCCAGCTCTATCGCGGCGAGACGATCGCCATCGTTGGCGAATCCGGATCGGGCAAGTCGGTGACGGCGCGCACCGTCATGGGGCTGCTGTCCAAGCGCGCCGTGGTGTCGGCGAAATCGACAGTCGAGTACGATGGCGCCAACATCCTGAAATTCTCCGAACGGGAGCGGCGCAAACTGCGCGGCGACCGCATTTCGATGATCTTCCAGGAGCCGATGAGTTCGCTCAATCCGATCTACACGATCGGCAGCCAGATCGTCGAGGCGATCCGGGTGCATCGCAAGGTGAGCCGCAAGCAGGCCGAGGCACGAGCCCTGGAATTGCTGCAACAGGTGCAGATACCAGACCCTTCCGCGCGGCTGCGGCAATATCCGCACCAGCTTTCCGGCGGCCAGCGCCAGCGTGTGATGATCGCCATGGCGCTCGCCAACGATCCGGACGTGCTGATCGCCGACGAGCCGACAACGGCGCTCGACGTCACGGTTCAGGCGCAGATCCTGAACCTCATTCGCAACCTGCAGAAACAATTGCGGATGGCGGTGATCCTGATCACCCACGACCTGACGGTGGTGCGGCAGTTCTCCGACTATGTCTATGTCATGCAGCACGGCGCCATGTGCGAGCACAATGTGACGGACAGGCTTTTCGCCGATCCGCAGCATCCCTATACAAAGCATTTGCTGGCCTCCGAACCGCGCGGCCAGGCCAATCCGCTGCCGGAAGGCGCCGGCATCATCCTCGATGCCAAGCGCGTGCGCGTCTCCTTCATGCTGCGGCATGGCACGTTCCTGAAACCGGACCTGCGCGAACTCGTCGCCGTCGACAGTCTCGACCTGACCCTTTGCCGCCACGAGACACTGGGCCTCGTCGGCGAATCCGGATCGGGCAAGACGACCTTCGGTGAAGCGCTGCTCAGGCTCAACACCAGCAGCGGCGGCGAGATCTATTTCGACGGCCAGCCGATCCATGGCCGGTCACGGGCGGAGATGCGACCGTTGCGCTCGCGCATGCAGATCGTCTTCCAGGATCCGTTTTCGTCGCTCAACCCGCGTATGACGATCGGCCAGATCATCGAGGAAGGGCTGGTCGTTAACCGGATCGGGGCGACCAAGAACGACCGCATCGACCGGGTGCGCGACGCGCTGACCAGCGCCGGCATGCCGGGCAACATCCTCTCGCGCTTCCCGCACGAGTTCTCCGGCGGCCAGCGCCAGCGCATCGCCATCGCCCGCGCCATTGCGCTGGAACCCGAGTTCATCGTGCTCGACGAGCCGACATCGGCGTTGGATCTCTCGGTCCAGGCGCAGATCATCGAACTGCTGCGCAAGCTGCAGCGCGAACGCGGCCTCAGCTACCTCTTCATCTCGCACGATCTCAAGGTCGTCCGCGCGCTCTGCCACCGTGTGATCGTCATGCAGCACGGCAAGATCGTCGAAGCGGGGCCGGTCAACGAAGTTCTGTCCAATCCCAAAACCGCCTACACGCAACGGCTCGTCAAAGCCGCTTTCGAGGTAGCCTGATTGCATTTGCCGGAGACTGTAATGACAAGAAATCCCAAGATCACATTCATCGGAGCTGGCTCCACGGTGTTCATGAAGAACATCGTCGGCGACGTGCTGCAGCGTCCGGCATTATCGGGGGCAAGCATCGCCCTGATGGACCTCAACCCGCAGCGCCTCGAAGAGAGCGCCATTGTCGTCAACAAGCTGATCTCGACTCTCGGCGTCAAGGCCAAGGCCGAAACCTATTCCGATCAGCGCAAGGCGCTGAAGGGCGCGGATTTCGTCGTCGTCGCCTTCCAGATCGGTGGCTACGAACCCTGCACGGTCACCGATTTCGAAGTCCCGAAGAAATACGGCCTGCGCCAGACCATCGCCGATACGCTGGGCGTCGGCGGCATCATGCGGGGCCTCAGAACCGTGCCGCATCTCTGGAAGGTCTGCGAGGACATGCTCGCCGTTTGCCCGCAGGCGATCATGCTGCAGTACGTCAACCCGATGGCGATCAACACCTGGGCGATATCAGAGAAATACCCCGAGATCAGGCAGGTCGGCCTCTGCCATTCGGTGCAGGGAACGGCGATGGAACTGGCGCACGACCTCGACATTCCCTACGAGGAAATCCGCTACCGCTCCGCCGGCATCAACCACATGGCCTTCTACCTCAAATTCGAGCATCGCCAGCCCGACGGCTCCTACCGCAACCTCTATCCCGATCTGGTGCGCGCCTATCGCGAAGGCCGGGCGCCAAAGCCAGGTTGGAATCCACGCTGCCCAAACAAGGTGCGCTATGAGATGCTGACGCGGCTCGGCTATTTCGTTACCGAAAGCTCGGAACATTTCGCCGAATACACGCCCTACTTCATCAAGGAAGGCCGCGACGATCTGATCGAAAAATTCGGCATCCCGCTCGATGAATATCCCAAGCGCTGCATCGAGCAGATCGAACGCTGGAAAGGGCAAGCCGAAGCCTATCGTTCCGCCGACAGAATCGAGGTCGAGCAGTCGAAGGAATATGCGTCCTCGATCATGAATTCGGTGTGGACGGGCGAGCCGTCGGTGATCTACGGCAACGTCCGCAACAATGGCTGTATCACCTCGCTGCCCACCAATTGCGCCGCCGAGGTGCCGTGCCTCGTCGATGCTTCCGGCATCCAGCCGACCTTTATCGGTGACCTGCCGCCGCAACTCACCGCCCTGATCCGCACCAACATCAACGTGCAGGAACTGACGGTTCAGGCACTGATGACGGAAAACCGCGAGCATATCTATCACGCGGCGATGATGGACCCGCACACGGCAGCCGAACTCGACCTCGACCAGATATGGTCGCTGGTGGATGAATTGCTCGCCACCCATGGCGACTGGCTTCCGGTCTGGGCGCGTAAAACGCCAGGAGCCCGGGCGGCCTGACCGTCGTTTCCAAAACCCGACTGGGAAGAACGAGGCGGCAATGACCGCCCGTTCCTGGAGCTCGGCTTCAGCCGAGCTCCAGGGTCGTTATCCCGAAAACTCCTGACGGGGCAGACACGCCTCCCCTGTACATCCGGGTCGTTGTGAAGCCCGGTGACAGACCAGCCGCCTCGAGCGCGGCGATGAACCCGCCATTGGTTGCGGGAGCGTCGATGTGCAGCGTGTCGCTTGCCTGCAAGCCTGCCAGTCCCGTCAAAAGTTGCAGCGCGATGTCCATATTGTCGGCGAACAAAGGCCCGATCTTGAAACCGTCGCGGCACGGCCGCGCGACGCCATAGCCGGAGATCCTTCCTCCGTTGACGACCGCAAACGCGTTGCGCGGTGGCCGCAACCATTCCTGTAGGAAGGCTTGCCGCGGCGCCGGAAAACAGTGGCGGTCGTAAGCCACGATATCGGTGACAAGGCCAGGCGTGACGGGCCGGATGTCGCCTCCGCTGGCCAGGCTGGCCGCGCGCCCGCTGTAGCGAACGGTGTCATAGGCAGGCACGAAGCCCATGCTGCGGTAATTGGCCTGCTGCTCTGCAACGCCGTCGAGACCGATGGTTCGGTTGCCAAGCCGCGCCATGCCTGCGTCCCACACCGCCTTGCCATGGCCCTCGCCACGCCGGTCCGGACGGCAGATGTAGAGGCCGATGAAGCCGAAATCGTCGCCATAGGCGACAGCCGAAATCCCGGCCACCATCTCGCCATCGACAAAAGCGCCGATGAAGCCACCTGGATCCGCCGCCCGGAACACCGCGGCATCGCCGAAGCCGGGGTTCCAGCCTTCGACAGCTGCCCAGTCGACAAGCGTTTCCACTTCGCTCTCAGCGAGCGTCCGGATCGTTCGAGGCATTGCAATCACTCGGCGGCGACAGTTCCCGGTGCAAAGGATTCTAGTGCGCCACGATAGGGCTTTGCCAGCGGGTTTGCATAGGCGCCACGCTTGGATGTCGACAGGCCGAGCGCGATCAGCGCCTCGGCCTGTTTGACCGCGGCGCCGACACCGTCGATGACCGGAACGCCGAATTCCGCCTGCAGCCGGTGGGCAAGATCGGCCATACCGGCGCAGCCGAGCACGATCGCCTCGGCGCGATCCTCGTCGATGGCGCGCGCAATCTCGCCACGCAGTTTTTCGACCGCACCGGATGCCGGGTCTTCAAGCGCGAGCACTGGAACATCGGCGGCGCGCACGCGTGCCCGGCCCGCCATGCCGTAACGCTGCACCAGCGCCTCGACAGGAACCCATGACCGTGTGGTCGTCGTCACCACGGTAAAGCGCTGGGCAATGAACGAAGCGAGGCTGAGCGCCGCCTCGCAAATGCCGATGACAGGAATGTTGGCCATGGCGCGCGCGGCGTCGAGGCCGGTGTCGTCGAAGCAGGCGATGATCGCAGCCTGCGCGCCCGCGCGCTCGCCGGCGGCGATCTCGACCAGCAGGCCCGGCACGGCCAGCGCCTCGTCATAATAGCCTTCGATCGACACAGGTCCCATCGACGAAGTGACGGCGACGATTTCCGTCCAGGCGCCAGCCGCCGACCGGGCCGCCGCCGCAACGGTTTCGGTCATGCTGGCTGTGGTGTTCGGATTGACGACGAGGATCTGCACTGCGGTTCTCAAGCCCTTGCCCGGCGGCGGCCGACATAGAGGATCGCGCCAAGCGTCGCCAGGATCACCAGGAAGGAGAACACCGTAGTCACCGTGCCCAGCGCATAGAGCACCGGCGTCGTGACGTTGGTGGTCATGCCGTAGATTTCCAGCGGCAGCGTGTTGAAGGTGCCAGACGTCATCAGCGTGCGGGCGAACTCGTCATAGGACAGCGTGAAGCCGAAAAGGCCGACGCCGATCAGACTCGGCGCGATCATCGGCAGCACGACATGCACGAAGGTCTGCCAGGACGTGGCGCCAAGATCCCGCGCGGCTTCCTCATAGGCCGGCGAAAACCGGTTGAAGACGGCGAACATGATCAGCACGCCGAACGGCAAGGTCCATGTCAGATGAGCACCGAAGGCAGACGTGTACCAGGCGGGACGAAAACCGATCTGCTGGAAGACAACGCCGATGCCGAGTGAGATGATGATCGACGGCACCACGAGGCTGGCAACGGCCAGGTAGAACAGCGCGGTGGCGCCGCGAAATTTCTGGCGGAAGGCGAGGCCGGCAAGCAGCGACACGACAACGGTGACGATCATCACCATGACACCCAGCATCAGCGAGCGCTTGAAGCTGCCGCCGAAATCACCGACCGCCTGGCGCTCGAACAGATTGGCGAACCAGTGCAGCGACACGCCATTGAGCGGAAACGTCAGGCCGCCATTCTCACCCTGGAAGGACAGGATCAGGATCGCCGACAGCGGACCGTAGAGAAACAGCACGAACAGCGCGAAGAACGCCGCCAGCACGTAGAATTCAAGAGTGCGCTTCTCGTGGCTCACGTCAAAGCTCCTTGCGGATGTCGACGATGCGCAGGATGCCGGCGACCATCAACAGCACCAGCACCAACAGCACGACCGCATTGGCGGCGGCCGCCGGATACTGCAGCAGCGACATCTGGTTCTTCATCATCAGCGCCACCGAGGCGCTCTGGCCGCCCGACATCACCTGCACGGTGGAGAAGTCGGCCATCACCAGCGTGACGACGAAGATGGTGCCGATCGCCATGCCCGGCTTGGCCAGCGGTATGATGACGTTCCAAAGCACCTGCCAGCCGGAGGCGCCGGCGTCGCGCGCGGCCTCCATCAGCGAGCGGTCGATGCGCATCAGCGTGTTGAAGATCGGCGTCACCATGAACAGCGTGTAAAGATGCACCATGGCCAGCACCACGGCGAATTCGGAATAAAGCAGCCACTCGATCGGCTTCGGCACCAGGCCCAGTTGCACCAGCGTCGAGTTGATCAGCCCGTTGCGGCCGAGCACCGGAATCCAGGAGATCATGCGGATGATGTTGGAGGTCAGGAACGGCACCGTGCAGACCAGAAACAGCACCATCTGCATGGCCGTGGTGCGGATATGGAAGGCAAGGAAATAGGCCACCCAGAAACCGATGAACAAGGTCAGCGCCCAGACGATGGCTGCGAATTTGATGGTGTTGAGATAAGTCTTCCAGGTGACCCAGGAGCCGAGCACGTCGGAATAGTTGGTGGTCAGCAAATCCGGATACATCGCCGCGAAGTCGTAGTCCCAGAAGGAGACGACAACGATCATGATGATGGGCAGCAAAAGGAACGCGCCGAGGATGAGCGCCAAGGGGGCTGACTGCAGGTAGGGCGTGACGGCGCTGAACGACCAGCGCTTGGCGGGCTTGGCGGCAGTGACGGTAGCAGGCTGATCGAGAGCCACGGTCATCTGGAGAATCCTCGCGATCGCGATGATTCGCGATCCTTCGCGCCCCCCTCTGTCCTGCCGGACATCTCCCCCACGAGGGGGGAGATTGAACTCTCATAGCGACCTTCGCCAACCTCCAACGTTGCTAAGGGAGAGCCGGCCATGACGCTGCCAATCTCCCCCCTCGTGGGGGAGATGTCCGGCAGGACAGAGGGGGGCGCGAAGGATCGCAACATCACAGCGAACGCGTCCCGCTTTACGCCGCGATGAACTCGTTCCAGCGCTTCACCATGTAGCGGTCCTCGTCCATCACCGAGTTCCAGCAGGCAACCTTGCCCATGCGCTCTTCGAAGGAGCCGCCGTCGCGCACGGCGCCGGCCTTTTCCATGACGGTGCCGTCCGGCGCCTTGATCTCGCCCTTGGCCGGCTTGCCCTCAATCCAGTAGCCCCACTCGTCCTCGGACATGAACTTCTTGGCCGAGACCATGTTGGCGGAATAGTAGCCTTGGCGGTTTAGATAGCCGCCTACCCAGCCGGACGTGTACCAGTTGATGTATTCATAGGCAGCGTCGAGCTCGGCGCCCTTGAGGTGAGCCGCAAGACCAAGGCCGCCGCCCCACGAGCGATAGCCCTCCTTGAGCGGCTGGAACCGGCAGGCGATGCCCTTGGAGCGCACGGCGGCAACGGCGGGCGACCACATCGACTGGATCACCACTTCGCCCGATGCCATCAGATTGACGCTCTCGTCGAAGGACTTCCAGAAAGCACGGAACTGGCCGGCCTGCTTGGCCTTGATCAGGAAGTCGATCGTCTTGTCGATCTCTTCCTTGGTCATGTTGCCCTTGTCGGCATATTTGATGTTGCCGGTGGCTTCCATGATCATCGCCGCGTCCATGATGCCGATGGACGGGATGTTGAGGATCGCGGTCTTGCCCTTGAACGCCGGGTCCATGATGTCGGCCCAGGTGGTGATGTCGCGGCCGACGAGGTCGGGCCGGATGCCAAGCGTGTCGGCGTTGTAGATGGTCGGCACCATGGTGAACCAGTTGGTCGGCGCCTTAGCGAAGGTCTTTGAGTCCTGCGCCTCGACATAACCGACCGTGTGCGGCGCGGTGCCCTGGGCAATGACGCTGTCGGGCGTCAGTTTGCCGGTTTTGAACAGCGGCACCAACTCGTCGTAGTATTTCAGCTTGCTGACATCCATCGGCTGCAGCACGCCGCTCGGGAACACCTTCTTGCAGATCCAGTATTCGATGTCGGCGATGTCGTAGCTGTCCGGCTGCGTCACCGCGCGCTGGGCGGCAGCGTCGGAATCGGTCGCGGTCATTTCCAGCGTGATGCCGAGATCGGCCTTGCACTTGTCGGCGATGGCGTTGAGGTTCGACACGCCGGTGCCGAACTGGCGCAGCGTGATGTTGGACTGCGCCCAGATGGTCGGGAAGCCTGTGATGGCGCCGGAGCCGGCGGCAAAGCCGACGGCGGCGGCCCCTGTCTTGAGCAGCGAGCGGCGGGAAATTCCTGTCTTCTTGGTGTCGGTGGTGTTGGTCATTTTCTGTTCCCCTTTTCTGGTTGGTTATGCTGGTTCAGGAATCGAGACGGCCGAGGACGATCGCGTCCGCGGGGTCCCAGGCGATTGGCACCGCATCGCCGACGGCCACCGGCTTGGCGAAGAAGCTGGTGTCGTCGACGATGACGGTGAAATCCTCGATGCCGGCGCCGTTGACCGAGAGCTTCACGGTCGAGCCGCGGTACTCGATGTTGGAGATGATGCCGGTGAAGCCGAGCCCGCTGGCCGGCGGCTCACCGATCCGCACATGATCGGTGCGAATGGCGATGTCGATGGGCTCACCGGCCGGCCTGCTCTGCCCGCTGGCTGCCAACGAGATACCACCCGGCACATCGAAGACGACCATGCCGTCGCGCTCACCACTGACGCGGCCGGAGATCACGTTGTGGTCGCCCATGAAACGGGCGACGAAGGCGGTGGCCGGTCGCTCGAAGACGTCGCGCGGTGGTGCCGCCTGCTCGATGCGGCCGTCATTCATCACCACGATCAGATCGGCCAGCGCCATCGCCTCTTCCTGGCTGTGGGTGACATGGACGAAAGTGATGCCGAGCGACGCCTGCAGTTTCTTCAACTCGGCCCGCATGCGGATTTTCAGGAACGGATCGAGCGCCGACAGCGGTTCGTCGAGCAACAGCGCCTCGGGGTCGGTAATCAGCGCGCGGGCCAGCGCCACGCGTTGCTGCTGGCCGCCTGAAAGCTGCGCCGGGCGACGGCCGGCATAGGCCTCCATCTGCATCAGCTTCAGCATGTCGAGCGCCTTGGCGCGACGCTCCTCCTTGCCGACGCCTTTCATCTTGAGGCTGAACGCGACATTGTCGATCAGGTCGAGGTGCGGAAACAGCGCGTAGGACTGGAACATCATGGCGGTGCCGCGCTTGGCCGGCGGCAGGTCGGTGACCACCACATTGCCGAGCCGCACATCGCCGCTGGAAATGCTCTCGTGCCCGGCGATCATGCGCAGTGTCGAGGTCTTGCCGCAGCCGGACGGCCCAAGCAGGCAGCAATAGGTGCCGGCCGGGATTTTCAGGCTGATGTCTTCGACGGCGGTGGTCGCGCCATAGACTTTCGAAACGGACACGATGTCGATTTCGGCGGCTTTGGACATCCGGCTTCCCCTTTGATCGGATTAACCAAAGCATCATGCGTGCCAGTCACTCGCCGTGAGCCTCAAGCATTTGAATCTTTGAGAAAATCAGCGTCGATACCGACTGCCCGCCGAAACGTCACCCTTGTGCAATGCACAAATTATGAGCGATTGTTTTCGATCTGCGCAAAAATCGTATGCAATCTTTTCTGCGATCGTGTTCACTTTGGCTCTCGTCCATGCGCCCCGATTCAGGATAGAAAGGCGCGAGGGTACGCCGCCATGAACATTGCCGACCAGACTTTCCCCGCTATCGACAACGCCAATGAGGATCGCGCCCAGGCGATCCGCGACCAGCTGCGCGACGCGATCGTCGACCGCCGGCTGGCGCCCGGAACCAAGCTGTCCGAAGGCGAGGTCGGCACTCTGTTCGATGTCAGCCGCACCGTGGCACGCGCCGCACTGCAGATGCTGTCCTTCGAAGGCCTGGTGCGAACCGAGCGCAACCGCGGCGCTTTCGTCGCCAATCCCTCGCCGGAAGAAGCGCGACAGGTCTTTGCCTCGCGCCGGCTCATCGAACCCGGCATCGCCATTGCAGCCGCCGGGCGCATCACGCCGGAGCATGTCCTTGCGTTCAAGGCTCAGCTCGAGGAAGAGGGCCGCTTCATTGCCGAACGCGGGCCGACCGCGAGACGCTCCGAAATCAAGGCGTCAGGTGATTTTCACTTGCTGCTGGCCTCGGTGGCGGGAAACGTCATCCTGCAGCGCTTCATGGAAGAGCTGGTGGCGCGCTCCTCGCTGGTGATCGCGCTTTATGGCCGCTCCGGCATTTCGAGCTGCGGCCACAACGAGCACATGCAGATTCTCGACGCGCTCGAAAACGGCAATGCCGAACGCGCCAGCGCACTGATGCTGCACCATATCGACCACATCGAAGCCGATCTCGATCTTCGCGTCAGGGGTGGTCCGGCACTGCGGGAAGCACTCGAACTCTGACGCGCCGCTCCTTCAACCAGGTGAAGACGGGCACCTGCTCCACGAACAGTCGCCAACAGTTGGCCGCAAGTATTGGGTGCGATCGGCTCGGGCCTATTGTTCAGGCTGGAACGTCTAGACACGAAGTGTGAAGGCTGAAAATGTAATCTGCGTCTTCGCAGGCTGGGGCTGGGTCGGAGCGAGGAGGATGGCGCTGAATTTGGAAGATATTGCCGGCCATCCGGCATTGCATCGCGGTGTCCGGGCGCAGTCGCTGGCCCTGCTCCAGATTTATGAAGCGACGCCGCGTCTTGCTTCGGTGTTCGCCACGCAGCAGCGTTGGCTGATGGCCCATGTCGGCCTTGCCCTGCATTTCAGGCGAGACCCGCACGACCGTCACACCGAGGTGACGGTGACGCGTTTCATGGAGGCCATCCGCCGCAATTCGGTGGCCAGCCGCAACACCGCCGACGCTTTCATCAAGGAGATGTTGCACTACCACATCATTGAGTATCTGCCGAAGACCGAGGACGGCCGTGCCCACCCCTTTCAGGTGACGGCGGCCACGCTGAAGGCATTTGTCGGCTGGGTCGTTGCCCACCTGCGCACGCTGGACAGTCTCGATGGCGGGAGCCGGTTGGCCATGTTCCTCGAACGACCCGACATCATTGCCAAATTGCAGCCGCTGGTGGCGGACGGCCTGCTTTCCTCCAGCCCGGTGCGCGAACCCAAACAGACCTTTTCGCTGTTCATCTGGCTCAACAATGGCGGCATCGTCATGGACCGGCTGATGTCCGGCATCGACCCCGATCATGCTGGCCTCGATCGTATCCCGACCAGTGTCGTTTCGATCGCGGAGTTTGCCGATTGGCTCAAGCTGTCGCGAACCCATCTGGCGCGCAAATTGCGCGATGCCGAGGCGCTCGGCAGTATTGGCTGGCTGGGCCAGCCCGGCCATTCGGTCATGTGGGTGTCGAACCAGTTTTACCAAGAGTACATGACGGTCCAGGCCGCTAAGCTCGCCATCGTCGAGGCAGCCTTCCAGGCGTGTTTTCCGACAGCTGAGGCGTAGCAACCACCTGCAGAACACAGCCATGATCGATCCGTTGTGTCGTCCTGATTTTGGGCGTCTGGACACAAGCGGCGAAGACTGAAAATGTGATTTTCTTCTTCGCAGCCGGGAGCCTGTAGCGGCGCACGGGGGAGGATATGCTGACCTTGGAAGATATTGCCGGGCATCCGGCATTGCACCGCTGTGTCCGGGCGCAGGCGCTGGCGATGGTCAAAGCCTTCAGAGCCGACCCGCGCCGCTCTTCGGTGTTTGCCACGCAGCAGCGCTGGCTGATGGCGCATCTCGGCCTTGCAATGCATTTCAGGCGGGATCCGAACGACTATCGCAAGCAACTGACGATAGCCCGTTTCATCGACGTGATCCGTCAGCACTCCGTCGCCAGCCGTAACACCGGTGACGCCTTCATCCGCGAGATGCTGCACTATAATTTCATCGAGTATCTGGAAAACAGCGAGGACAGGCGCATCCGCCCTCTGCAGCCCGCAGCAGCTACGCTGGAGGCGGTGACCGGCTGGCTTCTTGCCCATCTGCAGACGCTGGACGGTTTGGACGGCGCCAGCCGGCTTGCGAATTTCCTCCAACGACCCGACGCGCTCGCAAGGGTGCAGCCGCTGGTGGCCGACGGCTTGCTGTCGTCGAGTCCGGTGCGTGAGCCAAAACAGACCTTCTCGCTGTTCACCTGGCTCAACAATGGCGGCGTCGTCATGGACTGGCTGATCTCCGGCGTCGATCCCGACCATTCCGGGTTGGACCGGATCCCGACCGGCGTGGTGTCGATCGGCGACTTTGCCAACTGGCTCAAGCTTTCGCGCACCCATCTTGCCCGCAAACTGCGCGATGCCGAAGGGCTCGGCAGCCTCGGCTGGCTCGGCCAGCGCGGCAAATCCATCATGTGGATCTCGAACAGTTTCTATCAGGAGTACATGACCGCCCAGGCCGTCAAGCTGGCCATCATGGACGCGGCCTTCGCAGCGTGTTTTCCGCCATCGAATGGCGCTTGAACGTCGATTTCAGGACCCGCCGGAGCGTGTCTTCAGGATCGCTGAAAACCGCGGGTCGAAGGCGCGGCTGATCGGCTCGGCCGCGGCACCGAGCGCAATCGACCAGGGATCGGTGATGCCGAGTTGCAGGCGTGGCAACAGCCGTCCGGGCCGGTCGGCGATCGACGGCAGCAACGGGTGCATCGCCTCCAGCAGGCGGCGGGCCAACGCTTCCGGTGCGCCGCTGGTCAGGATGACGGTCTGCGGATCGAAGATCGTTTCGATGAGATGCACGCTCCAGCGCAGATCATGCGCAGCACCCTCGATCCAGCCCATGATCTTGGGATCCTCGGCCACGGCCAGTGCATTCATCCGCTCGTAGAGACCTTCGTCGGCGAGGTTCATGTCGAGGTGCTGGTAAAGTGAGGCGAGCGAGGCGCGGTGCTCGAGCGGCGTCGAGCCGGGACCAGCCGGCGACAGCAGCGCCATGCCGATCTCGCCGGCATTGCCGTTGCCGCCGCTGTACAGCTCGCCGTTCAGGATAAGTCCGGCGCCGATGCCGTAGCCGACATAGAGGCAAACCGCATGATCGACACCATGCGCGGCGCCGACGATCCGCTCTGCCGTTGCACAGGCGGCAGCGTCGTTCTGCAGCCCGACATTCAACCCGGTGCCTGCGGCAAGGGTTTCCAGCAGCGGAAATTTCTGCCAGGCCGGCATCATCCATTTGTCGTCGGAATTCTTCACCCCGAACGGGCCGGGCATGGCGACGCCAAGGCCGACGAGCCGGCTTTCGGACTGGCTGGAAATATCGGCCAGCTGGCGTCTGACGCCGGCGATCAGGCCGAGGATGATTTTGACGCCTTGTGAGGGCTCGTCGACGGGCAGGTTGGCTTCGGCGCGCGCCAGCACGCTGCCGACCAGATCGACGGCGACCGCCCGCGTCACATGCCGGTCGATCTGCAGCCCGATGGCGAAGGCGCCTTCCGGAACCAGCCTGTAGGGAGTCGAGGGTTGTCCCCTGCCCTTGCGCACCGTGTCGAGGGCAATGACCAGGCCATCGCGCTCAAGGTCGTCGATGATGTTGGAAACCGCCTGCTTGGTCAGTTGTGTCGCCCGTGCCAGGTCGGCGCGCGAAAGCGCACCGTTGAGCCGCAGCGCCTCGATCATGACACGGCGGTTGTGCGCGCTGGTGCCTTCCTGGTTGGTGCCGCTTTTGGCGCGGATCGGGCTGATATCGTTCACCGGCGTTTCCCTCTTGACTCCAGTAAACTATTGATCGACTAATTAAGTCAAGCGGATTGACTTAATGGTGAAACGGGCGCTCCAGAAAAAGATGGCCAAGGCTGAATGCCTATCGCCACCGATCGCTCCGGGGAACAAAAGGTCACGCGACATCAGTTCGAGAAGGCGGTGCAACGCCGGCGCCACCAACTCGCCAACGCTGGAAAATGGGAGATGAAAATGTTGAAATCGATTGGTAAGGCACTTTTGGGCGCAGTCTTCGCAGGAGGATTGCTGGTTCCTCACGCTTTCGCAGAAACCTCGCTGAATGCGCTGTTCATGGCGCAGGCCGCCTACAGCGAAGCCGATGTCCGCGCCATGACGGACGCCTTCACCAAGGCCAATCCGGACATCAAGGTCAATCTCGAATTCGTCCCCTATGAGGGCCTGCACGACAAGACCGTGCTGGCGCAAGGATCGGGTGGCGGCTATGACGTCGTGCTGTTCGACGTCATCTGGCCGGCTGAATATGCCACCAACAAGGTGCTGGTCGACGAGTCGTCGAAGATCACCGACGACATGAAGAAAGGCGTGCTGCCCGGCGCCTGGACCACCGTCCAGTATGACGGCAAATATTACGGCATGCCCTGGATCCTCGACACCAAGTACCTGTTCTACAACAAGGAGATCCTGGAAAAGGCCGGCATCAAGGCGCCGCCCAAGACCTGGGAAGAACTGAACGAACAGGCCAAGATCATCCAGGACAAGGGCCTGCTCAAGACCCCCATCGCCTGGAGCTGGTCGCAGGCCGAAGCCGTGATCTGTGACTACGCCATGCTGGTCAGCGCCTATGGCGGCGACTTCCTCAAGGACGGCAAGCCGGACTTCCAAAACGGCGGCGGGCTCGACGCGCTGAAATACATGGTGGCCAGCTACAAGTCCGGCCTCACCAATCCCAATTCCAAGGAATTCCTCGAAGAGGACGTCCGCAAGGTGTTCGAGAACGGCGATGCCGCCTTCGCGCTCAACTGGACCTATATGTACAACATGGCCAACGACCCCAAGGACAGCAAGGTCGCTGGCAAGGTCGGCGTCGTGCCGGCGCCCGGCATTGCCGGCAAGAGCGAGGTTTCGGCCGTCAACGGTTCGATGGGCCTTGGCGTCACCGCGGTCTCCAAGCACCCGGACGAAGCCTGGAAGTACATCGAGTTCATGACTTCGCAGGCAACGCAGAACCAATACGCCAAGCTCTCGCTGCCGATCTGGGCCTCGTCCTATGACGATCCGGCGGTCACCAAGGGCCAGGAAGAACTGATCGCCACCGCCAAGGTCGGGCTTGCCGCCATGTATCCGCGCCCGACCACGCCGAAATACCAGGAGATGTCGACCGCTTTGCAGCAGGCGATCCAGGAATCGCTGCTCGGTTCGGCTTCGCCGGAAGACGCGCTGAAGACGGCTGCTGAAAACAGCGGTCTTTGAGCCCAGCTGTTCGTTGAGCACGGGCGGCGAAAGGCCGCCCGTGCTATCTCTCAAATCGCGATGAATGAAGAGAGGCTGCTCCGATGTCGAGCACCTGGATGACAACCCGTGCGTGGCTGCTGATGCTGCCGTTGCTCGTGGTCATGGTCGCCGTCATCGGCTGGCCGCTCGTCGACACTGTCGGCCTGTCCTTCACCGACGCTAAGCTGGTCGGCACGGAGGGCTCGTTCGTCGGCATCGACAACTACACCAAGATGCTGTCCAGCTCGAATTTCTCGCGCACGCTGGTCACCACGACCTGGTTTGCTGTCGCCTCCGTCGCCATCGAAATGGTGATCGGCGTCCTGGCCGCACTGCTGCTGAACCAGGAGTTTCGCGGTCGTGCCTTTTTGCGGGCGCTGATGATTCTGCCCTGGGCATTGCCGACCGTGGTCAACGCCACGCTGTGGCGGCTGATCTACAATCCGGAATATGGCGCGCTGAACGCGGCGCTGACGCAGCTGCATCTCATCGACGCCTACCGCTCCTGGCTCGGTGAGCCAGGGACGGCGTTGGCGGCATTGATCGTCGCCGACTGCTGGAAGAATTTTCCACTGGTGGCGCTGATTGCGCTGGCCGCCCTGCAAGCGGTGCCGCGCGACATCACCGCTGCCTCGCTCGTCGACGGCGCCGGACCTTTCGCCCGCTTCCGCTTCGTCATCCTGCCCTATCTCGCCGGACCGCTGATGGTGGCGCTGGTGCTGCGCACCATCGAGGCCTTCAAGGTCTTCGACATCATCTGGGTGATGACCCGCGGCGGCCCTGCCAACAGCACGCGCACGCTGTCGATCCTCGTCTACCAGGAGGCCTTTTCCTTCCAGCGCGCCGGCTCCGGCGCCTCGCTGGCGCTGATCGTCACCTTGCTCGTCACCGTGCTCGCCGTCGCCTATGCAGCACTTGTGAGGAAGACCGCCGGGAGTGCCAACTGATGGAACGCAAGAGCCCTGCCTTCACCGTCTTCATCTACGCATGCGCGCTGCTGCTTGCCGTGGTGATCCTCGCTCCTATCGCCTGGCTGTTCATCATGAGCATATCGCCGGCCGCCGACCTGGCCGCCAAGCCGCTGCGCTGGTGGCCGCAAAGCGCCGACTTCTCGCGCTACCGGCAATTGCTGTCGACGGGCGAGAACAGCGCCGGCGCCGCCTTCACCGCGTCGCTGCGCAACAGCCTTGAGATCGCCGGCATGGCGACCATTGCCGCCCTGCTGCTCGCCATTCCCGCCGGCTGGGCCGTCTCGCGCACGCCGTCGATCGGCTGGTCGCTGTCGATGGTCATCGCCACCTATATGCTGCCGCCGGTGGCACTCGCCGTGCCGCTCTATATGGGTCTTTCGCATCTTGGCCTGCTCAACAACGTCTTCGGCCTGGCGCTGGTCTATCTGACCATCCTGGCGCCGTTCACCACCTGGCTGATGAAGGCGGGATTCGACTCGATCCCGCGCGAAATCGAAGCGGCGGCGATGATCGATGGCGCCGGCCTGTTCCAGACGCTGCGCATCATCACGCTGCCGCTGGCAGCCCCTGTCATGGCGACCTCGGCACTGTTTGCCGTGCTGCTTGCCTGGGACGAGTTCTTCTACGCGCTGCTTTTCACCTCCGATCAGCGCGCCAAGACGCTGACCGTCGCCATCGCCGACCTCGCCGGCGGCCGTGTCTCCGACTACGGGTTGATTGCTACAGCCGGCGTGCTGGCCGCCTTGCCGCCAGTGCTGATCGGGCTCGTCATGCAACGTGCCCTGATTTCCGGCCTGACCAGCGGTGGTGTCAAAGGATGACGATGACTGTACAAAAACCGCGGCCTTCCGGGCTCGCTGCGATCGACCGCGAAATGGCGCGCCAGCATACGGATGCGATCGCGTCTTTCCAGGACAACGCGGTAATGGCGACCAAAATCGCCACCTCGATACGACGGACCGGCCGCCTGCTTCTGCTCGGCATGGGCGGCTCGCATGCCGTGGGACGCGCCGTCGAACCGCTCTATCGCGCCCATGGCGTCGAGGCCATCGCGTTGCCACTGTCCGAGCAGCTTGGCCAGCCGTTGCCGCTCACCGGCAGGACCGTGCTCGTCACCTCCCAGTCCGGCGAAAGCGCCGAGGTCGTGCGCTGGTTCGCGGAAGCCGGCGTTGCCTCCGACGCGTTCGGCCTGACGCTGGAGAGCGCCTCATTCCTCGCCAGAACGGTGCCCTGCCTGGTTGGCGCCGGCGGCACCGAGCTGGCCTTCGCCGCGACCCGCAGCCTGACTGTCAGCTTTGCTCTGCATCTCGCGATCCTGGCGGCGCTCGGCGACGACCCGGCGGCGGCACTCGGCGCGCTCGACGCTCCCGAGACCGCCGACATCGGTGACGCGCTTGCAGCCCTCGACAAGGTGACGACTGTCGTCACCTCCGGCCGCCGGCTGCAAGGTCTTGCCGAAGCGCTGGCGCTCGGCCTCACCGAACTGTCGCGATTGCCGTGCTTTTCTCTCGAAGGTGGCCAGCTCCGTCACGGTCCGATGGAGATGCTTGGCCCGCAGACCGGAATCATCCTGTTTCGCGGCAGCGACCCGACGGCGGAGCTGGTCGCCGCCATGGCCAGGTCCGTGGTCGAGGCCGGCGCACCACTCGTCATCTTCGATTCCTCAGGGCAAGCGCCGGTTGCCGGCGCCGTCACGCTTTCGTTCAAGCCGGCCTCCGGCCTGGCGGCGATCTTTGCCATGCTGCCGGTGGCGCAACTGCTGATGATCGCCTTTGCCGACGCCCGCGTCGACAATGCCGGTACGCCGGTTCGTTCCACCAAGATCACCCGGAGCGAATGATGCGGCCGCTTGCAGTGATCGGCAACGTCAATGTCGACCTGATTGTCGGCCCGGTCGCGCCGTGGCCTGCGGCGGGCACGGAAACCGTCGTCGACCATGACGAGTTGCGCGTCGGTGGGCAGGCGGGAAACACCGGCCTCGCCTGGATGGCGCTCGGTGTCGACTTCGAGATCGCCGCCAATGTCGGCGACGACCAGTTCGGCCGTTGGTTGCGCGAGGCCTTCGGCAGCCGGGCGCAGAAATGGCCGGTGCGCCCGGAAGGCACGACGCTGTCGGTCGGCATGACCCACCCCGACGGTGAGCGCACCTTCTTCACCACGCGCGGCCACTTGCCGCGCTTCAGCCTTGCCGATGTGTTCGCCGTGCTCGACGGCAAGCGGCTCTCCGGCGGCTACGCGCTGTTGTGCGGCTCCTTCCTCACCGATGATCTGACCGGTGACTACGACGCGTTTTTCGACTGGGCGGACGAGCACGACATTGCCGTCGCGCTCGACACCGGCTGGCCGATGGCGGGCTGGACGGCGACGAACTGCGCCGCCGCGCGCGCATGGCTGTCGCGCTGCGATCTCGCGCTTTTCAATGAGGTCGAGACGCTGACCCTGGCGGGGCTTGAAAGCCCTGTCGACGCGGCACGCGAGATGAGGTCCAGCATGAAGAAAGGCGCCACCGTCGTCGTCAAGCGCGGCCCGGATGGCGCGCTCGCCATCGGCTCCGACGGTGCCCTGGTCGAGGCGCCGGCGCCAAACGTGAAAGTCGTCGACACGATCGGCGCCGGCGATGTCTTCAACGCTGCCTTCCTCGCCGCACTGGCGCAGGACCAGCCGCTGAGTTCCTGCCTGTCGGCCGCCACGCATGTGGCGTCCCGTGCGATATCCACTCTGCCCCGCAACTATGGCGGGCCCATGCAATTCGAGGACGCCGTCCATGAGCGCGCTTGAAATCCGCAATATCCGCAAAAGCTACGGCGCCGTCGAAACGCTGAAAGGCATCGACATCGCGCTGGAGAGCGGCGAATTCCTGGTGCTGCTCGGTTCGTCGGGCTGCGGAAAGTCGACGCTGCTCAACATCATCGCCGGGCTGGCCGAGGCGACCAGCGGCGATGTGCTGATCGGCGGCCGCTCGGTGCTTGGCGTCCATCCCAAGAACCGCGACATCGCTATGGTCTTCCAGTCCTACGCGCTCTATCCGAACCTGACTGTTCACCGCAACATCGGCTTCGGCCTGGAGATGCGCAAGGTCCCAGCCGTCGAGCGCGACAAGACGGTGCGCGAAGCCGCAAAACTGCTGCAGATCGAAGCCCTGCTCGACCGCAAGCCGAGCCAGCTGTCCGGTGGCCAGCGCCAGCGCGTCGCCATCGGCCGGGCACTGGTGCGCAAGCCGCAGGTCTTTCTGTTCGACGAGCCGCTCTCCAACCTCGATGCCAAGCTGCGCCTCGAAATGCGCACCGAGCTCAAGCGCCTGCACCAGCTCCTGCAGACCACCGTCGTCTATGTCACCCATGACCAGATCGAGGCGATGACGCTGGCAACGCGGATTGCCGTGATGCGCGACGGCAGGATCGAACAGCTCGGCACGCCCGAGGACATCTACAATTATCCGGCGACGCTCTACGTCGCCGGTTTCGTCGGCGCGCCGTCGATGAACATGCTGCAGGCGGTGGTCGAGAACGGAACGCTGGCCATTGCCGGCTCGGCTGTGCGATTGCCCTTGCCTGCCCGTTTCAGAAACGCGGTAAAGGATGGCGCACAGGTCGTTGTCGGGATCAGGCCCGAGGCGCTTCGCCTCGCCACCGGCGCGGCAACGGAATTGTCTTTGCCGGTAGAAATCGACGTCGTCGAGCTGACCGGCCCAGAACTGGTCACCACCGCCCGGATCGGCACGCAAAGGCTGACGGCCTGCCTGCCGCCACGCGCCCGCGTCGCCAAGGGCGAACCATGCGCGTTCGCCTTCGACGAGGAGACCTTGCGCCTCTTCGACCCCACGACCGGCAAGGCCTTTGACGCCGTGCCATAGAAACGAAAACGGGCAACGCCTCACGGCGCTGCCCGAATGCTATTTCCAACGAATTCCTCAGTCGATGTCGAAGGACACGCCCTGCGCCAACGGCAGCGCCTTGGAATAGTTCACCGTGTTGGTGGCACGGCGCATATAGGCCTTCCACGCATCGGAACCACTCTCGCGACCGCCGCCGGTTTCCTTCTCGCCGCCAAACGCGCCACCGATCTCGGCGCCCGACGTGCCGATATTGACGTTAGCGATGCCGCAGTCCGAACCGTCGACGCCGAGGAAGCGCTCGGATTCCTGCAGGTCGCGGGTGAAGATCGACGACGACAGGCCGGCGCCAACCGCATTGTGCTCGTCGAGCACGGTGTCGAAGTCGGAATACTTCATCACATAGAGGATCGGCGCAAAGGTCTCTTCGGTGACAGGAGCCACCTGCTTCGGCATTTCGACCAGCGCCGGATGCACGTAATAGGCATCGGGATGGCCGTTCTCGACCCGCGAGCCGCCGGTCAGCTTGCCGCCGTGAGCGGTGGCTTCCTTGAGCGCTTTCTGCATGGCGTCGAAGGCAGCCTTGTCGATCAGCGGACCGACCAGCGACGACGTCTCCAGCGGATTGCCGACCGAAACGCTCTCATAGGCCTTCTTCAAGCGCGGCAGCAAAGCATCATAGACGCTGTCATGCACGAACAGGCGCCGCAGCGTCGTGCAGCGCTGTCCCGCCGTGCCCATGGCGCCGAAGGCGATGGCGCGCAAGGCCATGTCGAGATCGGCCGTGGGGCAGACAATGCCGGCATTGTTGCCGCCGAGTTCCAGCACGGCGCGGGCAAAGCGCTTGGCCAGCCGCGGACCGACGTCCCGGCCCATGCGGGTCGAGCCGGTGGCCGAAACCAGCGCCACCTTCGGGTGGTCGACCAGGATTTCGCCGATGGCGCGGTCGCCGATCAGCACCGGCGCCAGCCCTTCCGGGGCATCGCCGAAACGCTCTGCCGCGCGCTTGAAGATCGCCTCGCAGGCAAGCGCTGTCAGCGGCGTCTTTTCCGACGGCTTCCACACCACGGCGTCGCCGCAGACCAGCGCAAGTGCTGCGTTCCACGACCAGACCGCAACCGGGAAGTTGAAGGCCGAGATGACGCCGACGACGCCCAGCGGGTGCCAGGTTTCCATCATGCGATGTCCCGGACGTTCGGTGGCGATGGTCAGGCCGTACAATTGCCGGGAAAGGCCGACGGCGAAATCGCAGATGTCGATCATTTCCTGCACTTCACCAAGGCCTTCGGACGGGATCTTGCCGACCTCAATCGACACCAGCCGGCCAAGCTCGGCCTTGTGCGCGCGCAGTTCCTCGCCGAGCAACCGCACCAGTTCGCCGCGTCTCGGGCCAGGCACCATCCGCCAGGTCTGGAAGGCCTTGTGGGCGGCTTCGATGGTCTTTGCCGCATCGGCCGGTGAGATCGTCTTCAGCGCCGCAATCTGCTCGCCCGTTACCGGGCTGCGCACGATGAGATCGCCGCCGACAAGCGCGCCCTTGGCGACGCCCAGTTTCGCCAGAAGCTCAGTCGTTTCCTTCGCTATCGTCATTTTTGTTCCTTTCAGAGTCCGCCGCTTATTGGCTGGCGGCTCAAGCCTTGCGTCATGCCTTCCTGGTGCCATCTGGCACAGGAGGCGCTGTCATGGCGTGCCATTACCTGTTTCAGGGAAAAATCGCCACCCCGGCATGGTCCAAGCCGGGGTTAGACCGTTGAACCAGACGGATGAACAGGATCAGAGGGCCGCCTTGGTGACGCCCTTTGCGGCGCCGTCCTTCATCAAGCGATCGATATGCATGCGGATATGGGCCGCTTCCGCAGCCGTGTTGGCCAGTGCGATGGCACGGTCGAAGGCGACGCGCGCCTCCTCGCCGCGGCCAAGCTGCATCAAGAGGCCGCCCTTGAGGCCGAAGAAGTGGAAATAACCGGAGAGCCTGGATTCCAGCGGCTCGATCATGGCAAGCGCCGCTTCCGGGCCGCGCACCTTGGCAACGGCGACCGCGCGGTTGAGGGTGATCACCGGCGACGGCTGCATCTGTTCGAGCAGGCTGTAGAGCAGATCGATTTCAACCCAGTCGGTATCCTCGGCCCGTTCCGCCCGCGCATGCAGCGCCGCGACCGCCGCCTGCACCTGGTAGGGTCCGGGCCTCTGGTGGCGCAATGCCTTATCGACCAGCGCCAGGCCCTCGTCGATCATCTTGCGGCTCCACAGGCTGCGGTCCTGGTCCTCGAGCAGCACGATCTCGCCGTTCTCGTCGAAACGCGCCGGCGCCCGCGCATGCTGCAGCAGCAGCAGCGCCGTCAGGCCCATGATCTCCGGCTCGGTCTGGAACAGCCTGAGCAGCAGCCGGGCCAGCCGGATCGCCTCTTCGCAGAGCGGCGCGCGCGCCGGTGCTTCACCGCTGTTAGTCGAATAGCCTTCGTTGAAGATCAGATAGACCATGGCCGCGACAGCAGCGAGCCGCTCCGAACGCTCGACCGCGCCCGGTGTCTCGAACGGCACGCCGGCGTCGGCAATGCGCGCCTTGGCGCGGGTGATGCGCTGCTCCATGGCGCTTTCGCCGACAAGGAAGGCGCGGGCGATCTGCTTGACGGTCAGGCCGGAGACGATACGCAACGCCACCGCAATCTGCTGTGTCGGCGGCAGGTCTGGATGACAGCAGATAAACAACAGCCGCAAGATGTCGTCGCGGTAGTGCGCTCCGTCCAGCCGCTCGGCGATATCGCTCTCGGCATCCTCAAGGTCGGAAATCTGATCCTCCTCCGGCAGCGGCGCCTGTTTGGCCCGCTTGCGCACCGCGTCGATGCCGCTGTTGCGGCCGACAAAGATCAGCCAGGCTGCCGGATCGCGCGGCGGACCGTTTTTCGGCCAGTTGTTCAGCGCTCTCAGGCAAGCGTCCTGGAATGCTTCCTCCGCCGCATCGAGATCGCGGAAGTAGCGCAGCAGCGCGCCCATCGCCTGCGGACGGGCGGTGCTGATCGCCGTGCTGATCCAGGCGAGCTCGGTCATACGGGAACTCTTGCGGGGTTGAAGAGGGAAACCGGCCGGATCTCGTAGGAGCCGCCGCTTGGGTTGACCTCGGAAAGCTCACGCGCGAACTCGACCGCCTCGTCGAGATCGGCGCATTCGAGCGTGTAGAAGCCGAGGAACTGTTCCTTGGTCTCGGCGAACGGGCCGTCGATGACCACCGACTCGCCCTTGACCCTTCGTAGCGTTGTCGCCGCCGTCGTCGGCAGCAGGCGCGCCACCGGGCCAAGACGGCCGGCCTTGGCGTATCTTTCCTGGACGTCGAGCAGATTGGCCATGACCTCGTCGTCCTGCGCCTTGCTCCAAGAGCAGACGACATCTTCGGAGGCGTAGCAGAGGATAGCGTAGAGCATGGCACGTCCTTTTCTCTGTCAAAGGACGAAACAGTAGGACCGATCCCGACATGGCGTCGATAAAAAAATTGCGCCTGACCTGGCGTCAACCAGCCACCGCCTTGAGCCATCTCAAAACGAGGGCTTCCTCGTCGTCGAGACCGTCTATCGATCGTTTGCGCCTGTTGGCCTCCGCCATTTCACCGAGCAGCCTTTTTCCAGACCAGGCATCGAAGACTTGCGGATGGATGTAGCATTTGCGGCAGACGGCGCGCGTGTTGCCCAGCCGCGCGGCGACCTTGTCGATGACCCCGTTGATCACCCTTTTCGACTGCACCTGGCTGTCGGGACGCTCGGTCTGCGCAAACAGCGACGCGGCTTGGATGGTGCCGCCCCAGGTGCGGAAATGCTTGGAGCTGAAATCGGCGCCTGCTGCTTCGCGGATGTAGCGGTTGACATCGTCGGAATGGACCGGCCGCCTGTTGCCGTCCTCGTCGACATACTGGAACAGTTTCTGGCCGGGCAGCTCCTGCGCCCCACGCACGATCTTGGCGATGCGGCGATCGGTGAGCTTCAGCCGCCATTCCTTGCCGGACTTGCCCTTGAAGGCGAAACGCAGGCTCGATCCCTTGATATCGACATGTCGGTCGCGCAGCGTGGTCAGCCCAAAGCTCTTGTTGTCGCGCGCATAGGCGGCATTGCCGACGCGGATCATGGCGTTGTCGAGCAGCCAGACGATCGCCGCCACCACGCGCTCCAGCGGCAGGCCGTGACGGCGCAGATCGGCATCGATCTGGTTGCGCAGGGCCGGCAGTGCCTCGGCAAAGGCAATCAGGTTAGAATATTTGGCGCCGTCGCGCTCTTCCGCCCATTGTGGGTGGTAGCGATACTGCTTGCGTCCGCGCTGATCCCTGCCAGTAGCCTGGATGTGACCGTCGGCATCGGGCGAAATCCAGACATCCGTCCAGGCCGGCGGAATGGCGAGCGCCTTGATGCGCGCACGCGTGCCATTGGAGACTGCCCGCCCGTTTGGCCCCTTGTAGGAGAATCCCTTGCCTGTCTTCAGCCGGCGAATACCGGGCTCGGTATCGCTGACATAAGTAAGAAAGGCTCGCTCGGCGGAAGCCTGGGCGCCATTCGTCAGCGCACCATTCTTTGGGGCAAGCCCCTCGGCTGCCGATGAGCCGGATGGCGACGCGCATTTGTCCAGCATGTCCTCTCCACGGAATTTTTCCCGTAGATAAGCTGCGGAACCGGCAGCTGGTTCCACCGAGCTCCTATGGAATGTCGTCTGGTCCACCAACGGCGGTACCAGCCGGCACGTCGGCCATCCAGAGGCCGCCATCATCGACGTGCAGCGGGCGATAGTCGCGCCCGGGCGGAATCTGTTCGAACACGGCCCCTGCCTCGTCCGCAAGGTAGTCATAGCCCACCTCCTGCAGGAGATGGTTCGGATCGAGGTGGTCATAGAGGTTGCGGCGAGCGATCCGCCGCTTCGGCTCTATCATCTCCAGATGATAGAGGTTGAGCCCGCTTTTGCGGGCCTTGAAACCGAGATCGGGAGGATACCAGAGCCCATGCAGGTCCTCTGGTCGGTATTTCGCCGGATCGTAGGCCCTGAACAGACGATACTGGAACTTTTCGGCCCACAGGCCGTCAACCCGGTACTCGGTCGGCGAATACAATTCGCGGAGGCGGAACCCCCAGGCCATGCGCCGGTAGTCGCCCATTAATTGTCCAATCCGCTCCGCGGCACCGCGTTCCAACCGCTCATCGGGATCGATAGCCAGGATCCAGTCGGCGTCGGCGTTCTTCGCTGCTTCGAGCAATATCTGCCGCCGCTGAGGCTCACTGCTGAACACGCCGGTCGCCCCACGATCATCATAGGCAATCCAGCCGTCGACGACCGGATCGACATTGGCGATCAGATCGGCAACCAGATGCGCGTCATAGCGATAGCTGAAAACTGCGATCGTTCTCTGCCGCGTCCAGAACAGTCGGCTCCGTCGCCAGCGGCGAGGTTTGATCTGGCTCGTTATCATTTTCTTGTCGCCGCTTTCATGCGATTCCGCACGCCGGCACAGACGCCCATGGACTTGACCAGCAGGGCAAGCCAGACAATTGGCAGCGACATCATCGCGAAGGTTAGATCCCGTCCGGAAAGCCCGATCTTTGCCAGCTTGCGGGCATTGCGCCGGTCGCGAAAAGTGTCGCGAAAACCCCGAAACGAAGTGCTCGGGGTGGACGCTGCAAGGTAATCGCCGCGGCGATAGCCGCGCCTGTACTGATCGGCAAGCAATCTGGACAGCCGGGTTTCGTTGCGATGAACCGTTTTCACCTCCGGCTCCCAAACCGGCTGCAGTTCCTGCGGCAGCCGCCCCAGGAATTCGGTGTCTTCGGCAGCAGGCATGATTTCATCGAACAAGCCATATTCATCGAACAGCCGGCGATCGAACGATACGCCGTAACGCAGCGCACGATCCGCCGGCAGACCGGGAAGCCGTCGCATGAACATGATCAGATGAGCTGCACAGGCAATCAGATTGCGCGGATGGCTGTTCACCATTGCGCTCGCCACAGCGCGATCGCCGGCCAGATGCCGCTGCATCCGTGCCTCGGCCCAGCCCGGACAGGCGAGGCAATCATCGGCAAGAAAGGCAACGAATGGCGCCCGCGTCGCAGTGATGCCGAGATTGCGAGCCGCACCAACAAACAGCCTTCGACTGACCTCGATCACTGGCACTTTGACCCCGACGCCAGACAGCAGCGCCAGCACGTCCCCTCCACCCGAGTTGACCACAATGATCTCAAGGGGCGCATTCTGATCAAGCAGGGATATCACCGCCTCGACGATTTGAGCCGGCGCGCGGTAGCCAATGACAATGACCGCAAGCTTCGGCGGGTCCGTGTCAGGCACGTTGCAACTGGGCATGCGGAGGGAAAAAACGACGGCGCACCGCAAGCTTGAACTGGTAGCGCATGCAGCGCCAGGCATCCGAGGCACCTTTCGGCGCCGCCATGGCCACGTTCAGGAACCGCGCCGCTGTGTTCAGATCGCCGCGCGCATAGTGGACGCGGGCGATCTTGAGCGCGACCATGCCTTCCCTGACCTTCAGCGTCGACTTCGGAATGCCGCAGTCCGTCAGTTTGCGCAGTTCAAGATGCCAGTCGAGGAAGCGTTGCGCCGGCTTGATCGCGAAACGGTCGTCGGAGCGCTCCGCCGACACGACGTAAATCATCACAGGTCGTGAAATGACGGCAAGCGACGCCCTGCTCATCAGCCGTACCCAGAACAATGTGTCCTCGTCATAGGCGAGCCCGGTCGGGAACCTGGTGTCTCCGATCACGCTGCGTGACACCAGCACGCTGCCCACGGCAATGGAGCGTATGTGACCTTTCAGATAGGCCGAAGCATTGGCGGCACCGTTGGCCGTATAGCCGCTCGGAACCTTGACATGCCTATCGTCGCCATCAGTCCGTCGGCGGTAGGCACCGACCACCATATCGGCCGGCGGCTGGGAATTAGCGCGCAAGATCAGAGACCGCAGCCCGCCTTCCAGATGCAGGTCGTCAGCGTCGATCATGTATATCCAGGAACATCGCGCCTGCGCCAACGCCAGATTGCGGGCACCGCCGGCATCACGGCAGTTGCCCGCGAGCACGCGCAACGGCAATGACACTTGCGACGCGGCGTCCCGCGCGACGGCTGCCGTACCATCCGACGACGAATCGTCGACCAGCAGAACCTCGCCGATAAGGTCAGCCTCGGAGCGAAGTGAGGCCAGCGTAGCGGCGATGGTTGCCGCAGCATTGTGGGCCGGAATGACAACGCTGACTGCTTTCAATGATAGCTCCACACCGGCGCATTTCACGCGTGCAGACGGTTCCCCTCAAATTCGCCCAGGATAACCGCCGCATCCGAGTTTGAGAAGCAGTCTTTGCCCGCCTGGGCTGCCCCCGCACACTCGCCGCCATCATGCCTTCTCGAGCGCCACCGGAATGACGTCCACTGCCTGGTCGCCGACCTGTCCGCCGGTGGTTTTCAGAACACCGACGATCGGCGCCACATCCGAGTAGTCGCGGCCATAGCCGACGGTGATGTGGTCGTTGCTTGCCCGCATGCCATTGGTCGGGTCGAACTCCTGCCAGCCGGCATCACGTCCGCACCACACCTTGACCCAGGCATGCATGGCGTCGGCGCCTTCGAGCCGAGGCTTGCCCTTCGGCGGGATGGTGCGCAGGAAGCCGCTGACATAGCCGGCCGGAATGCCGAGGCCGCGCAGGCCGGCGATCATGATGTGCGAAAAATCCTGGCAGACGCCGCGTTTGAGTTTGAAAGCGTCGCTGGCTTTGGTGCGGACGGTCGTCGCCTTGCCGTCATAGGTGAAATCGCGGCGAATGCGGTTGCACAGATCCACGGCCGTACCGATGATCGAGCCGCCGACGCTCCCTTGCGCATAGGCGGTGATCGCCGCGTCAATGCCGGCATGATCGCTGGCCGCCAGGAAATGGTGCGGTGTGTCAGGCGACAACGACCGCACTGCGGCAAGTTCGGCCCGCAGCCGGGCAATGTCGGGCGACACATCGAGCCCGGGCTCCGGCCGCGCCACCGCCACGCGCGCACTCATCCTTATGTCGAGCGCGTCATGGGCGTCGCGAAAGGCGATCGCGGTGACGTTGTTGCCAAAGAAATCGGAAAAGTCCGAACGCTCGCTCGGCGCCGGCGCAAACGACAGCGAAGCGGCGATCACCCGCTGCACGCCTGGTATCGTCGGCGGCAAGACACGCACCTGATGGCGGCCGCCGCCGGCCGCAGCGTCATAGTCGTAGCGCAGATGGAGCCTGATGTCGTAGAGCATGCCCGCTTTTACCCGAAATAGGCTTTGGCGAGGCTGTTGTAGAGGCCGCCGATCTCACTGGCGAGATCGTCCAGGGCCATCGCCGTCATATCCGAAGGCTCCTTGATGGCGATCGCGGTGTTCAGCTGCAGGATCTCCTTGGCTGCGAGCGACATATGCCCCTCGCCGCCAATAGAAGGCAGCAGCCCGATTTCGGCCTTCAGCCTTTCGAGCTGGAACAAAATGGAGCGCGGATTGAGCGGATCGAGCACCAAGAGGTCGATCACCGTGCGTCGGCCCGCCTGCACCGGATACTGCCGCCGGTGGGTCATGACGCTGTCGCCGATCTCCAGCATCATGTCGAGCGCGCCGTCCGGCGCCTTGGGATTGGTCAGCCGGGCCAGCGTGCGGGCGATCTGGATGCCGCGTTCCAGCCGCCGGCCGATCTCCAGGAAACGCCAGCCGGTGAAACGGTACATGTTCTCATGCAGCAGGCCGGAAAATCCGGCGAGCTTGCGCAGCAGCACCGTCATCGCCCGGGTCGCGTCATCGCCAGGCGCCACCGTCGTCGCGAACTGATGCACGGTCTTCGACAGATCCTTCAGCGCCAGCCAGCCATCGGGCGAAAACCGGTCGCGGATTTGCCCGGCGCTGTAGACGGCGCTGTCCAGCGTGCCGATCAATCCGGATGGGATTGCCGAATCGACGTCGATGCCGAAGGGCTCGAGATAATCCTTGATATCGGCCAGCAGCGGCATGTCGGGGTCCGACGTCTCGGCCAGACGGACGTGATAGGCGCGCAGGATGCGCACCGTGTCTTCCGAGCGCTCGATATAGCGGCCAAGCCAGGTCAGGTTTTCCGCCGCGCGGCTGGGCAGGCTGCCCGGCATGCTGCGGGTAAAACTGTCATGCTCCTGCGGCAGCAGCGTCTCACGCTCCACCGGTTTGTCGCTGACCACCCAGACATCCGCCGCCTGGCCGCCGCGCTGCATGGCGATGGCGGTCGGGTCGAGCGAAAAGCCGACGCGGGCAAAACCGCCTGGCATCACCGTCCAGCCTTCCGGGGTTCGCGCCAGATAGACGCGCAGGCTTGCTGGGCGCGGCTCCAGCCATCCGCCGACATAGACCGGCGTCGTCGACAGCGTCACCGCTTCCTGGCCGACGAAATCGCCGCCGGCCTGTTCGATGCGC
The DNA here is from genome assembly GCF_056404235.1 of Mesorhizobium sp. P2_E10. NCBI lineage: Bacteria > Pseudomonadati > Pseudomonadota > Alphaproteobacteria > Hyphomicrobiales > Phyllobacteriaceae > Mesorhizobium > Mesorhizobium sp. P2_E10. The sequence continues at coordinate 421,638 of NZ_JBFUEK010000005.1, forward strand.
GCCACCAACTCCGCCCGCTCCCCTGCGGACAGGGCCGAGCCAAGCTTGGTCTGGTCGTCATCCTCGAAGGCCAGCCGCGTCGACAGCGCCGGGCCGATCACCATGCGATCGATATTGGCAAGCACATGGGCCCGTTCGGTTGCCTGCCCGCACCACCAGGTGGCGACGCTTGGCAGCAGCAGCTCCTCGCCCCGCAACTCACGCGAAATCTTCGGCAGGAAGGCGAGCAGGGCGCGCGTTTCCATCAGGCCGGAGCCCAGCGCATTGACCGTTGAAACAGCGCCTCGGCGGATCGCCTCGACCAGGCCCGGCGTGCCGATCTGCGAATCCGAGCGCAGTTCAAGTGGATCGGCGAAAGCGGCGTCGAGCCGCCGCCATAGCACGCTGACCGGCTTCAGGCCGGAAACGGTGCGCACCATCAGGCGGCCGCCGGAGACGGTCAGATCCTCACCTTCAAGCAGCATGATGCCGAGATAGCGGGCGATATAGGCATGCTCGTAGTAGGTTTCGTTGAGCGGTCCCGGCGTCAGGATGGCGACGCGGCCGTCGGTTTCCTTGGCCATGCCGATCAGCGCGTCGCGGAAACGGCGGAAGAAGCCGGCAAGGCGATGCACATGCATCTCGCCATAGATATCGGACAGCGCGCGCGTGGTGGCGACGCGATTTTCCAGCGCAAAGCCGGCGCCCGACGGCGCCTGCGTGCGGTCGCCAAGCACCCACCACTGGCCGTCCGGGCCACGGCCGAGCTCGAAGGCGCAGAAATGCAGGAAATGGCCGCCTGCCGGCCTGGTGCCGACGACCGGCCGCAAATATTCCGGGCTCGCCGCAATCAGTCCCGCCGGCAGGATGCCTTTCTCGATCAGCCGGTTCGGCCCGTAAATGTCGGCGATGGTTTCCTCGAACAGCTCGGCGCGCTGGACGAGGCCGGCGCTGATGTCAGCCCATTCCTTGTCCTCGATCAGCAGGGGAACATGCGCCAGCGGCCATTCCCGCTCGTTGGCGCCGGCCTTGTCGTAGACGCGGTAGTAGACACCGGCATCGCGCAGATACTGGTCGGCACGAGCAAAGCGCTGGGCGAGCTTTTCGGGCCCGAGTTCTTCCAGCGCCTCGATGAAGTTCTTCCAGACCGGGCGGGGATTGCCCGAGGCGTCGACCATCTCGTCGACGACGCCGTCAATCGGCTGGTAGTGCTCCAGCAGACTGTGGGTTTGCGGCTTGCCGCCGACCCTCTTGTGATTCCCCTTTGCCATCGCTGATCAGAGTCTGGCAGGGCGGCGCAGGTCAAGGGTCATCGGAAAGTCTTCAGCAGCTTCTTCATTGCGCAGCACGTAACCGGACGGCGTATGGCCGCGCGGCTCGAAGCGGGCGAGCCTTCTTGCTTCCGCTTCGTTGCCGTTGACCGGGAAAGTGTCGTAGCTGCGCCCGCCGGGATGCGCGACATGGTAGACGCAGCCGCCGACCGCCCTGCCCGACCAGCGATCATAGATGTCGAAGACCAAAGGCGTGTTGACCGGCAGTGCCGGATGCAGGCCGGATGCCGGCTGCCAGGCCTTGAAGCGGACGCCCGCCACGGCAACCTCCCGGTTGTCGGTCACCTTCATCGGCACGATGCGGCCATTGCAGACGATGGCATGACGCTCCGGGTTGAGGCCTTCGGTCTTGACCTGCAGCCGCTCGACCGAGGAATCGACGAAACGAACGGTGCCGCCGATCGCGCCTTGCTCGCCCATGACATGCCACGGTTCCAGCGCCTGGCGCAGTTCCAGCTTGATGCCGGAATACTGGACCTCGCCGCAGAACGGGAAGCGGAATTCAAGCTGCGCGTCGAACCATTCGGGTCGGAATTCAAAACCGTTCAGCTTGAGATCGTCGAGCACGTCGAGGAAATCGGCCCAGACATGATGCGGCAGCATGAAGCGGTCATGCAGCGATGTGCCCCAACGCACGAAACGGCCATCGAGCGGGTTTTTCCACGCGCGGGCGATAATGGCGCGCACCAGCAATTGCTGCGCCAACGACATGCGCGCATTGGGCGGCATCTCGAAGCCGCGAAACTCGACCAGGCCGAGACGGCCGGTCGGACCGTCGGGCGAGAACAGCTTGTCGATGCAGATTTCCGAGCGATGCGTATTGCCGGTGACGTCGGTCAACAGGTTGCGGAACAGCCGGTCGACCAGCCACGGCAAGGGTGCATTGCCTTGATCCGGATGCGGCACCTGCGCCATGGCGATCTCGAGCTCGTAGAGCGAGTCATGACGCGCCTCGTCGAAGCGCGGCGCCTGGCTGGTCGGGCCGATGAACAGGCCGGAGAACAGATAGGATAACGACGGATGCCGCTGCCATTGCAGCACCAGGCTTTTCAGCAGGTCTGGCCGGCGCAGGAACGGACTGTCATTGGGTGTGGCGCCGCCGACGACGACATGGTTGCCGCCGCCGGTGCCGGTGTGGCGACCGTCGATCATGAACTTGTCGGCGCCAAGCCGCGTCTGCCGCGCTTCCTCGTAGATTGCCGTGGTCGTCGCCACGCAATCCTGCCAGTTTGAGGCCGGGTGGATGTTGACCTCGATGACACCGGGGTCCGGCGCGACGCGGATGACGTTGAGGCGCGGATCGTGCGGCGGGCCGTAGCCTTCGATGTGCACGGGAAGGCCGATCGCCTTGGCCGCGTTTTCCGCCGCCGCGACCAGTTCGAGATAGTCCTCCAGCGCCTCGACCGGCGGCATGAACACGCAGAGCCGCCCGTCGCGCGGCTCGACGGAGAGTGCCGTGCGCACCGCGCCGCCGATTTCGGTGATCTCCTGCTCGACACGGTCCTGCTGGCCGGTCGTAGCCGTGAAGGACACTGCCTGCTGGCGGCGCGCCATTTCGTCGGCGCCTTCCAGTTCGGCCGGAGCAGCGGTAGGCAAAATCGCTTCGCGCGTGGGCAGCGGTCCGCGCGGCAGCGACGGGTCCACGGGCACGATGTAGGGGAACTGCGCCGGCGGCACATAGGGCAGCGTGCCCAGCGGCAAGCGGTAGCCGACCGGTGAATCGCCCGGCACCAGGAACAGCCGTCCGCGCCGCGTCTTCCATTTTTCCGAGCGCCAGCGTGGACCCGATGCCTGGCTGTTCCAGCGCTGCACAGGCAGCACATAGCCCGAGGGCTTGGTCAGCCCACGTTCGAACACCTTTGCCATACGGCTGCGTTCTTCGGGATCTTCCAGTTTGGAATTGGACGGATCGACATTGTCGGGCAACTTGCCTTCCTTGAGCAACCACTCCGCCGGATCCTCATAGGCCTCGCTGACCATGGTCTTCTCGATGCCGAGCTCACCGGCGATCGCTGTCAGCAGGCTCTCGGCCTGCTTCGGCCCGATATCCGCCTCGCTCTTTTCGCGCGCGATCAGCGACGGATCGCGCCACACCGGCTGACCGTCGGTGCGCCAGTAGAGCGAGAACGTCCAGCGCGGCAGGCTTTCGCCCGGATACCATTTGCCTTGCCCGTAGTGGAGAAAGCCGCCCGGCGCGAAACGCTCGCGCAGTTTGCGGATCAGCGCGTCGGCTTTTTCCCGCTTGGTCGGGCCGACGGCGGCGGTGTTCCATTCCGCCGACTCGAAATCGTCGATCGACACGAAGGTCGGCTCGCCACCCATGGTCAGCCTGACGTCGCCGGACGCAAGTGCTGCATCGACCTTGTTGCCGAGCGCATCGAGCGCCTGCCAGCTTTCGTCCGAGAATGGCTTGGTAATGCGTGGATGTTCGGAGATGCGGTCGACTCGCATCTCGAAGCCGAACTCGACATTGGCAAAACTCGCCATGCCGGAGATGGGCGCGGCGTTGCGGAAATGCGGCGTCGCCGCCAGCGGCACATGGCTCTCGCCGGTGAGCAGGCCGGAGGTCGGATCGAAACCGATCCAGCCGGCGCCCGGCAGGTAGACCTCGCACCAGGCATGCAGATCGGTGAAATCCACAGCGGTTCCGGGCGGGCCATCGAGCGCCACCAGATCGGGCTTGAGTTGGATCAGATAGCCTGAGACGAAACGCGCGGCGATGCCGAGATTGCGCAGGATCTGCACCAGCAGCCAGCTCGAATCACGGCACGAGCCTTTTTTCGCAGCCAGCGTTTCCTCCGGCGAGAAGACGCCGGTTTCCATGCGCACGATATAGGCGATCTCCCGCTGCAGCCGCGCATTGAGGTCGACGACGAAATTGACGGTGTTGGTCGCGCTGCGGTCGATGGTTTTGAGGAACGCCGATAGCAGCGGTCCCGCCGGCTCCGGCGTGCGGTAGATAGCGAGATCGTCCCTGATGTCTTCAGGGTATTCGAACGGAAATGTCTCCGCCGACGGCTCGACGAAGAAATCGAACGGATTGTAGACCGTCATGTCGGCGACGAGGTCGACTTCGATCTTCAGTTCTGTCACCGGCTCCGGAAAGACGAAACGGGCGAGGAAGTTGCCATAGGGGTCCTGCTGCAGATTGACGAAATGGTTTGCCGGCTCGACCTTCAGCGAATGGCTCAAGACCTTGGTGCGGGAATGCGGCGCCGGCTGCAGCCTGATGACCTGAGGGCCGAGGACCACCGGCCGGTCATATTTGTAGTGGGTCAGGTGGTAGATGGCTGCCAGAATTGCCATGGGGCCTCGAAAGTCGGCGTTTCAACGAATTCGCCGAACCCTGACACAAATGACGCCCATTCTCCAAGCAGAGATGTTGCGGTGCACCTAATTTAGGCTTGGGAACCGTTGATCCTGCAGCACGTCACGGCCGCTCCGAGCCCGGGCGAACCCGCCAACATTGTCGGCGGGTTCGGATTGCTCCAGCGGATTCATCCGGTCGGCATGCGCTCGAATGCCTGCAGGGCGGGATCGATCGTGTCCCAGGCGTGGCCGCGAATGCCGTAGGTGAGCACTTGCGGCTGGAACTGGCCGGGATCGTCAAGGCTGGTTGCGTGGATCGCTATCAGCTCGGGCATGGCGACGAATGTCAGGTAGACCGGCGTTCCGCAGGTCGGGCAGAAGGCGTGGATTTTTTCGTTGCCGCTGTCACCTTTTATCCGCCAGGTTTTCGCCTCGCCTGTAATCGCCATATCGGCGCGCCGGGCAAAGGTCAGATAGGAGCCATGCCCGGTGCCGCTGCGCTTCTGGCAATCGAGGCATTGGCAATGGTTCTCGAAGATGGGTTCGCTGCTGGTTTCATAACGGATCGCGCCACACGCACATCCGCCGCTATATCGCTTGCTCATGGTCATTCTCCGCTGGCGGATTTGCTGATTGGCAAGGGATCAGGCCGATTTCGGTTTGGCGAAAACGTCGATGCCGCTGCCGGTTTCCAGCAAGGATTTCAGGCTGGACAGCACGACCGGCCAACCCTGGCTGATGCCTTTCGCCATGCCGCTGCCGGCTTCGAGTTCGTCATGGGTGACGGTCAGCCGGACCATATCGTCGTATTCCTCGATGCCGAAGGTCACGCGACTGTAGGCTCCCGGATCGGCGGCCTGCGAAGGGCTCGCCCAGGTGATGACGAGACGGGTTGGCGGCGAGACCTCGACGACCTCACCGACAATCTGGACGGTCCGCTCATCATTGGCGCGGATATGTTCCCATTTCGATCCGGGCTTCCAGTCGGAGACGTTCTCGTGGCCCCAATAACGCCTTGCAACGTCTGGTTTGGTGATGGCTTCGAACACTTTTTGCGGCGTTGAGCGAATATAGGTCACGTAGACAAAGCTGGTCGTTTCCCTGGTCATTGGTCGTCTCCTTCGAGTTCTTTTTTCAAATCGTGCAGCAGGCTGAGCCGCTGCTGTTCGAATTTCCGCACCCAGCGCTCGTAGATGTCGTGCAGCGGCACCGGGTTGATGAAGTGCAGCTTTTCGCGGCCGCGCTTGACCGTGCTCACCAGATTGGCCGCCTCCAGCAGGTCGATGTGCTGGGTGGCCGATTGCCTTGCCATATCAAGGTTTTCGCAAAGCTGGCCGAGCGTCTGCCCGTTCTTCTCATGGAGAAGGTCGAGCAGCCTTCTGCGTGTCGGGTCGCCCAGCGCCTTGAAAACCTTGTCAGCGTCCATCGGTCTCGCTCGTTGTTGAGGCTATTATATGCAGGTAAATACCTGCATGTCAAATGGCAACTTTCTCGCGCTCGCCGCGACGAGCGAGGCAACTGGCGCGGGCGTGATCGATGCCACACATCTGAAAGCCCACCGAAGGGGGCCAGCGAAAGGGAGAGTCCGTCGTCTTTAGGGGGACGAGAAGCGGCCTGAACTCCAGGCCGCACGCGGTTTGCGACGCCGATGACTATCGTCGTGCAGCATTGAACGCGAGTCGGCAGGCCTAGGGATACGACCGATGCGCCCACGCCTTCATGAGCGCCATCGCCTTCGCGGCAACCAGCATCTTCTGACTAAAAGTCCTGAGCCCAGGCAGCTCTTGCAGGGCTTAGAAAAACGCCTGCAACCCGGTCTGCGCCCGCCCGAGGATCAGCGCATGCACGTCATGCGTGCCCTCATAGGTGTTGACCGTCTCCAAATTCTGCGCGTGGCGCATGACGTGGTAGCCGATCTGGATGCCGTTGCCGCCATGCATGTCGCGGGCCTGGCGGGCGATGTCGAGCGCCTTGCCGCAATTGTTGCGCTTCACGATGGAGATCATCTCCGGCGCCATCTTGCCTTCGTCCATCAGCCGGCCGACCCGCAAGGACGCCTGCAGCGCCAGCGCGATCTCGGTCTGCATGTCGGCGAGCTTCTTCTGGTAAAGCTGCGTGCCGGCCAGCGGCTTGCCGAACTGCTTGCGGTCGAGGCCGTATTGGCGCGCCCGATGCCAGCAATCCTCGGCCGCACCCATCGCACCCCAGGAAATGCCATAGCGCGCCCGGTTGAGGCAGCCGAACGGACCGGCGAGGCCCTTGGCGTTGGGCAGCAGCGCATCCTCGCCGACCTCGACGCCTTCCATCACCACTTCGCCGGTGATCGAGGCGCGCAGGCTGAGCTTGCCGCCGATCTTCGGCGCCGACAGGCCCTTCATGCCCTTTTCCAGCACGAAGCCGCGAATTTCGTCCTTGCCGTTCTCGCCCTTCAACTTCGCCCAGACGACGAACACATCGGCGATCGGCGCGTTGGAAATCCACATCTTCGAGCCGGAAATCTTGTAGCCGTTGGCTGTCTTCTCGGCCCGCGTCTTCATGCCGCCGGGATCGGAGCCGGCATCCGGCTCGGTCAGGCCGAAACAGCCAATCCACTCGCCACTGGCGAGCTTTGGCAGATATTTCTTGCGCTGTGCCTCCGAGCCATAGGCATGGATCGGATACATCACCAGCGACGACTGCACTGACATCATCGAGCGATAGCCACTATCGACGCGCTCGACTTCCCGCGCCACCAGCCCGTAGGTGACATAGTTGGCGCCGAGCCCGCCATATTCCTCGGGAACGGTCAGGCCGAGCAGACCTGCCTCGCCCATCTCGCGGAAGATGCCGGCATCGGTCTTTTCCTCGAGATAGGCTTCCTCGATCTTCGGCGCCAGTTTGTCGGCGGCAAACGCCGCGGCGCCGTCGCGCACCATGCGCTCGTCTTCCGAAAGCTGGTCCTCGATCAGGAAGGGATCTTCCCAGACGAACGCGTTCTTGTCGGCGGCCATGGCTCTCGGTCTCTCCCAGCGAAAAATCTGAAGTGCCCGGCTTATCCGCCTCCGCCTCCGAAAAATCAAACGAAATTGCTTCACCGATCAATGAGCGTTAGTAATGGATCATGAGTGTCCAACGCCGCCTTCTGCCAAGCACCAGCGCCCTTGCCGCCTTCGAGGCGGTGGCCCGTCTGGGCAGTTTTACCGCCGCCGCCCAGGAGCTCGATCTCACCCAAGGCGCTGTCAGTCGACAGATCGGGCTCTTGGAGGATCAATTCGGCCGCCGGCTGTTCGAGCGAGACAGCCGCAATGTCCGGCTGTCTACGGCAGGCGAAATCTATGCCGACGCGGTGCGGTTAGCGCTTGGTCAGTTGCGCGACGCCGCCCTTGGATTGATGAGCAATCGGCATAGTGGCATCCTTAACCTTGCGATCTTACCAACCTTCGGCACCCGCTGGCTGATGCCGATGATCCCCGATTTCGTCGAAAGCAACCCTGATATCACCATCAATTTCGTCACCCGCGTCGGCCGCTTCGACTTTGCCCGCGAGCGGCTGGATGCCGCCATCCACTATGGCTTGCCCGACTGGCCTGAGGCCGACTCGACGCTGCTGGTGCGCGAAACAGTCGCCCCGGTGGTCTCGCCCGAATTCCTGGCCGGGCGCGCCATTACCGCGCCGGCCGATCTCGGCCGCCTGCCGCTGCTGCACATGGCGACGCGCCCCGGTGCCTGGACGGAATGGTTCGAGCATCAGGGTCTGAGCGCGCCGACCGGGCCGGGCATGCAGTTCGAACAATTCGGCACCGCCGCCCAGGCCTGCATGGCCGGACTCGGCGTGGCACTGCTGCCGCAAATCCTCATCGCCGGCGAATTGCAGCGCGGCCAGCTGCTGCCGGCGCCCGGCCAGCCGATGCAAAGCCGCAGCGCCTATTACCTGGTCGTGCCGCACGACAAGCGCGGCCATCCGCCGGTCGCCAGTTTTCGCGACTGGCTGCTCACGCATGTCGGCAAGAAGGGCGAAGCCGTCCCCGCTCAGCCGCCGAAATAGCGGGGATGGTCGAGGTCGGCGATCAGCCCGGACTCTCGCGGCTGCCATCCCAGAACGTCGCGGGTCTGCTGGCTCGACGCCGGCCAGTCCAGGCCAAAGAAGTGCCCGACAAAGCCGAAATGTCCGGCCGCCTCCTCATGGGTCTTGGCGACCACCGGCAGGTTCAGCCGCCGGCCGATGATCTCGGCGATCTCCAGGGTCGGCACGCCTTGATCGGCGACGGCATGATAGCGGGCGCCCCCAACCCCCTTCTCGAGCGCCAGCCTGAAAAGAGCGGCGGCATCGAGCCGGTGCACCGCCGGCCAACGGTTGAGCCCGTCGCCAACATAGGCTGAAACGCCCTTGTCGCGCGCGATATCGATCAACATTGGAACGAAGCCATGATCGCCATCGCCGTGCACCGAGGGCGAAAGGCGCACCGTCGAGGCACGCACGCCACGCGCCGCGAGTGCTGCGGCCGTCACTTCCGAGGCGCGGCGATAGGAGGCGGAGGGAGGCACAGGCGCATGATCCTCGGTCGCCACGCTGCCTTGCGACAGCACCGCGAGCCCCGAGGTAACCAGCAGCGGGCGCTCGGACCCTTCGAGAACCGCGCCGAGCACCTCGATGGCGCGCCGGTCCGCCGCGCAATTCTCGGCAAACTTCGAGAAGTCGTGGTTGAAGGCGGTATGGATCACCCCGTCCGATCGGGCCGCGCCACTGCGGAGGCTTTCAAGGTCCGTGATATCGCCGCGATGCGCCTCGGCACCAGCGGCGACGACCGCCTTGGCGCCTGCATCCGAACGGGCAAGGCCAAGGACCTGATGGCCCGCGTTGAGGAGCTCCTGCACAACGGCGGAACCGACGAAACCTGTAGCTCCGGTGACAAATACCCGCATCGGGATTTCTCCTTTGTTTGGTTCGAAAGCTGCGGGGGCAGCCTGTTGCCAAAGGAGATACGGGATTGAGGAAATACGATCTATGCTGTAAAGTCCGTGATATCTTCGCGATCGTCCGGAACAGTGCATGGATCCCCTCTCAGACGTGCTGTCGCTGCTGAAGCCGCGCAACTACCTCTCGGCCGGCCTGGAGGCGGGTGGGGACTGGTCGATCCAGTTCCCCGACCAGCAGGCAGCCATCAAATGCGGCGCCGTGGTTTCCGGCCAATGCTGGCTGTCGGTGGAGGGCGTCACGGATGCGGTTCGGCTGGAGACGGGCGACTGTTTCCTGCTACCGCGCGGACGGCCTTTCCGCCTTGCCAGCGACATGAGCCTGACGCCGGTCGATGCCCGCACGGTTTTTTCACCCGCCCGCACCGGCGGCATCACCGCGCACAATGGCGGCGGCGATTTTCTTCTTGTCAGCAGCCGCTTTGCCCTATCCGGCGACCACGCCGGCATCCTGTTGCGGATGCTGCCGCCCATCGTCCACATCCGCAAGGAGACCGACCATCCGGTGCTGCGCTGGCCCGTCGAGCGGATGATGCAGGAACTGCGCGTGCCTCAGCCGGGCGGCTTCCTGGTCGTCGAGCACCTCGCCCACATGATCCTGATCGAGGCCCTGCGGCTGCATATGGCGGAAGGGCCGCGCGGTGGCGTCGGCTGGCTCTTCGCGCTGGCGGACAGGCAGATGGGCGCGGCGATCAACGCCATGCATGACGATCCGGCACATGGCTGGACCTTGCAGGAGCTTGGAGAGCGCGCCGGCATGTCGCGCTCGACCTTTGCGCTGAAATTCAAGCAAACGGTGGGCACGTCCGCCATGGACTATCTGACGCGCTGGCGCATGCTGCTGGCCGGCGACAGGCTGGCGAATTCCGGCGATCCCGTTTCGGTCATTGCGCTGTCGCTCGGCTATGAATCCGAAAGCGCCTTCAGCACCGCTTTCAAGCGGGTGATGGGCTGTTCGCCACGCCAATATGGCCGTGGCCGGGCGTCCGCAGGCGAGGCGGAAGCCGCCAACGCCAATCGGATCGCAGCCGTCGCCAGCTGACCTGCCCGGCTACTTCCGCTTCAGCGCATCCGCCAATGCAGCGCCGAACGCACCTTGCTGAGCTGGCCTTTCCGGCTGGCGCAGCGGTGCCGGCGAGCGTGGCGCCGGCTTGTTGCCATTGTCGCGCGGTCCTCCGCGCGAGGCGCCACCGTCGCCGTCCTTGCGCATCGACAGCGCGATGCGCTTGCGCTTGATGTCGACCTCGACGACGCGCACCTTCACGACGTCGCCGGCTTTGACCACCTCATGCGCGTCCTTGACGAAGCGGTCGGCCAGTTGCGAGACATGCACCAGCCCGTCCTGATGCACGCCGATATCGACGAAGGCGCCGAAGGCGGCGACATTGGTGACCGTGCCTTCCAGGAGCATGCCGGGCTTCAGATCCTTGATGTCGTCGATGCCGTCGGCAAAGGTCGCGGTCTTGAAGCCGGGACGCGGATCGCGGCCGGGCTTTTCCAGCTCCGCCAGGATGTCGCGCACCGTCGGCAGGCCAAAACGCTCATCGACGAAGACGCGCGGGTCGAGCGCCTTCAGCACCGCGCTGTCGCCCATCAGCGAGCGCACATCGCGGCCGCAGGCCGCGACGATCTTCTTGGCCACGCCATAGGCTTCCGGATGCACCGACGAGGCATCGAGCGGCTCGCTGCCATTGGCAATGCGCAGGAAGCCGGCAGATTGTTCGAACGCGCGCGGCCCAAGCCGCGCCACCTTGAGCAAATCCTTGCGGCTGGCGAAGGGTCCTGTCGCATCGCGATGCGCAACGATCGCTTCGGCCAGCGACGCGCCAAGGCCTGAAACCCGTGCCAGCAGCGGCGCCGATGCGGTATTCAAGTCGACGCCGACGGCATTGACCGCGTCTTCGACGACAGCCTCCAGCGAACGGCCGAGCCGGTACTGGTCGACATCGTGCTGATATTGGCCGACGCCGATCGACTTGGGCTCGATCTTGACCAGTTCGGCCAGCGGATCCTGCAGCCGCCGGGCGATCGACACCGCGCCGCGCAGCGACACGTCGAGGCCGGGAAATTCAGCTGCCGCTGTCGCTGAAGCCGAGTACACCGAGGCGCCGGCCTCGCTGACGATCACCTTGAGCGGCTTTGGCCCGGCATCGGCAGGCATCTCGGACAGCATGTCGGCCACCAGCTTTTCCGTCTCGCGGCTGCCAGTGCCGTTGCCGATCGAAATCAGCTCGACCTTGTGCAGGCGAATGAGCTTGGCCAGTTCCGCTTGCGTGCCGCGCACATCGTTCCTGGGCGGAAAAGGATAGACGGTCGTCGTCGTCAGCACCTTGCCGGTACCGTCCACCACCGCCACCTTGACGCCGGTGCGGATGCCGGGGTCGAGCCCCATCGTGGCGCGCGAGCCGGCGGGTGCGGCGAGCAGCAGATCTTTCAGGTTACGGGCGAAGACATGGATCGCCTCTTCCTCGGCCCGCTCGCGCAGATCGCGCATCAGATCGAGCGTCAGATGCAGCGAAAGCTTGATGCGCCAGGTCCAGCCGGCGACCTCCATCAGCCAGCGGTCGCCAGGCAGGCTGCCACCGATGGCATAGGAGTTGGCGATCATGCGCTCGACCGGCTTCACCGGCGACGCATCGTCGGCATCGACCTCGATGTCGAGCGACAGCACTTCCTCGTTGCGGCCGCGCAGCATCGCCAGCGCGCGATGACTCGGCACCGTGGCCCAGCGCTCGACATGGTCGAAATAGTCGGAGAATTTCGCACCAGCCTCCTGCTTGCCGTCGACGACCCTGGCCCGCATGAAGGCGCGTTCCTTCATGTAGCTTCGCAATTTGCCGACCAGATCGGCATTTTCGGCGAATTGTTCCGACAGGATGTCGCGCGCGCCGTCGAGCGCCGCCTTGGCATCCGCCACCTCTTCGCCGAGATAGGCCAGCGCCAGTTCGGCCGGCACCAGCGCACGATCAGCAAGGATGGCCTCGGCCAGCGGCCCCAGCCCGCGCTCACGCGCGATCTCGGCTTTGGTCCTCCGCTTCGGCTTGTAGGGCAGATAGATGTCTTCCAGTTCGGCCTTGGTGGTTGTTGCCGCGATCTTGCCTTCCAGTTCCGCCGTGAGCTTGCCCTGCTCGCGGATCGAACCGAGAATGGTGTCGCGCCGCGCCTCGAGTTCGCGCAGATAGGCAAGCCGCTCGGCCAGCAGGCGCAACTGCGTGTCATCAAGCCCGCCGGTGACTTCCTTGCGGTAGCGCGCCACGAACGGCACCGTCGCCCCTTCGTCCAGCAATTCGATCGCCGCCGCAGCCTGTTCAGGCCGTGAAGCAATCTCGGCTGCAATGAGGGCTGCGATGCGCTTGATGTCGGATGCCATGTCGTTCCTGTACCCAGTCGAAAAGAGCGGCGACCATAGGCGCTGCGCATCGCCACGCCAACCGCGGCGTTTTCAACCCCCAAAAAGGTCCACAGGAAAGCGCACCGAAGTCCGGATGCCCGGCGTGCCTAAACCAGCCGGCTGAGCGCCTCCAAAAAGGCGACGATCTCGACATCCAGCGGGTCATTGACCGGTACCGGTTGCGACGACATCTTTGCGATCACCACTTCTGCTTGCGGATTGACGTAGAGCCATTGACCATGGATGCCGATGCCGCAGAAAGCGCCGCTTGTCGCACCGGTCTGATACCATTTGTTGCGGTAGCGTCCCCCAGGAAACAGGAACGCCATGGTGCCGCGCTGCCAGGCATCGAGGCTGCCGCCGGTGGCAACCGTATCGCGCACCCAGGCTTCCGGCACGATGCGGCGGCCATTGGCCATTCCACCTTGCCGCATCATTTCGCCGACTCGCGCCAGGTCGCGCGGCGTCACCGAAATGCCGCCGGCCGTGCGCGCGGTGCCTTCCATGTCGACGCCGACAGAGGCTTCGCTGACAGCGCCAAGCGGCAGCCAGAGTTTCTCGCGCATCAGATCGGCAAAACGCTGGCCCGACGCGCGTTCGAGCAGAATGCCGAGCAAGTCGGAATTGGGCGAGCGATAGCGGAAAGTCTGGCCATGCGGCTCGGCAAGGCGCTGCAGCGTCAGGATGAATTCACGCAGGCTTTCCGTACCGCCGCCCGGATTCCACAGCGTGGCGCGACGGTAGCGGGCAAAGGCGCTTTCCGGGTCGAGATAGGCCTCCTCAAAATCCAGGCTGACCGTCATGTCGAGCACATGGCGCACGCTGGCATCGCCATAGGCCGAACCGGCAGCTTCAGGAATGTAGTGCGTGACAGGGGCTTGCGGATCGAAAATCCCCTCGCCTTCCAGTATCCCGGCGATGATGGCGGTGACCGACTTGCTGATCGAAAAGATGATGTGGCGCGCGCCGAACTCCATATGCGGCGCGAACCAGTCGCCGACGACCTTGCCGCCTTTCATAATGGCCAGCGCGTCGGTATCGGAACGCTTGAGAAAGGCCGCAACGGTCTCCGCGCCATTCGGCAAGGCGATCTTCTTGCCGAGCAACCCGCCAAGATCCTGAGCCGGCGCCTCGCTGCCACCCGCCGCCACGCGGGCAGTCGGCACCAGTTCGCCGAGGTTCTGGAACGACCACCTGTTGTAGGGGTTTTCCCGCCAGTTGCCGAGCAGCACCTGATTACGGGCAAAGCCATATCGGATCTCGAACGCGGTCGTGCCGGTCATGGCGTCTCCTCAGAATTTTCTTGTTGGCTGTTTCTTCTTGGGGCTCAGGCCAGTGCCGCGGCAATCGCGTGCACGGCCTTCAGCGTCGCCACCGAATAGGCGATGTTGGTGAAATCCGGATAGGTCGAAAGCTTCACCACGACCATCCTCGTATCCCAGTCGATGTGGATCATTTGCCCGAACACGCCCCGGCACATCAGCGCGCGTGAACGCGGGTCTTCGATCCAGAACTGGTTGCGGTAGCTGCCTTCCGGCAGGCTGGGATTGAAATCCGGTCCGTGCCGGCCGTTGCGCGTCGCCTCGATCCACTCGGCCGGCACCACGCCGCCGCCATTGTCCAGGATCAGCTGGCCGAAGCGGCCATAGTCGCGCAGCGTCGCGTTGAAGCCGCCATCGGCCACCGCATAGCCGGTGCTGTCGACGGTGAAGCAGGCGCTTTCATCGGCGCCGAGCTTTTGCCAGATCTCTTCGGAAACCAGCTGCGGCAGCCGCTTGCCGGTCACCCGCTCCATGATGAAGGCGAGCACGTCGGTCTCGATCGAGCGGTATTCGAATGCAGCGCCATGCGGCCGGCTTTGCTCCTTCAGGCCCAGGATCAGTTCGAACATATGCGACGGCCAGCGAAAGTCCGGATCGCTGCCCGGCGGCACCGGCTTCCAGCCGGTCGCGACATCGACCTGGCCGATGTCGGAATAGGGGTCGGTGTATTCCTCGGAGAAGCGCACGCCGCTGGTCATGTCCAGCACATGCTGGACGCTGGCGCCGGCCCAGCCGGTGGCGGCCAACTCCAGCAGATAGGTCGTCACCGGCAGCGCCGGATCGATCAGGCCGCGCCCGACCAATATGCCGAACACAGATGATGTCACCGACTTCGCCATCGACTGCGACAGATGCAGCGAGCGGTCGGTCATGCCGTTGAAATAGCGCTCATAGGCGACCTTGCCGTCCTTGAGCACGAGGAAACCGTCCGTGTAGGTTTCGTCGAGCAGCCCGGCCAATGTCGTCGGCTGACCCGTACTGTCCACCACCGGCAGCGGATCGAGATCGACTTCTGCCCGCTCGAGCCGGTGCCGATGGCCGTTGCCGCGCCACACCTCGGCGGTCGGCAGGAATTCACGGATGTGCTGGAACGCCCAGCGATTCCACGGGCCCCTGTCCCAGTCGAGCTTCGGCAGAACCATCTGCGGCGGCGAGCCCTGCATGATCGGCGGCGCCGGATCGCTGTTGCGATAGGAGTCCATGATTTCATGTCCTGACGAGAAACGGACCCGGCGGCGGCTGCCGCCGGGTCCGTCTTGAGGCGGCTACTTCTGCAGTTCGGTCCAGATCTTGGTGTAGAGATCCTGGATTTCCGGCGCACACATCTGTTGCAGCTCGGCATGCGGCTTGTCAGCTTCAGGAATGACCACTTCCGGCGCATCCTTCATGTCGGCCGGCATGTATTTGTCGGAGCCGGTGATGGCATTGGCATAGCGGTGGAAAGCCGACAAGCCGGCGGCGTTCTCAGGATCCATGATGAAGTTCTGGAACAGCTTGGCGTTCTCGACATTCTTGGCTTCCTTGAGAACGACCAGGTTGTCGCTCCACAGGCCATAGCCTTCCTTCGGATAGAAGTAGTGAATGGCCGGGTTGGCCAGCCGCTGGCGCAGCGCCGAGCCATTCCAGTCGCTGGTCGCCTTGAAGTCGCCGGCGCCCATCTTCTCGATGGTGTTGTATTCCATGGCGATCCAGTTCGGCTTGGCCGCGACAAGCGTGTCGCGCACCTTCTTCAGCACCTCCTTGTCGGTGGTGCATTGCTGGCCGCCGACATATTTGATCGCCGCAAAGATCACGTCGTTCATCTCGGGAACGACATTGACCTTGCCCTTGAGCTCATCAGGCGTGTTGAAGATGATGCCCCAGCTGTCGGCAGGACCCTTGTAGGCATCGGTGTTGACGACGACGCCGACCGTACCGAGCGCCCACGGCACCGAGTATTTGCGGCCTGGGTCGAAATCGGGATTGGCCCATTCGGGCGCCACGTTCTTGAAATTCTCCATCTTGCCCGGATCGGTCTCGAGCACGAGGCCTTCCTTGATCCAGATCGGCACGTAGGTCTGCGACGGCACCGCGATGTCGAAGCCGGTACCGCCCTGGCGCACCTTGGCCAGCGCCGTGTCGTTCGAATCGTAATCGGTGATGGTGACCTTGATGTTATACTTGGCCTCGAACTTCTTGATCACGTCGGGGCTGGTGTAGTTGCCCCAATTGTAGATGTTCAGTACGCCGTCGGCGCGAGCCAGGCTCGTCGTTGCGAGCAGCGCCAACCCGATGGCGGTCGCCGTTGTCTTCCAGTTCATGGTTTTAACTCCCATTTGTAGGTTCAGTCCCGTTTCCTGCTGATGAAGAAAAACAACGTCACGATGGCGACCGACAAGAGCAGGAACACGGTCGAAATCGCGTTTATCTCAGGGGTTATTCCCCGTCTTATCTGGCCGAGCATGTAGGTCGGTAGCGTGTCCTGGCCACCCGATTTGACGAACTCGGTGATGACAACGTCGTCGAGCGAAATCACAAAAGCCAGCATCAGCCCGGCCAATATGCCGGGCCACAGCAGCGGCAGCGTGATGCGCCGGAACGTCCGCCACGGCGTCGCATAGAGATCGGCTGCGGCGCGCTCCAGCGTCAGGTCCATATTCTCCAGCCGCGCGCGGATCGGCAAATAGGCGAACGGAATGCAGAACGCGGTATGCGCGGCGATCAGATAGCCAAGGCCGGAATAGCCGGTAAAAATCTTGACGCGCGAGAAGAAGATCAGCAGCGCCACGCCGGTGACGATCTCGGGCACCATCAACGGCTGGTTGATCGCCGCATATTTGAAGGTCAGGCCCGGATAGGCCGCCGTGCGGGTTGTGGCCAGCGCCGCCATGGTGGCGGCGACGGTCGCAAGCGTCGCGGCAATGGCGGCGATCTGGAACGACCGCAGCGTCGCATCGATCACCTGCGTGTTCTGCCACGCCGACTGGAACCATTTGAGCGAGAAGCCGCCCCATTCGGACGTCGATGTCGCCGCATTGAACGCATAGGCGACCAGCACGACAATCGGCAGATAGAGCACGACAAAGCAGGTCGCTGCGATCGCGGTGAATCCTGGCTGGTGCTTGATGGAGAAGGTCCTAGCCATGCCGCACCTCGGATCTGCCGGCATTGCGCACATAGGCAAGCAGGGCAACCATGACGATGACCATGACGGCGATCGACAGCGCCGAGCCGAGCGGCCAGTTGCGGCCCTGGCCGAACTGCAATTCGATCAGGTTGGACAGCATCATGTTCTTGCCGCCACCGAGCACGCTCGGCGTCACATAGGCGCCAAGCGCCGGGATGAAGACCAGGATCGAGCCGGCGATGACGCCGGGTTTGACCAGCGGGAAAATGATCCTCCGCAGCACCTTGAAGCGTGTCGCGTAGAGATCGTAGCCCGCCTCGACCAGGCGAAAATCGAGCTTTTCCATGCTGGCATAGATCGGCAGCACCATCAGCGGCAGATAGACATAGGCCATGCCTATAAGGATCGCGGTATCGGTGTAGAGCATCTGGATCGGCGCCGAGATGATGCCAAGCTTGAGCAGTATCGTGTTGATGATGCCCTCATTGCGGATGATCTGCAGCACCGCGAAAGTGCGGATCAAAAGGTTGGTCCAGAACGGTATGGTGATCAGGAACAGCCAGAGGTCGCGCGTCTTTTCGCTGCGCGTCGCCATGAAATAGGCGGTCGGGAAACCCAGCGCCAAAGTCGCGATCGTCGTCACGATCGCCAGTTTGATGGAGCGCCAGAAAATGGTGACGTGGGCAGCGGCGACCGAAAGCGTGTCGTCGAAGATGTCGCGTTCCATGAACACCGACACCCAGGCCTCCGGCGAGAACTGCCATTTGACGTCGCCATAGGAACCCGGCGTCAGGAACGAATAGACCAGCACGATCAGCAACGGACCGGTCGCCGCCAGAAGGATGATCAACAGTGCCGGCGCCGACAACAGCCAACGATCGCGAACGTCGCGCCGCTCGGCCGCCCTGGCCACTTCCTCCGCGCTTGCCATCAGTCCCTCAGCACTTGCGCGGCATCATTGCCGATCGAAATGCCTACCTTGTCGCCACGCTCGAAGCCGCAGCCTGCGCTGCGCGTGTTCTGCTGGCGCACGGTGAAGGCTTCGCCGCTGTCCAGTTGGACATGGATATGCGTGTCGGTGCCGAAATAGACGATGTTTTCAACGATCCCCGACAGGTCGCCCTTGCCCTTGGTCAGCTTGGCATGCTCGGGCCGCACCACCAGGGTGGCGTTGTCCTTCGGCTGGAAGCCTTCAGCCACGGTCGCGTCGATCGTCGCGCCGGATTTGAGCGTCGCCCGTGCCTTGCCATTGCCGATGCCTGATATGGCCGCGGTCAGGAAATTGGTTTCGCCGATGAAGTCGGCGACGAACCGTTCCGCCGGCTTGTCGTAGATATCCCAGGGCGAGCCGACCTGCAGGATCTTGCCTGACGACATCACCGCAATGCGGTCCGACATGGTCAGCGCTTCTTCCTGGTCATGGGTGACGAAGATGAAAGTGATGCCGGTCTCGTGCTGCAGCCGCTTCAGCTCGATCTGCATTTCCTTGCGCAATTTGTAGTCGAGCGCCGACAGCGGCTCGTCGAGCAGCAGCACCTTCGGCTGCGGCGCCAAGGCGCGGGCCAGCGCCACGCGCTGCTGCTGGCCGCCGGAAATCTGGCTGGTGCGGCGCGACGCCAACGCCTCCATCTTGACCAGCTTCAGCATCTCGTCGACGCGGGCCTTGATCTCGGCCTTCGGCTTGCCCAGCATTTCCAGGCCAAAGCCGATATTCTGCGCCACCGTCATATGCGGGAACAGCGCATAGGACTGGAACACAGTGTTGACCGGCCGCTTGAACGGCGGCAGCAGCGCGATGTCGTCGCCGTAGAGCAGGATTTCGCCGGCGCTTGGAAAGTCGAAGCCGGCGATCAGCCTGAGCAGCGTCGTCTTTCCGCAGCCCGAAGGCCCCAGCAGCGTGAAGAATTCGTTTTCGCGGATCGACACTGAGACCGTGTCGAGAGCAGCGACCTGGCTCTCGCCCGAGCCGAACACCTTGCGCACGCCACGGACTTCGATCGCATTTCTACCCGGTTGTTCCGGCACGCAGTACCCCACTGAAATAGCCTGCTCTTGGCGGCAGGTCTCGTTGCTGTTCGATTGTCACCACATGCCGATGGGCTTGGCAACCATGCAGTTGAATGTCGATTCAGAAAGCAAGCTCCATGCCACCGTCATGCCTGATAGGTCACTTTGCCGCCGCAGATCGTCGTCACCGGCCGCACCTTATGCAGCGCCTCCGGCGCGATCGCCTCGATATCGTCCGACAGCACCACCAGATCAGCCAGATAGCCTGACTTCAACATGCCTTTGCGATGTTCGGCGAATTCGGCATAGGCGCTTTCCACCGTGTAGCCGGCCAGCGATTCCTGCAGCGAGAAGCTCTGGTCGGGATCGCTTGCAGCCCACGGTTTGCGCAGCACTGCCGCCTGAATTCCCAGGATCGGATCGACCGGCGACACCGGCCAGTCCGAGGCGAAAACGACACGCGCGCCGGCATCCTTCAACGTCCGCCAGGCGTAGCTCAGCGGCCAGCGAGCCGGCCCGATGCGCGACACGGTCGGCTCCAGCGGAAAATCCATGGCGCCTGGCGGGTGCGGCGGCTGCATTGAAGCGATGACGCCAAGTTCGGCAAAACGCGGCACATCGGCAGCCGTGACCACCTCGATATGTTCGACGCGGTGCCGGCTGTCGCGCTTGCCGTTGGCCTTCTGCGCCGCCTCGTAACCGTCGAGCACCGCGCGCACGGCGCCGTCACCGATCGAATGCACCGCCATCTGCAACCCGCGTTTGTCGACGGCCACCGCCAGATCGATGAACTGCTGCGGCGTGAAAAGCGGCTCGCCTACCCAGTCAGGACGGTCCGCATAGGGCTCGACCATGACCGCTGTCCAGGAATCGAGAACGCCGTCGTAGAACACCTTGACCATGCCCGACGACAACCACTCGCTATGATAGCGCTCGGCCATGACAGACGCCTTGTCGAGCATGTCGAGGGTCATGAAATTCTTGTAGTGGAACGGTACCTGCACGCGGCAGGGCAAACCTTCCTCGGCCTCGATCTCGGCCAGCAGTTCGAGCTGGTAGAGATTGCCATCCATGTTCTGGATCGAGGTGATGCCGTGGCGTGCACACCAGGCCAGACCGCGCCGCATGATGTCACGGTCGGCGGCGCGCTCGGCGGCGGTCGGCATCGGATCCGGCTCGCCACCGGTCGCCAGCCCCAGCCGCACACGGCCTTCGCCGGCAAGGTCGAGCACCGGACCAAAGGCCTCGCCCTCGCGCAACTCGCCGGCGGCAAGGCCATCATCGCGCATGACGATCTCGTTGCCTGGACCAAGCGTGCGTCCGTGCAGGATGCCGGCCATTTCCAATGCTTTGGTGTTGGCCCACATAGTGTGATGATCGGGCGCGGCCATGCAGAACGGGCGATCGGGTAAAATGGCGTCGAGATGATGGCGCGTTACCCGCTCGTCGCCAAGCACGGTGTAGTCGACGCCCTGCCCGACCAGCATCTTTGCATCAGGCCGCGTCGACGCATAATCGCGGATCGCTCGTTGCAGCGCCTCGAAGCCATGGATACCGCCCAGCTGAAGATGGGCGAGCTCGGCCCCTCCCGAGAACAGATGCATATGAGCTTCGATGAAACCCGGCAGGACCGAACCGCCCTTGGCGTCGACGACCGTGGTGGCCGCTCCCTTGAGCTCTTCGATGGCGGCGCGGTTGCCGATGGCAATGATGGCGCCGTCCTTGACGGCAATGGCCTCGGCGGCGGGATTGTCATCGTCCATGGTCCGCACACGACCGTTGATGACGATCAGATCAGCACCCGCACCCGTGACAGACATCGCGACTCCGCGCTTTTGACGACTGACTGAGACCGGCGACCCTGTTGTCCAACAACCCGCGACTCCGCAGAGCGGCGCTGTCGGGCGAAAATGATGCCAGCGCGCTGTCTCTGGAAATTCCCCTTGTTATCCCCGAGGACAGCGTGGATAAAAGAATGCGACTAAATATTCGCGTTTGTCAACGTGCCGAATTTCGAATGTATTGTGGACAGCATCCGGCGCTTGGGACGGTGGAACGAGGGCATCGGGACGTGAAGCGCAATCTCAGCCGCGAAACCAGGATAGCGCTCGAACCGCGCAAGCAGCCGCGGCAGGAACGGTCGAGCAAGGTGGTCGACCGGATACTCGACGCGGCGCTGACGCTGACGCGCGAGCAAGGGACCAAGACCCCAACGACGCTCGCCATTGCACAGCGCGCCGGCCTGTCGGTCGGTTCGGTCTACCAATACTTTCCCAACAAGGAAGCCATTCTTCTCGACCTCGCCCGGCGCTGGCTGTCATCCTTTCCCGAGGTCATCGCCAAGCGCATCAAGGTCGCTGCGCCAACCAACCGCGACGAGTTTCGCCAGGAAGTGCGCAAGCTCTTCATCGATACCTCCAGGCTCTATCTCGACAACGCCAGCCTGATGCCGGTGATCGAGGCTATTTCGGGCAACGCCGACCTCAGGCCGATCCAGAACGAGTATGACGACCAGATCATCGCCCTCTACGCGGCATGGCTGCAGCATGTGAACCCGGCGCTTGAAGGCAAGATCGCCAGCCGGCTCGGCGTGGTTATGATGGAGGTCGGGCACGTCTGCCGGCTTGTGGGGTTGAAAAAAGACCGCAAGACGTTCGACCTCATTGAGGACGATGTGGAAACCATGTGGCTCGCTTTGGTGAGCCCCTATCTCAATCTTGACTAAGTTCGCATTTCGAGAGGAATTTTATGAAGACTGTCTATTCGCCGCTTCACGCCGGCCATGCCGGGCAGATGGAACTGGTTGCGTCAGCCATCGTGCCGGGTTTCGAAAAGCCGTCGCGGGCCGAGTTCATCAAGGCGCGGGTCGAAAGCGAGAAGCTCGGGCCGATCATCGGACCGGTCGAGCATGATCTTGCCGCCGCCAAGCGCATCCACAAGGCCGACTATATCGACTTCCTGCCTACCGTCTGGCCGCGATGGACGGCCGAGGGGAACAAGGGCACGGCCATGCCATTCACCTGGCCGACGCGCGGCCTGCGCGGCGACGTGCCGCCGCAGCGCATCGACGCCCTGCTCGGCTACTATTCCTTCGACGCCGGCGCCACTTTCGTCGAAGGCACCTGGGCGGCAATCAAGTCGTCCTATGACGTGGCGCTCACCGCGGCTGCCCTGGTCAAGGGTGGCGAGACATCGGCCTTCGCGCTCTGCCGTCCGCCCGGCCATCACGCCGGCGCCGGCTTCATGGGCGGCTATTGCTTCATCAACAACGCCGCTGTCGCCGCACAATGGTTCCTTGACCAAGGGGCCAAACGCATCTCGATCCTCGATGTCGACTATCACCATGGCAATGGCACGCAGGAAATCTTCTACAGCCGCGCCGACGTGCAGGTCCTCAACCTGCACGGTGATCCGATGGTCGAGTACCCCTTCTTCCTCGGCCATGCCGACGAACGCGGGGCCGGCGAAGGCGAAGGTTTTAACATCAATTATCCGATGCCCTTCGGCACCAACTGGGACGCCTGGAACGCCTCGCTGGAAGATGCCTGCGCCAAGCTCGCGGCTTACGCGCCTGACATCGTCATCGTCTCGCTCGGCGTCGACACCTTCGAGAAGGACCCGATCAGCCAGTTCAAGCTGAAAAGCGCGGACTATCCGAAGATCGGCCGCCGCATCGCCAAGCTCGGCCTGCCGACATTGTTCGTCATGGAAGGCGGTTACGCCGTCGAGGAAATCGGCATCAACGCCGTCGGCTTGCTGACCGGTTTCGAGGACAAGTAGGGGCAACGAGGGCGTCAGCAAGACGCCCTTCGTTCGCGGCACGCTGGCGCGAGATGGAAGCCGCTAGTCGGCAATCGAACCATTGCCGCCGTTCAGAGTGCTTCAGTCGTTACCCGAACCTGCCGTTCGTCCGTGGCCTAGCAACGGCAGAGCCGGTCCTTGGAATTGGCCTGTCGCGCTGGAGCGTAATGCTTCTACGCAACAGGTTGATTGTTCTCGCGAAGGGTCTTGTTCACGCGATCCCTCCAGGGATAAATTCACTTTGCAAAAGCTGCTGGCAAAGTAGAACATATGCGGCTTTCTGAACTCTTAGCGTCGAGGCAATTGTGAATTCGACCAGCAAAGGTGATAAACTAGAAGACGCATTCCACCGCTACCTTGTCGACCAAAAAGATCGCGGGGAGCTAGTTTTTGGCGCGTATCCATCGCAAAACTGCAAAATTTATAAGAAGAAAGAATACTATTGTCGCGAACGCGAGGCATACGTTGAATTCGATGTCGTTTTGGAACTGTACCGAACTGGCAGCGATGTCCCACACCTATACGTCATATTCGAGTGCAAGAATCATGACGCCAGCGTCTCCGAAATATACGTCAACGATTTTTCATCGAAGATTGGCCGGATATTTCCGCATGCGTCGAAAGGGGTCATAGTAGTAACTTCGAGGCTGCAGTCTGGAGCAGAGATGGTCGCCAGAAATGGCGCGATGGGCATTGTAAAATTCGACGAGCATGGTTTGGAAATCGTTGCGGATCGCAAAGGTTCTTTTCTGGAACATGGCTTCGTGCGCGCCCAAATTTTCAGAAGCGATGATGTCGCTAAGTCTCTAAAGTTCTCCGGTTTCCATGACGGCAAATATTTCGCAACCGTAGACGGGTTGCTGACAGATCTGGATCCTGAGGCAGCCGCTCTCTCTCGATACGATCTCGAAGCCGGGGGTCGATCGGTGCCCTTCTTATCGATAGAGCAAATCAAATTGGCCGCAGAGAAAGCGCTAAAATCAGTCGATTACACGTCCGATGCAGTAGACTTACCCAAGCTTTGCCAAATCCTATCTATCGATTTACAGTTTTCTGATCGTGAAATGATCGACGTTGACGGGACCCCGATCTTGGGGTCGGCAAACTTCAGACGAAAAATGATCATGATAAACTCACACTCGCTCCAGACACGAGAGCGCTTTACGGTTGCACACGAGATTGGCCATTTCGTTTTGGACCATGAACGATATCTACGCTCTGAGACCATTGTCGAGCGAGACCTTTTCATTACGAACGAGAATTCTAGCAGATTTAATTATGAAAGATTAGAGTATCAGGCAAACGCATTCTCAGCTGAACTGATATTACCCGATGAAATTTTTCTACAAAAAACAGCACAGACTCGCCGACAATTAGATATTAAAGATCGAGGGCACGGGTATATATTTGTCGACGACCGGCCATGCAATTTTTTGGTCTACAATGAATTACTTTCGCGCCTATCAACCTACTTTGCGGTTTCGAAGCAGGCAATCGAAGTGAAATTTAAGAAGTCGAAAATGCTGACTGATCAAAGAAGAAGGAATGAAATTCCACCGATAGCCAGCCTCATTAACGTCCTGACGTCATTTCAAAAGCATTGAGTTGTATCAACAAAAATATGAAGGCGTGTCGCGAGGCGACAGAATTTAGGACAGCTGCCGTAGCGTGGCCATCCTGAAACCTGCCTATCCGCTTTTCACCAATGTCGGTCATTCCCCCATTTATTGCTTCGGGAGCTACGCTGGCGCGCCGCTGCCTGCCGTGCCCATCGGTGCGGCCGGCTTTCGCGACCGGCCGAGATAATAGACCGCCGCCGCCGCGATGATGCCCGCCGCCAGAATGCCTGCCGCCAGCACCGGCCGGTACCAGAACCAGGCAATCGCGATGGTCGTCGTCCCGACCAGGATCGCCAGGAAGAAGGCGATGATGCCGGTTCCCATCCGCGCGATGCTGCCGAGGAAGGGGATGACGTCGAGGATGACGCCGATCGGGCTCAGAAACAGCGCAAAGCCGATCGTTAGCAGCAGCAGACCGGCGGCGCGCAGCAACCAGGTGATGATAGTGTTCTCAGAGACCGCGTCGGCGAACATCTTTGCCGCCGGCACGTCACCCGTGTCGACCATCAGCAGTTCGTCGCCGGCGACCGTCTGGTAGGGCTGAAACCGGCTGCCGGCCTGGCGCGCAACAATGCTGACCACGCCAAGCGGCGCCAGCTCATAGCCGATGCGATAATCGCCCAGTGCCGGCGATGCCGTGTCGGCGCCGAGGTAGATCTTGCCGTCGACGACGTTGATGGGCTTTGTGCCGGTGTAGGCGGCCTTGATCGCGGCCGTCTGGCTGGACGCGAGCGAATAGTCCTTGTCACCCTCGATGCGGTCGAGCACCGGCGTATCGAGATCGAACGCGACGAGTTTGCCGTCCGGAATCTGGAACGTCTTGCTGTGGACTTCCATCGGCGGATTCTGGTGGCCGTCCGGCTTCTTGAAATCCGATGAATCGATCTGGCTGTCGTCCCACACCTTGGAATAGGAGTAGGTCGTCACCGTCTCCTCACCGCCGCCCAGCTTCTTCTCCGTCTCCGACTTGGATTCCTCCTTCCACTGGTACATCTCGGCGGTGCGCGACAGGCGCAGCCCTTGCGCCGCAATGCCGAAATCCGGATCGGAAAGGCCGTCGCTCGCCGTCACCGGGCCGCTGACGTGGACAAGCTTGCCGTCATTGGCGGCATCGACTCTATCGGCGCCAACCGAGACGACCGCACCCGATCCTTCGGCCAGCGAGCGCGCGGTCTGCACCGCGCGGCCCTCGTTCCAGAACAGCCCGATCACCATCAGCACGACCAGCAGCAGGCCGAAGACGACCCCGCCAACCGCGCGCTTGATCCGCCCGAACCACGAGACCGATGTTACTTCCCGAAATGAATCGCTCATTGTTTCCCCCCGAAACCGCTATTGTCGAAACTTGCGCGCGAGCGGACTGCCGCGCGCTTCAAACCATTAATCAGCGTGAATGCGGGCGCCGCAATCCTTGCCGTTCTCGCAGGAATGCACCGCCCGTGTCGTCCCGCCATCGCCGATTCGCCATGGCGAGGCGGTCAGCGGTGCCTGTTGATTGCCGCTGAGCAGATCGAGGGCGCGCATGGCGGTTTGCTCGTCTCCCCGCTGCACGATCTCGACGTCCTTGAGGCCGATCGCTGCAAGCTGCGGCATCACCACATCCGGGTCGCCCGCCACGACGATCAGCGAAGGATCGAGCGATGACAATGCCAGCGCCTGTTTCTGCACGGCGTCGAGCGTAAGCTTGGTGCGCGCTGTCATGCGGCCCTGCTGGTCTTCCAGCGTCGAGCCGCTGCCGACGGCGCCGATCAGTGAACTGAACAGTCCGGCCGAAGTTTCCGCCGATCCGGCCAGTGCCCTGCGGTAGACAGTGACCGTGCGGTCGACCTCATCCTGCGCCACCGGCAAGGTCTTCAGCCCGGCAAATCCTTTCAGGATTTCGGTGATCGCCGGACCGGTGTTGGCCCGCTCGACGGTGGTCGCCACCACCAGTCCGGATCCGGCCTTCATCGGGCTGAGCAGATAGCTGGATACGCCGTAGGAATAGCCCTTCTCCTCGCGGATCACAGAATTCAGCCGGCTCGAAAAATCGTCCCCGAGCAGATTGGCGACCGCGGTCGATTCGGCACGCTCGCTTTCGTCGCTGCCGGGTGCAGGCCGAGCCACGAACAGTGCCGACTGGCTGGCGCCGGGTTCCGGCACCAGCAGCACTTTTTGGCCGCCATTGAAATGCGCCGCCGGCGAGGCCTCGGGCGCATAGCCGGCAGCATCGCTTGACCATGCGCCGAACGCCTTTTCAAGGCTGACGGCAACGGTCTCCACCGGCACCGGGCCGACGCTGTAGAAGGTCACGGATTTGGGCGTGAACACGGCCTTGCAGGCAGCCTTGGCGTCGTCCAGCGAGATCGACGCCAGCGCCTTTGCCGACCAGTCGATCGCCGCCTTGCCTGGCACCTGCGGAATGAGTGCCGCCTTCGCCGCGCGGCCTGCCACACCCGGCAGGTCCGCCTCCCGGCCATTGAGCCAGTCGGCAGTCTGCGCCGTCAGGATGGTCCAGTCGGCCTTGTCGAAACGCGGCTTCAGCACCGCGTCGGCAAGCAGCCCGATGCCTTGATCCAGCTTCTCGGGCTGCACCCCGAGCGTCATGGCGGTGGTCAGGGTGCCGGCCTGGGAACCGATGCTGGCACCGATATCGCTGGTGGCCTTGGCAAAGTCGGCGGAACCGCGCTCGCCGGCGCCGCGCATCGCCATGCTGGCGGCAAGTTCGAGCAGCCCTTCCTTGCCTTCCGGCACGCTGGTCCAGCCGCCTTCGGCGCTCGCAGCGAGATAGACCATCGGCGCTTCCGGCATGGTGTAGTGGACAAGCTTGATGCCGTTCGAGAGCGTCGCCGTCTCTTTTCCCGGCAGCACCGCCGAAGGTGCGGTGCCGGCGGGGTGCTTGGGAATGTCGATCGCCAGGCGCTCCGGCGCCGTGAACGGCTGCGGCGTGCCGGACGATCCGATCAACGCGTCCGGATAGCCCCCGCGCGGACCGGGCTTCAGCACCAGAACGCTTGCGTCTTCCGGCTTCAACAGCCGTTTGATCGTCGCTTCGATATCGGCGGCACTGGTATTCTTGATCCTTGGATCGTCCTCCAGCGCGCTCTGCGCATCGCCGAGAATATCGGCGTTGTAGGAGACCGCGCCGGCGCGATCCTTCAGCGACTCGGTGCCGAGGCGGGCACCGAGCAACAAATTGCTGCGCGCGCGTTCCACATCCGCCGCATCGAGCGGCGTCTTCACAAAGTCGGCGAAGGCCGCCTTCATTTCGGCTTCGAGCGCCTCGGGAGCGACACCTTGCGCAGCACCCGCCTCAAGGGTGAAGCGGCCACCGAGCAGCCCGCCCGTCCAGCCCGCGCTGGCATAGGTGGCGATGCCCTTCTGCGCCACCAGCCGGTTGCGCAGGAAGCCGTAATCGCCATTGCCGAGCAGCTCCGCGGCGATGCTGAGCGCGCCATTGTCTGGCGACTGCGCTGCCGGACCGCTGAAGCCGACCACCACGACCGGGCTCGGCACGCGATCCTCGAGCACCAGTTTGAGCCTGGCTTGCGTCGGTTCGGGCACTGCCGGCCGCGCCACGTCGGCGCCACGCGGTACCCGGCCGAACGTGTCTTCGATCAGCGCCTTGGTCTCATCGAGTTTGAGATCGCCGACCAGAACCAGCACGGCATTGTTGGGCAGATAATAGCTGTTGAAGAAGCCTCTGACATCGTCGAGCGTCGCGGCATCGAGGTCGGCCACCGAACCGATGACCATGCGGCTGTAGGGATGCGGCTTCGGAAACAGCCCCGACCAGAAGGCTTCCCAGCCGGAGGCGCCAGCCTTGTCGAGCACGTTCTGGCGCATCTCGTTCTTGACGACGGAGCGCTGCAGGTCGAGCTTGGCCTGCGTCACCGACCGGCCGAGATTGGCCATGCGGTCGGCTTCCAGCGACAGGATCATCGGCAGCGACGACGACAGGCCGTCCACATAGAAGACGGTGCCGTCCTCGGTGGTCCAGGCGTTGATCTCGTTGCCGAGTGCTGCATGGGCGCCAAACACGTTCGGCCATGCCGGCGTGCCGGAAAACATCAAATGCTCGAACAGATGCGCAAAGCCCGAGCGTCCCGCCGGTTCGTTCATCGAACCGACGCGGTAGCGCAGGTTCATCACCACTTTCGGCGCGCGATGATCCGGCACCAGCACCACCTGCAGCCCGTTGCCAAGCGCATAGGTGACGACAGGCTCGGCCTTCGCTGGCTCTGCCGCCCAGGCGCCGCTCCACAGCGCAAGCGCCACCGTGAATGCGAGAAAAATCCGCACCATGATCAAACCCCATCTCGACGGCCGCGAAACACGCGCCGCCAACATCGCCCAGAATCGATCGAAAAGGACGCCCATCCGTTCCGGTCGCCGCAACCTATCGGAATCGATCGGTCGCCGATACGGCACGCTTGCAACAAGGTCTGGCTTTTTCGTGTCGGGACCTGTGGTCGAAGCTCCCGAAAGCCGGCATCTGAGTCGCGCCTGAGTCCATAGGATTCGATTTTGTCAAATCGCGTTTGATGTCGGATTCGAGTGCGGGTAGATTAGACCCGAATCAGCCGGTCCTGGGGGGCGCGGCGACCACCCAAAGTCTCACGTTCCGGAGTTTCTCCGGCGCCAGACGCGGACGGCTTCGCGTTCCCTGAAAGGATTCGGTTTGATCCGCGCGACCCCGCGCCATGCGTGTGCTTCGTAAACGTAATGCGTATCCAAGTTCGGCTGCTGGTCACTCCAGCCTCCGGGCTCAAGAATAGATTCCGGCCATGACATACAACCAAAGCAGCAAATGAGCAGTCCCGCCGCGCTTCTGCAATCCGACACAGTAGGCTCACGCCTCGCGTCTCGCGGCGATCTCACCTCCTTTTTCATGCAGCTTGCCGCCGAGATCGGCGCCGACAGCTACATGCTCGTCGCCATCGTCCACGACCAGGACCGCAACGACGCGCGCATCGTTTCTTCCAACTGGATCTTCGACGCCATCGAACTGATCGGCAAGCGGCTGATCGCCGGCCTTGCCCAAGGGGCATTGACGGCCGCGCCCGGCATCCGCCCGAAACCATTGGTGGCCGCCCAGGCGCCGGACGACGGCGGATTGCTCACCGGCGAGGAGGCCCGCCTTCTCGACGTGCTCGGCCATGCCGAAATCTATTCGCTGCGGCTGAATGTCGGTCGCCAGCGCCTGTTCGCGCTGTTTTCTGCGGCGGCCGCCGGCAAGATCGACCAGCCGGCGCTGATGAAGGCGCAGCTGAAGTGCTGCTATGCACTCTCCAGCATCCCGCAATTGATCGCCGCCGCCGCCATGCAGGATCCGCTGTCCGACCGCGAGCGCGAATGCCTGTTCTGGGTGTCCGAAGGCAAGACCACCGACGAGGTCGCGGTCATCCTTGGCGTCTCCTCGAACACCGTCAACAGCTACATCACCCACGCCATACAGAAATTCGCGGCCTCGAACCGCGCGATGGCCATCGCCACGGCGATCAGGAGCGGCATCATTTGAAACACGCGCACATCAAGGAGGCAGCGGAGGCCCTTTTCAGCGAGCAGCGCAATCCGTTCGGAGCCTTCTCGCTCGGTTCCGAAACGCATCACGCCGTCACCATTCCGGATGCCGTGCGCCGCTGCCGCTGGATCGCCGTCGACGTCAATGCCTCGGCCTTCGGCCTGTTCTTCGTCAGTCCGTCACCGGAACGCGCCCGTCTCGTGGCCAGCTTCGATTCCGACTATCCCGGCACCGCCGTCGCGACGAAATTCATCTCCGGCGCCAATGGCGAGGAGATCGTGCGCCACACCCGCACCTCGACGGCGCCGCGCTGGTGGGCGGATGACGGCATGGCCGGTTCGGAAGACACATTCCAGAACCTCGCCTGGTCGGAGCGCATGGCGCCGCTGGCGCCGGGCACCAACGGCATCGCCTTTCCCGTTCATGCTGATCGCGGCCATTGCGGGTTGGTGGTTTTCCTGGGCTCGCAAATGGCCTTGCCGGAAGACGCGCTTTACGAGATCCACGCCCGCTGTTTCTCGCTGTTTGCAGCGGTCGCCCGTATCCGTCCGAGCGATGCCGGCAGGATGCGCTCGATCTCCAAGCGCGAACTCGAATGCCTGAAGCTGACCGCCAACGGCAACACCAGCGAGGAGATCGCACGGCTGCTGAAACTGTCGGTCCACACCGCCAACCAGTATCTGACCCAGTCGACCCAGAAGCTCAACGCGGTCAACCGCAACCAGGCGGTCGCCAAGGCGCTGCGGCTCGGGTTGATAGAATAGGGCAATCAGCCAAAGGCGAGCGGTTCGGTCTTGCGGATCCGCGCCTGCTCGATCACCGCCTCGAGCAGGGCCGTGTTGTGCTCGGGGTCCTCGCCAGGCTTCTCGAACGACACGTAGTTGACCACCACCGATGCCTTGTGCTCGCTCAGGGTCAGTTGGAAATAGACGGTGACGCCGGGTGGCCTGAGTTCCAGATCGAGCACGATGCGCGGACTGCCGCTCCAGTCGACATGGGCCTCGCCGCCATGGCCGAGCCGCAACGTCCCCGGCAAGAAGAACAGCTCCACAGCCGAATCCACCAGATCCGACAGGCAGGCGAAATGCTCCAGCCGGATGAAGGCGATGTAGTCGGCGACATCGATCAGCCGCAACTCGTCCACCACCTGCTCGATGGCGTTGGCGACGATGATCTCGCGGGATTTTGCGTGCGGTTGGCGGTTCATGAAATCTGTCTGCGCTCAGCCTTTTTCGAGTAGACGATCCGCACCAGTTCGGCGACGGCCTGGTAGAATTGCGACGGGATCACGCTATCAACCGAAACTTGCTTGTACATGGAGCGGGCGAGCGCCACGTCCTCGAAGATCGGGATGTTGTGCTCCCTGGCGATCTCGCGGATCTTGAGCGCCACCAGATCCTGGCCCTTGGCCAGCACAACGGGGGCCGCATCCTCGTCGCGGACATATTTCAGGGCGATCGAAAAGTGCGTCGGATTGGCGATGATCAGCGTCGCGCGCGGTACCGCCGTCATCATCCGCCGCCGTGCCCGATCGCGCGCCAGCGACCGCAGCCGCGACTTGATGATCGGATCGCCTTCGGCCTGCTTCATCTCGTCCTTGACCTCCTGCTTGCTCATGCGCAGATCCTGCCGCCAGTGGAAGCGGGACCAGACGAGGTCGACGGCAGCAATCAACGCCATGACGAAGACGATCGCCACCAGGATATCGACGGCGATCCCCCTGATGACGAGACTGAAAGCGACCGGGTTGGTGATCATGCCGGTCAACAGCTTGCGGTGGTCTTCCGACAGCGTGAAGACAAGCACGGCGATGGCAAAGCCAAGCTTGCCCAGCGATTTCAGGAACTCGACCCAGCCCTGAACGCCGAACATCCTGTTCCAGCCCTTGGCTATCGAAATTCGCGACAATTGCGGCCTGATCCGCTCGCCGACGAATTGCGGCATGTTCTGGAACACGGAGGCGCCGACACCGGCCACGACCAGCAGCACCAGCAGGCTGACCACGGCTCGACCGACCTCCATGATGACGGTCTTGTAGAGCGCAATGACGTCGGTCTCGGTCTCCATCGGCCACGCCTCCGGCTTCTCCAGGAACATCGACAGGAACGTGCCGAGATCGACGATGGCATCCTTGGCGTAGAAGACGGTGAACACCAGGATGGCGACGAAGGAGGCAAGGATCGCGGTTTCCCGGGAATGGGGCAGCTTGCCCTGTTCGACGGTGTCGCGGATCTTCTTTTCAGTCGCGTCTTCGGTTTTCGAGTCTTTGTCGACTGCGTCAGCCATTTGGTGTCAGCCGCTTTGAGCAATTCCAGGAAAAGTGTGAGCGGTTTTCCGTCCGGAATTGCGAAAAAAGAGATGGAATGTCAGGCCGCTTCGCTCTGCTGCGATGAGGGAAGCTCGAAGGCCCCCTCGCGCGAAAGCCGGATCGTCGTCACCGAGACTGTCTTGCGGGCCGCCATGATGTCGGCAAGCGCGATCCCTTCCGAGCCCTGTCCGAGTTCGGCTTCGATCATGCGCCGCGACCGCGCGCCGATCGCCGAAAGCACCGCTTCGGTCAATCCGGGCGGCGCGCCGCGCAAGGCCAGCGTGACCAGTTCGGTCGACAGCCCGTCGAACAGCAGCACGCGCGCCTTCTGGGTGAGCAGCGGCAGGTCGTCGAAGGAAAACAGCCGCGACCTGACGCCGCCGAGATCGGGCGTGCCGGCTTCTTCCAGATCCTGCATGACCTCTTCGAGTTGTGGCTTGTCCATCTCGTTGAGCAGGCTGGCGACACGCGCCTGTCCGGCCGATGTATCCTTGGTCGAGGTTTGCGCCAGTACGCTGTTGCGCAGCTGATTTTCGACGATCTTGGTGGCCGCGTCCGGAACGCTGGCCAATGTCACCATGCGCTTGATGATCTCGCTGCGCATCGGCTTGGTCATGGTCAAAAGCACATTCGCCGCCGCTTGCGGCGAAAGCTTCGCCAGCACCATGGCCGCGGTCTGCGCATGTTCGCCGGCAAGGAAGGTACCGAGGCGCTCCGGTTCGAGCTTTTCCAGCTCGGGCCAGATCGGCGGCGGACCTTCCGGCGCGACCTCGAACCGTTTGTCGCCCATGATGGCGCTCATTTCTTCCGGCGACAGCGATTCATTGAGGATGGTGTCCATCCTGTCGGCGGAATCGAGCAGCCCCGCGCCTTCGGTAAATTCGGCTTCGAATTCGGCGACGATGCGTTCGAGATCGCTTTGCGGAATGGTGCGCAGCAGACGCGCACCCTCGATCAGCGCCTTCAATTCTTCCTGCTTGAAGAATTTCAGCAGCCGACTGGCCGAGGGCTTGCCCATCGCCACCAGGATGGCGGCGGCCTTTTGCGGGCGCGTCAGCGTCATCAGCGTCGTCATGCCATCCGCTCCCACCGCCGGTGACCCCACGCGTCGTTCATGCCTTAAGAGCCCTTTGCCGCTGCGATGATTTCGGTCAGCCTGATGCCGAAGCGCGATGGATCGCTTTCCAGCACGGTGATCTCGCCGCGCGCTATCTTGCGGCCATTGACCACCACGTCGACGGGTTCGCCAATGCGGCGGTTCAGCGCCACCGTCGAGCCCTTCTGCAGCGCCATCAGCTCCGACACCGGCATCTCTGTGCTGCCAAGGATGATCTGCACGTCGACGGGTATCGTCATGATGACGTTCGAATTGGTGCCGGAAGCTGCCCGGAAGGCGGCGTCGGGCCGCTTTTCCTCTTCCTGGAGAACGCCGCGCAATTCCTCGATGGCCCGGTCGAGCTGTTCGTCCGGTTGATCGGGTTCGGCTTCCACCTTGGTCTTGGCCATGCGTCGTCTCCAAAAAGCTCAAGCTCGCCCGGCGTCAGCCTGGCATAAGCCCATCGATGAAGTCCTGTCCGGCGTCGTAAGGGTGCCGGATGCGGACGGTGTAGTTTTGTCCCAGCTTGCCGAATTCGCACACGAACAACGTCTTGTCGCGCGCGCTCAGCTGCGCTTGCGACTGCGCGGTCTCCTCGAATTCGATGACCTGGCCGGCCTCGAAATCGGCGATATCGCCAAGTGTCAGCCGGGCCAGCGGCATGGTCGCTTCGAGCGTCACCGTCGAGCGCATGACCTCTTCCGAAAACCGTGCCCGCCAGTCGGAATTCACGCTGTCGGCCTCATTGCCGTTGGCCGCAATGCCGCGGGTCGCCAGCAGAATGCGCTGCGGGATCATCACCGTGACCGTTCCGGTATCGGTCGGCGTCGAGATACCGAAGACGATGCGAACCGCGGCACCGTCGCGCAGCACGCGGCGCTTGGCCTCCATGCCGGACATCGCCCGCGGCACCGGCAGCCGCAATTCCAGCGACCGGCGGCCCGATCCGTTGAGCGCCTGCGCAACCTCCTGGAACACCATCGTCGCCACATCCGTCTCGATCTGCGACAGATCGCGCTCGATGGGTGATACGGCCAGATCCGGATCGCCTCCGAACAGCGCGCAGACCATGACCGCGATCGCCGGTGAATCGATGACCAGCGTCATCGCATCGGAGGATGTCGGCGAGGCAATGATGGTCAGGGCAAACGTCTCGCCGGCATGCGCGCGCGCATCGGGGACGCGGCTGACTTCGACCGCCCGCAGGTCGACGGTGACCGGAGCGCCAAGCTCGTTGGCCAGGCTTTTTTGCAGCAACGGCAGCGCGCGTTCGCCCATCGACCGGCCGGTTCCGATGACGTGGGCGGCCTCGCCGCTGTCGCCGACCAGACGCTCGATGATCAGGGAACGGGTTTGCGACGGGCTGCCCGGGCTGGTCATGACGGCGCGCGGCCCCGTCTTTTGTCACCCATGTGTCTGTTGTCGCGCATGGCTCAGGCCGCTTTCTTCTCGGCGGACGCGGTGTTCATCGTGCTCTGCTCAACGGCGTCGATCGTCGGCCGTTCATAGGAAGAGATGGTCTTGCGGCCGAACTCGATCGCCACCTGCGGCAGCGCGCCGTTCATGTAGGCCAGCAGCGTCTGCTTGACGATGATGTAGAGCCGGTTCTTCTTCTCGCGCACAGTCTTGATCTTGGTGGCGACCGGCCCGACCACCGCATAGGACAGGAAGATGCCAAGGAAGGTGCCGACAAGGGCGGCGCCAATCAGGCCGCCGAGGATTTCCGGCGACTGGTCGAGCGCGCCCATCGCCTTGACCACGCCGAGCACGGCGGCGACGATGCCAAGCGCCGGCAGGCCGTCGCCCACCGCCACCAGCGCATGATAGGCCTTCATCTTGTCGGATTTGATGGTCTGGATTTCCTCGTCCATCAGCGCCTCGATCTCATGCGAGCGCGCGTTGCCGATGATGATGATGCGGCAGTAGTCGCAGATGAAATGCGTCAGATCGTGGTTCTTGAGCACGGTCGGAAAGGCCTGGAAGATCGCCGATTCCTCCGGATTGTCGATATGCGCCTCGACCTCGCTGCGCGACTTGGAGCGCAGTTCGCGCATCAGGCTGTGCAGCACGCCAAGCGTTTCGAGATAGTCCCGCTCCTTCGGCACCGCCTGCTTGAAGGCTTCCAGAATGCCTTTGCCGGTATCCTTGACGGTCTTCATCGGATTGGCGACGAGGAAGGTGCCAAGTGCCGCACCGCAGATGACCACCGCTTCCCATGGCTGCATCAGCACGTGAAGATGGCCGCCCATGGCCATGAAGCCGCCGAGAACGCAGCCGAGCGTCACCACAAGTCCGATCAGAATGCCCACGAACGGTCCTTCCGCATTTCAACGAGATCAACGGATAGTCCTCGTGCCTTGTGTGAGGCTTGAATCGTGCATCGCGAACCGATTCAGCCTCGCGCAAGCAAGTCGGCATACTCTGCTTCTAAAGCTGCGACCGGAGGCATGTCGTGTTGAGCACTTTTACCAGCTACCAGCTCATCGCCAGGGACATCCCCAAGGCGATCGACGGCGTCGAAGCGCAGCCGATCACCAAGCGCGACACGGACTACTATCTGGCCAACATCGGCAGCGTGAAAACGATCGACGATTTCGTCAAGAACACCCGCCTGTTCACCTATGCCATGAAGGCCTTCGGCCTCGGCGACATGGCTTACGCCAAGGCCTTCATGGTCAAGGCCCTGAAGGAAGGCGTGTCCGACTCCGACAGCTTCGCTAACAAACTGTCCGACAAGCGCTATGCCGAGTTCGTGAAGGCGTTCAATTTCGCGGCCTTGGGGGAGAATGCCACGAGCTACAATCCGGCGCAGCAGGGTGTGACCAACAATTATAGCGTTCAGGTCTCGGCCGGCGTCTCGCAGAGCGGCTTCAGCTACTACAAGGGCGAGACCTCGTACTATCTGAGCAATATCTCCAACGTAAAATCGATCGACGACCTGCTGGGCAATGACCGCTTGCTCACCTATGCGATGGCCGCATTCGGGCTCGACGCCGACAGCGAACCGGCTGCGACCGTGCGTGCGATGCTGGAAGGTGGCGTCACCGATCCGAACAGCCCGGCAAACACGTCGACCAACAAGGGCTATGCAGCCTTCGTCGCTGCCTTCGACTTCGCCCAATATGGCGACCAGGCAACGGCGCGCGACGCCGTCCAGCTGGCGGTTCCAAAGGCTGTCATAGGCGGGACCGGATTGGTGCTGGTCAAGCCAACCGCGCAATACATCAAGGGCGAGGCTGACTATTACGCGGCAAACATCTCCAAGGTGAAGTCCATCGACGATCTCCTGAAGGACAAGCGCCTGCTTACCTTCGCCATGGCTTCATATGGTCTGGATGCGTCGACCGAAACGGCCAAGCAAATCCGCACCATGGTCAATGGCGGCGTCACCGATCCGTTCAGCCCTGCAAACCTGTTGTCCGACAAGAGCTACGCCAACTTCGTCACCGCCTTCGACTTTGCCCAATATGGCGATCAGACGACCACGCGCGACGCGGTGCTGAAGATCACGCCGAAGCTTTATACGACCGAGTCCAGTCTAGGCCTCATCAAGCCGAATGCGGACGCTGTCCAGGCCGAGACCAGCTACTACCTCGCCAACATCACCAAGGTGAAATCCATCGACGATCTGATGGCCGACAGCCGCCTGTACAATTATGCGCTGTCCGCCAGCGGGCTCGATCCGGCAACCACCAACACGGATCTCGTCCGCGACGTTCTGGAGGGCGGCGTCAGCGATCCCGACAGCGTCGCCAACAAGCTCAGCAACAAGGCTTACGCCAGGCTCGCCACCTCGCTGAATTTCGAGGCTTACGGCGAAGCGGCAACGACCCGCAGCTCGTCACAACAGCCGGTCGTCGACAAATACATGCGCCAGACGCTGGAAGAAGATGCCGGCAAGACCAACGAGGGCGTGCGGCTGGCGCTCTATTTCGAGCGCAAGGCGTCGACCATCACCAGCTGGTACGACGTTCTGGCCGACACGGCACTGTCCAGCGTGGTGCGCACCGCGCTCGGCCTGCCCGATTCCTTCGCCTCCGCCGACATCGACAAGCAGGCGCAGGCCTTCGAGCAGAAGCTCGACCTCACCGATTTCACCGACCCGGCCAAGCTCGAGAAATTCCTGACCCGCTTCACCAGCCTGTGGGAAATCAGTCATCCAACCTCGACGGCATCGACATCGGTCGGCGTGCTGTTTGCCCAACCGACCTCTGCCGGCATCTCGACCGATCTGATGATGGCCATGCAGAAAATGAAATTCTGAGAGCACCATGCAGGACAGCCTCTACGTCGCCCTTTCATCGCAGATCGCGCTCGAGCGCCGCCTCGACACCATCGCCGACAATGTCGCCAACGCCTCGACCATCGGCTTTCGCGCCACCGGCGTGAAGTTCGAGGATGTCGTCTCCGGCACCGGGCCGAAGTCGGTGTCCTTCGCATCGACAGGCAACACCTATCTTTCCAGCGCGCATGGCGCGATGACCGAGACCGGCAACCCGTTCGACTTCGCCATCCAGGGCGACGCCTGGTTCGCCATCGACACGCCCGCCGGCACCGTGATGACCCGCGACGGGCGTTTTTCGATGAACGAGAACGGCGAACTGATGTCGATCGAGGGTCACCCGGTGCTTGATTCCGGCGGCGCGCCGATCCAGCTCGATCCGCGCGATGGTCCGCCCAAGGCGGGCGCCGACGGCTCACTGCGGCAAGGCGACAAGCTTGTCGGCGCCATCGGCCTCTATGATTTCGACCCGGGGCAGAATTTCGTCCGTTACGGCAATTCGGGCATCGTTCCCGCCCGCGCGCCCGAGCCGGTCACCGACCGCTCCGATATCGGCGTTGCGCAAGGCTTCCTCGAGGAATCCAACGTCAATCCGGTGCTGGAAATGACGCGTCTGATCATGGTTCAGCGCGCCTTCGAGAACACGGCGGCGCTGATGCGCCAGACCGATGCGTCCACTGACGACGCCATCAAGACGCTCGGCTCCAAGTAGCGGCATGTCGACCGGCCCATCGATACGCGCGCTCGAAAAACTGCCCGAAGCGGTGCCGGAAGACCGGCTTGCCGCGCTGGAGCGGATCTGGCGCCGTTTCGACGACACCGAGACATTGCTGCGGCGCGGCGGCCGCGTCGCCGAGGTTTCTTCCACGCACTACAAGGTACGTGGCCTTTCCGAAGTCGCCAGGTTGGGCGATCTCGTCGAGCAGCGCGGCCATGCCGGCACGCGCCGCGGCGAGATCGTCAAGATCGGCCGCGACGAGGTCGTCATCGCACCGTTCGAACGCAGCGCCGATGCCGGCATCGGCGACGCCGTGTTTCGCCGCGGTCCGCTGACGGTGACGCCGCATGCGTCATGGCGGGGGCGCGCCATCGACGCGCTCACCCGCGTCATCGACGGCGGTCCGGCCTTGATCAGGAATGACGGCACTTCAAGCGGCGATGGCACGACACCAGGCGCCATGTCGCGGCAGCGCGTCGGCACCTCGTTCATGACCGGTGTGCGGGTCATCGACATCTTCACCCCGCTTTGCTTTGGCCAGCGCCTCGGTGTCTTTGCCGGCTCGGGCGTCGGCAAGTCGACGCTGCTCGCCATGTTGGCCGGGGCCGATGCCTTCGACACCGTTGTCGTGGCGCTGATCGGCGAGCGTGGCCGCGAGGTGCGCGAGTTCCTCGAGGATACGATCGGCGCCGAAAGCATGGCCAAGACCGTCGCTGTCGTTGCCACCAGCGACGAAAGCGCCATGATGCGGCGGCGCGCGCCTGACACCGCCATGCGCGTCGCCGAGCATTTTCGCGACCAGGGCCACCGCGTGCTTCTGGTGCTGGATTCGATCACCCGTTTTGCCCATGCGCTGCGCGAAGTGGCGACGGGAACCGGCGAGCCGCCGGTGGCGCGCGGCTATCCCGCCTCCGTCTTCACCGACCTGCCCAAACTGCTGGAACGCGCCGGACCAGGCGTCGAAGGCCCAGGGATCAAAGGCCAGGGGTCGATCACAGCCATCATTTCGGTGCTGGTCGACGGCGACGACCACAACGACCCGGTTGCCGATTCGGTGCGCGGCATCCTCGACGGCCATGTCGTGCTCGACCGGGCCATAGCCGAGCAGGGCCGCTATCCGCCGGTCAATCCGCTGTCGTCGATTTCCCGCCTTGCCGACAAGGCATGGAGTGCCGAGCAGCGCATGCTGGTAACCAGGCTGAAGTCGATGATTTCCCGCTTCGAGGACACGCGCGACATCCGCCTGCTTGGCGCCTATCAGGGTGGCGCCGACGCCGAACTCGACATCGCGGTGCGCCAGGTGCCGCTGATCTACGAAGCGTTGACGCAGTCGCCCAGGGATCGCGCCTCGACCGATCCATTCTCCGACCTCGCCCGTCATCTGAAAGGCAAGCAAAGTGTCGATGCAGGAGACTGAGCTTCAGTACACCGAGCGCCTTTTGCGCGAGATGATTGCCGAGGCCGCGGCTGCGGAAGAAGCGCGGGCGAACGAAGCGAAATTTGCCAAGGCAAAGGCTGATCGCGCCAAGGCGGCCAAGACCGAGGCGGTTCTGGCCAGGGCAGCCAAGCCATTCTTACCGAGAGTGGTCAAGCCTGCATTGCCCGAGCCTGCTTTGCCCGGGTCCGCCTTGCCCAGCCTGCCCGAGCCTGCCCTGCCGGGCATAGCCAACCTTGCCTTGCCGGGCCGGGCCGGGCCATCCATGCCCGTCGTAGTCAAGCTTGCCTTGCTCAGCGCGCCCAAGGCTGCTTTGCGCAGTGTGACCAAACTCGCATCGCGCAGCGTAGCCAGGCTAGCCAAGCCCGCCTCGCGCAGCGTGGCCAAGCCTGCCTTGACAGGAGAGGCCAAGCTGGCTTCTCGCGGAACAGTCGAACCTGCCTTGCTCGACGTCGCCAAGCCTCCATTGCCCAGTGCAGCGAGGCCCTCCCCTCCCAGCCCGCCGAGGCCTCCATCGCCTAGGGCTCCTCATGCCGAGCTTGTCGACGCGATCGCCGCCAGCCGTGACTCCCTTCTCGACGGGCTCTTTCCAGTCACCGAATGGCCGCAGCCGCCAAAGACGCAGTTTCCCAGGCTGAAAAAGAAGGATGATCGGCGCAGCGATTTCGTCTTCGCCGCGCTTGGCATCACGCTCGGCCTGATTTGCGCGCTGTTCCCCTGGTATATCTTCTTCAACCAGGACCAGTTCGGCGTCCAGGCCATCAAGTTCGGCGGCAGCGGTACCAATGCCGGACGCACCGCCGGTGGCTCGCAACTGGAAAATGCCGGCGCGCCGCTGACGGCCAAGGATCTTCCTCCTGATGTCGATCTGCTGGCCACCGGCACGCTGCAGGACACCACTGTGAATCCTCCCGGTGTCGACGAACAGCCCTTTCCGGCCGACGTCGGGAAATTTCGCGTGGTCCATGTCGCCAACGGACGCGCCATGATCGAGGACGACGCTGGCCTGTGGATCGTCCAGCGTGGCTCGAAACTGCCGGATTCCAGCATCGTCTCGTCGATCGAGCAACGCGGCGGCAAATGGGTTCTGGTCACCAGCACCGACCAGGTGATCGAACTCTCCAAGTAGCAGCCCCTTCATGCTGCGCGGTGTCCGGCTCCGCGCAAGGCCCGCGCAAGACTGGCGGCCTAGTCTCTGGAAACCTGCCCGGAGATTCCCATGGAGCCCGTCAACCTTTTCGATCTCGCTGCCAAGCAGTCGCAGTGGCTGGCTGTGCGCCAGTCCGCCATTGCCAGCAACATCGCCAACGTCAACACGCCAGGCTACACCGCCGGCGATGTCGAACCCT
Organism: Mesorhizobium sp. P2_E10; assembly: GCF_056404235.1. Taxonomy (NCBI): domain Bacteria; kingdom Pseudomonadati; phylum Pseudomonadota; class Alphaproteobacteria; order Hyphomicrobiales; family Phyllobacteriaceae; genus Mesorhizobium; species Mesorhizobium sp. P2_E10. The sequence goes on from NZ_JBFUEK010000005.1 coordinate 463,147, forward strand.
TCGACAAGGTCCTCGACCGTACGGCCGTGTCGCTCAACGCCACCCAGGCCGGCCATCTCGGCAGCGCGGCGACCAATGCCGGCTTTGCCGTCAAGCCTGAGGAAACCACCGGTTCGATCATGCCGTCGAAGAACACGGTGGTGCTGGAAAACGAGTTGATGAAGGCTGGCGAAGTTCGCCGCTCCTTCGAGCTCAACACCGCGATCGTCAAAGCATTCCATTCCATGATGATGATGGCTGTGAAGAGCTGACCATGGACGCATTGACCGCAGCCCTCAAAGTCGCAGCATCCGGTCTCGGCGCCCAGTCCGAGCGCTTGCGTGTTGTCTCGGAAAACCTCGCCAATGCCCAGTCGACCGGTGACACGCCCGGCGCCGATCCCTATCGCCGCAAGACCATCAGCTTTGTCTCGCAACTCGACCGGTCTTCCGGCGGCTCGTTGGTCGAGGTCAGTTCGATCGACCGCGATCCGGCGGCCTTCCCCGTCGAATTCCAGCCCGGCAACGAAGCCGCCGACGACAAGGGCTACGTCAAGATGCCCAACGTCAATGTGCTGATCGAGATGGCCGACATGAGCGAGGCCAACCGCTCCTACGAGGCCAATCTGCAGGTCATCAAGCAGGCACGCGATCTGATTTCCATGACCATCGACCTGATGAGGAACCAGTAATGATCGGCGGCATTGGCAGCATCGGTGCACTTCAACTCAAACCTGAAATCGGCGGCACCGACGCGGCGACGAGCCTGTTTCAGGGCGGTGCCGCTCCGCTGGCCGGCACCGACATCGGCACCACCTTTGCCGAAGCGCTCAGCCAGGCCGCGTCGAAGACGGTCGGCACCTTGCAGAACGCCGAGCAAGTATCGCTCCAGGCGCTCAAGGGCGACGCCGACACCCGTCAGGTCGTCGATGCCGTCATGAGCGCCCAGCAAGCGCTCCAGACCGCCGTCGCCATCCGCGACAAGGTCGTTTCCGCATATCTCGAAGTCAGCCGCATGGGCATCTGAGGAACCTCGCTATGAAAGCACTCGCCATCGCCGCCACCGGCATGAATGCCCAGCAGACCAATCTGGAAGTCATCGCCAACAACATCGCCAACATCAACACCACCGGCTACAAGCGCGCCCGCGCCGAATTTTCCGACCTGCTCTATCAGGTCGATCGCACGCAAGGCGTGCCCAACCGCTCCAATTCATCGCTGGTGCCGGAAGGCGTCTCGATCGGCCTCGGCGTCAAGACCACGGCCGTGCGCAACGTGCACACCCAGGGCGAACTGACCAGCACCGGCAACAGCTTCGACATGGCGCTCACCGGCCGGGGCTGGTTCCAGATCGAGGGCGCCGACGGCGGCACCCTCTACAGCCGCGCCGGTGCCTTCAACACCAATGCCACCGGCCAGCTGGTGACCGTCGACGGTGCCAATGTCATTCCGGCCATCACCGTGCCGACCGATGCGATCGAAGTCATCGTCAACAAGACCGGCCAGGTGTTCGCCCGTATCGATGGCCAGACCGACCTCCAGCTGCTCGGCCAGCTGCAGCTCGCCAACTTCGCCAATGAAGCCGGTCTCGCGCCGCTCGGCGACAATCTCTTCCAGGAGACGGCGGCTTCAGGCCCGGCCAATGTCGGCGTGCCCGGCGACCCCGGCGTCGCCACCGTCCAGCAAGGTTATCTCGAGGCGTCCAACGTCGATCCGGTCAAGGAAATCACCGAGCTGATCTCGGCGCAGCGCGCCTATGAGATGAACTCCAAGGTCATCCAGGCCGCCGACGACATGGCCTCGGTCGTTTCCAAGAACATCAGGTAACAGACGATGTTCAAGCCGGTCTCTCGCCCTGCATTCCGCCGCGCCGCGCTGCTCATCGCGCTGGTGGCTGGCGGCATGCCGGCCGTTGCCCAGGAGACCACAGACCAGACCGCAAACCAGTCGGCCAACCAGATCGCCAGCAACCAGGCCGCCGGCGATGTCGTGCTGATCCCCAACCGGGTCATCTATCCCGGCGAGACCATCGAACCGGGCGCCCTCAAGCAGGTGACGCTCATCCCAGGCAAGCACAGGCCGGATGCCGTGGCGACCAATGCCGACGAGCTCGACGGCAAGGTCGCCAAGCGCACGCTGCTGCCCGGCCGCTACATCCCGGTCGCCGCCATCCGCGAGGCCTGGCTGGTGGAACAGGGTGCGGCCGTGCAGGTCTATTTCATTGCCGGCGGCCTCACCATTTCGGCCACCGCCGTGACGCTGCAGCCAGGTGCTGCCGGCGATCTCGTCAAGGTCCGCAACATCGACAGCGGCAAGATCTTCTCGGGCACGGTAATGGCCGACGGCTCGATCAGGGTCAGCGCTTCATGAGGCGCGGACTTGTCCTTGTGCTTGCAGCGGTGCTTGGCCTGCAGCCGGCGCTGGCCGACGGGCTGACGCCCAAGCAAAAGCGCGAGCTCGCGGCCAAGAATGGCGGCGCCTTCAATGACCCGGAATACGACCCGGCAACCACCACCCGCATGTTCAAGGTGTCGAACGGACCAAGCACACTGCCGCCCGGCCAGGTCGCGTCGCGCATCAAGGACATTGCCCAGCTGCAGAGTTCCCGCGACAACCAGCTTGTCGGCTACGGTCTGGTCATTGGTCTTGCCGGATCGGGCGACAGCCTGCGCAACTCGCCCTTCACCGAACAGTCGATCCGCGCCATGCTCGAAAATCTCGGCATCGCCACCGAGGGCGGCAGTGCGCGAGCCAAGAACGTCGCCGCCGTCATCGTCACCGCCAACATGCCGCCCTACGTCCAGTCGGGAGCCCGCATCGACATCGATGTCTCCTCGATGGGCGATGCCACATCGCTCGCCGGCGGCACACTGGTGATGACGCCGCTGAAGGCGGCCGACGGCGAGATCTATGCCGTAGGACAGGGATCGGTCATCGTTTCCGGTTTCACCGCCCAGGGCCAGGCCGAGCAGCTGACGCAAGGCGTGCCGACGGCCGGACGGGTGCCGAACGGCGCCATCGTCGAACGTGCCGTCCAGGCCGAATTCGAAGATCAGGCTTCACTGACCCTGCAGCTGCGCAATCCCGATTTCTCGACCGCCGTTCGCATCGCCGACGCGGTCAACGACTACACCTCCCAGCGCTTCGGCATGCGCGTGGCGGCAGAGCGCGATGCCCGCACGGTACAGATCAGAAGGCCGAAGAATGTTTCGGCGGCCCGCTTCTTTGCCGAGATCGAGAACCTGGTCGTAGAATCCGACACGCCGGCCCGCGTCGTCATCGACGAGCGCACCGGCACCATCGTCATCGGCAATGAGGTCAAGATCTCGCGCGTCGCCATCAGCCACGGCACGCTCACCGTGCGCATCACCGAGCAGCCGAAAGTCGTCCAGCCGGAACCCTTCTCCAAGGGCGTGACCGCGGTCGAGCCTTTCACCACCATCGAGGCCACCCAGCCCGACGCTCGCGTCGCCGTGCTGGACGGACCCGACCTTCAAACGCTTGTGTCCGGCCTCAACCGTCTCGGCGTCAAACCGGATGGCATCATTGCCATCCTGCAAGGCATCAAGTCGGCCGGCGCCCTGCAGGCCGATCTGGTTCTCCAATAGGCCCATGCCGATGATCGATCTTCTTCGCCGAAACCACCATCGCAACGCCTGGGCAGTCCTGGCGGCCTGCGCCTTCGCACTTCTCGCCAGCGGCCCCGCCCGCACCGAGGAAGCGGTTCGACAGGTGTTGCCGGGCGCGCCGCCGCCGGCAGCTCCGCAGCAGCTGGCGCGGGAGAAGGCGCCGGATCAAAGCGAGATCGAGCGCTTCTGCTCCAACATTGCCGACGCCGCCCGCGACCGCCGCTACATGCTGCAGGCAGAGGAACTGAAGCAGCTACAGGCCGGCATCGACCAGCGCATGAAGGCATTGGACGACAAGCGGGCCGAATACGAGCAATGGCTGAAGCGGCGCGAAGTCTTTCTGGCGCGCGCCGAGGACGCTGTCGTCAAGATCTATGCCGGCATGAAGCCGGATGCGGCTGCCGAGCGCCTGGCGATGGTCAATATCGACCTCGCCGCCGCCATCCTGATGAAGCTCGATTCGCGCAAGGCCAGCATCATTCTCAACGAAATGGACCAGAAGGCGGCGGCCGCGCTCACCGGCATCATGGCCAGCGCCGCCCGAAGGGTAGATCCGTCATGATCCGCAGAACGCTCATCCTGCTCGGCGTCGCCGCACTGTCCGGCTGCGGCTCCGACCTCAGGGAGGTCGGCAGGGAGCCGGCGCTGTCGCCGGTCGGCTCCGGCATCACCGGCAGCACCAACGCTCCCTACAGCTATCCTGAGGCGCCGCCGGCGCCGGTGAAGAAATTTTCGCTGTGGGACGACCGCCAGAGCCGGCTGTTCACCGATCCGCGCGCGCTGCGCGATGGCGACATCCTGACCGTCAGGATCAAACTCAACGACAAGGCCAACTTCAAGAACCAGAACGACAGGAGCCGTACCGCCGGCCGCAAGCTCGGTTATGACGTCAACGTCGGTTGGGAAGGTGCCAGCACGAGCGGCAAGGGCGACGCCGGCTTGAGTTCCAGCACCGAAACCAACGCGGACGGCGAGATCAAACGCTCGGAAAACCTGGAGCTCAATGTCGCCGCCGTCGTCACCGAGGTGTTGCCCAATGGCAATCTGCTGATCAAGGGATCGCAGGAGGTCCGCGTCAACGCCGAACTGCGGGTGCTCACCATTGCCGGCATGGTGCGGCCGTCCGATATCGGCGCCGAGAACACCATCTCCTATGAACGCATCGCCGAAGCGCGCATTTCCTATGGTGGCCGCGGCCGCGTCAGCGAGATCCAGCAGCCGGCATATGGCCAGCAGATCCTCGATCAAGTCCTTCCTTTCTAGGATCGGGAGAATCGCACCGTGGCCAGCGTCGAGCAAATCGAACCCAAAAAGGGACCTTCCCTCGTCATCCAGCTGGCGATGCTGCTCGCGGTGACGGCCGCCGCCATCGGCATGGGCTGGATGTCCGGTGGCTATCTGAAGGGTGTCGGAGGACCAGTGCCGGTGCCGGCGGCGCCGGAGAACCAGGCCAACGCCGAGCAGCCCGCCGCCGCGCATGAGCAGCCGGGCGCAGGACCGACGCTTGTGGCACTGGCGCCAATCACCACCAATTTGGCGGCGCCCGCCGACGTCTGGATAAGGCTGGAGGCGTCGGTGCTGTATGACGCACCGCAACCGACGACGGTTTCCGACGACATCCATCAGGATCTGCTGGCCCTGGTCCGCACCTTGAAGATGCACCAGATCGAGGGCGCCAGCGGCTACCAGCATTTGAAAGCCGACCTCGAGGAGCGCGCCGCGATCCGCAGCGGCGGCCATGCCAAACAGGTCCTCATCAAGACATTGCTGCTCGAATGAAGAAATTCCTCATCGCCTCGGCGATCGTCATTGCCGCCACATCTGTCGCCGCCGCCCAACAACTGGACCTTGGTGGCATCGGCAAGACCGACGGCACGACCGTCGGCTACATCATTCAGATGTTCGGCCTGCTCACCGTGCTGTCGGTGGCGCCGGGTCTGCTGATCATGGTGACGAGTTTTACCCGCTTCGTCATCGCCTTCTCGATCCTGCGCGCCGGCATCGGCCTGCAATCGACGCCGGCCAATCTGATCCTCATCTCGCTGTCGCTGTTCATGACTTTCTATGTCATGGCGCCGACCTTCGACCAGGCCTGGAACACCGGCGTCAAGCCGCTGATGGACAACCAGATCAGCCAGACCGAAGCGTTCGGGAAGATCTCCGATCCGTTCCGCACCTTCATGCTGCACAATGTGCGCGACAAGGATTTCGATCTTTTCGCCGATCTCGCCCGCGAGCGCGGCCAGGTGGTTGCCAAGGAGACCGTCGACCTGCGCATCCTGGTCCCGGCCTTTATGATCTCGGAAATCCGGCGCGGCTTCGAGATCGGCTTCCTGATCGTGCTGCCGTTCCTGGTCATCGACCTGATCGTCGCCACCATCACCATGGCCATGGGCATGATGATGCTGCCGCCGACCGTCGTCTCTTTGCCTTTCAAGATCCTGTTCTTCGTCCTGATCGACGGCTGGAATCTTTTGGTCGGCAGCCTGGTGCGATCCTTCAACTGATCGTTTCCGGCCCGCGCCGCATTCGCTCAAGTTTTACGCAATATATTTTCGATTAACCGTCCCGTTTAGCCGTTTGGTAGGGACTTGCCCGCATATTCGCCTGCAGATGGCGGGTGATCGGGTCTCACGATCATTGGCATGATGCCGCTCCGTCATACCGGACATACCGGTATGTCAAAAAAACACCTGTAAAAAACAAGGTACGAGTAGCCATGTCCAGTATCATGACCAATGCCTCGGCGCTGACCGCGCTGCAGAGCCTGAACAACACCAACAAGCAGCTCGAAACCACCCAGTCGCGCATCTCGACCGGCTACCGCGTCGCCACCGCCAGCGACAACGCCGCCTACTGGTCGATCGCGACCTCGATGAAGTCCGACAACAAGGCGCTTTCGTCCGTCCAGGACTCGCTCGGCCTCGGCGCCGGCAAGGTCGACACCGCTTACACCGCCATCAATGACATCAAGGACCAGGTCGATCTGATCAAGACCAAGCTCGTCACCGCTCGCGGCGCCAGCCAGGAAGATCAGCAGAAGATCTCGACCGAAATCAAGGCCATCCAGGCACAGATCAAGTCGTCGGTCACCAACGCCAACTTCGCCGGTTCGAACCTGCTGCAGAACAACGCCGCAGCCGCGTCCGACCTGAAGATCGTTGCCTCCTACAACCGCACCGGCGCGACCGTCACCATCGACACGATCGATGTCACGGCTGCCGATACGCAGGTTCTCGACGTCGCCGGCACGGGCGGCATCGTCGGCGGCCTGCTCGCCGCGGCGTTCTTCGACCCGAGCAGCGCCCAGGTCTCGGCCGCCACCATCGACACGGCACTGGGCAGCGTTGAAACCGCACTTGCCAAACTGTCGACGGGCGCTGCTTCGCTCGGCGCCGCCAAGTCGCGTATCGACACTCAGAAGAGCTTCCTCTCCAACCTGAGCGACTCGATCGACAAGGGCGTCGGCTCGCTGGTCGATGCCGACATGAACAAGGAATCGACCCGTCTGCAGGCCCTTCAGGTCCAGCAGCAGCTCGGCGTCCAGGCGCTGTCGATCGCCAACGGCAACTCGCAGTCGATCCTGTCGCTGTTCCGCGGCTAATCGCTTCCGCTTCACGACGAAGCAAGGCAATAAATCGGGCCGCGCCATCAGCGCGGCCCGTTTCTTTTGTGCACAACCCATCGCCCTGAAACTTGCCGCTTCTTGCTTGCCTGCATCACTTTTAAGAAGGCATTAACCATATCGCGCTACTCATGGTTAACCATTCACTACAGACCGGTCGGCATGACGCCTTCCTGTCGAACAGGGTTGACCAGGCATGTGCGAGCAAGCCTGTTTTTAAAAGGGGTGTATCTTGGCAAGCATCATGACGAACGCCGCGGCGTTGACTGCACTTCAGAGCCTTAACGCCACCAACAAGTCGCTCGAAACGACGCAGGCGCGTATTTCGACCGGCTACCGCGTCGCCACCGCCAGCGACAACGCCGCCTACTGGTCGATCGCCACGACCATGCGCTCCGACAACAAGGCGCTTTCGGCCGTCCAGGACGCGCTTGGCCTCGGCGCCGGCAAGGTTGACACCGCCTACACCGCCATCACCGACATCAAGGACCAGGTCGACTCGATCAAGGCCAAGCTGGTCACCGCCCGCAGCGCCAGCCAGGACGACCAGCAGAAGATCGCGACCGAAATCAAGGCCATCCAGGCGCAGATCAAGTCGTCGGTCACCAACGCCAGCTATGCCGGCTCGAACCTGCTGCAGAACGACGGCTTGGCCGCGTCCGACCTGAAGATCGTTGCGTCCTACAACCGCACCGGCACGACCGTCGCCATCGACACGATCGATGTCAAGGCTGCCGATACGCAGATCCTCGACCTACCTGGCACCGGTGGCATCGTCGGCGGCCTGCTCGCCACGGGGTTCTTCGATCCGAGCGCCGCTCAGGTCACTCCTGCCGCCATCGACACGGCACTGAACAGCGTTGAAACCGCGCTTGCCAAGCTGTCTACCGGCGCTGCCTATCTCGGCGCCGCCAAGTCGCGCATCGACACCCAGAAGAGCTTCCTCTCCAATCTGAGCGACTCGATCGACAAGGGCGTCGGCGCGCTGGTCGATGCCGACATGAACAAGGAATCGACCCGGCTCCAGGCGCTTCAGGTCCAGCAGCAGCTCGGTATCCAGTCGCTCTCGATCGCCAACGGCAACTCGCAGTCCATACTGGCGCTGTTCAAGAGCTAAGGTCCCGGCTGATCTCTCAATTTCGTCGAAAGGCCGCGCCCCGAGCGCGGCCTTTTCGTTTGCGCCTATCATCTTCGCACAAGCTTCGCGGTCTACTGTTCCTGCGGACAGTCATGCTGGGAGCGATTGAATCGTGCCGGAACAGATCCAGAGGATCATCTCCAATCTCCAGGGGTTTGGCGTCAAGCGCCTCGCCATGCTGGCTGGCATCGCCGCGCTGGTGATGACCGTCATCGGCGTTGCTTCGGTGTATCTCAACCGCCCGGCCTACGACACGCTCTATGTCGGGCTCGAACGCTCCGATGTGAACCAGATCGGTCTCGTTCTCGGCGAGGCGGGCATCGGCTTCGACGTCGGTCCTGATGGAACCACCGTGCTGGTGCCGGCCGGCACCACCGCCCAGGCACGCATGCTGCTCGCCGAGAAGGGCCTGCCGACCAGCGCCAATGCCGGCTACGAGCTGTTCGACAATGTCGGCTCGCTCGGCCTGACATCCTTCATGCAGCAGATCACCCGGGTACGGGCGCTGGAAGGCGAGATCGCCCGCACCATCCAGTCGATCTCGGGCATCAAGGCCGCGCGCGTCCACATCGTCATGTCCGAACGTGCCAATTTCCGCCGTGACGAACAGCAGCCCTCTGCCTCGGTCGTCATCCGCTATTCCGGCATCGACGCCGAAAAGAGCGCCATGTCGATCCGCCATCTCGTTGCCGCCGCCGTTCCCGGCCTGTCGGCCGACAAGGTCACCGTGCTCGATTCCAACGGCAACCTGCTGGCGGCCGGCGATGATCCCTCCAACACCAGCGCCGCCCGCACGCTCGGCGTCGAGCAGACCGTCGAAGCGCAGATCGGCGACAACATCCGCCGCGCCTTGACCGCCTATCTCGGCCCCGACAATTTCCGCGCCAGCGTCAAGGCCGACGTCAACACCGACACCCGCCAGACCGAAGAGACGATCTTCGATCCGGAGTCGCGCGTCGAACGCTCGGTGCAGTCGGTGCGCGCCAACGAGAACAACAGCCAGAAGCAGGCGTCGACGCCGGCCAGCGTCGAGCAGAACCTGCCCGAGACCCAGGCGACCAGCACCGACGGGCCGCAATCGTCCTCCGAGAACGACCGCAAGGAGGAGATCACCAATTACGAGATCAACTCCAAGAAGATCGCCACCGTCTCCAACGGCTATTCCGTCACCAAGATGTCGATCGCCGTCGTCGTCAACCAGCAGCGCCTGATGACCATCCTCGGCAAGGACGCCACGCCGGAGCAGATCGCCAAGCGCGTCGCCGACATCCAGAAGATGGTGCAGTCGGCAACCGGCTTCGATGACAAGCGCGGCGATATCATCGATGTCTCGGCGGTCGAGTTCATCGACGGGCTGGATGGCGAGCCGATCGAGCAACCCGGCATGCTCGCGTCGATCGGAACCTATGCCGGCACGCTGATCAACGCCGGTGCATTCATCGTCGTCGTGTTCCTGGTCGCCTTCTTCGGCCTCAAGCCGATGGCCGCTGCGCTGACGGCGAAGGCCACCCCTGCTCTGACCGGCCCGAGCTTCGACGATGTCCAGCGCTCGCTGCCGACGCCCGAAGCCAGCGCCGCTTCCGAAGCGTCTTCCGCTCCCGTCGCCGCCCTGCCCGGCGCTCGGTCTTCCTCGACCCCGCTTGACGATTTGCGCCAGAAGATCAGGCCGGCACCGCAGGATCGTCTTGCTCGCATGGTCGACATCAATGAGGAGCGCACCGCGCAGATTCTGCGCAAATGGGCGGCCCAGGAAGTCGCGGGGTAGACCATGCCCACAGCAGCGCTCTTTGACCTTCTGCCGGATTTCGGCACGCGCACCCCGCGCAACGGCCAACCCCAGGCCCCAACCGAACCGCAGCGCAAGCCGGATGCACCCGCGCCGCAGGCCGATATCGGCGCTCTGATCGCCGAAGCGGTTGCCGACGCCGAGGCCGCGCTTGAGGCGCGCCTTGCCATTGCCCATGAAGCAGCACTCGAAGCGGAGCGCCAGGCCAACGCCGATGAGGCAAGGATCTTTCTCGAGAGCTTCGGCGGCGATCTCGGCAACGCGGTCGCCACGCGCGTCGATGCCATGGAGGCCGAGGTAACCCGCCTCGTCAGCGCCACCGTTGCCCGTGTCATCGGCGGCCTCGTCAGCGACGATTTGCAGAAACGTTCGCTGGAAGCTCTCGCCCGCACGATCCGCGAAGCCGTCGCTGACAACGAGGCCGTGCGCATAGGTGTTCGCGGTCCGCTATCCCTGTTCGAAACCTTGAAGACCGCGCTCGGCCCGCGCGCCGCCAATCTCGACTTCATCGAGATGCCCGGCTTCGACCTTACCGTCGCCATCGACGAGGCCGTCTTCGAAACGCGCATCGCCGAGTGGTCGGCCGCCCTGTCGGAGGCCTTGTCATGAGCGCTGTCGACGCCGCGGAAGTCAGGCACGAGATCATCATCGTCAAGCGCAATCATCACGATCACGACGAAGGTCACCATGGCGGTGTCTGGAAAATCGCCTTCGCCGATTTCATGACCGCCATGATGTGCTTCTTCCTCGTCATGTGGCTGATCAACGCCGCCAACGAGCAGACCAAGGCCGCCGTCGCCAGCTACTTCAATCCGGTCAAGCTGATCGACCGCAATGCCAGCCGCAAGGGCCTGGAGGACCTCGGCGACGGCCCGAGCAAGGTCGCGCCGGCGGCCGAGGACCAGCACGACAAGACGACCGCCAAGTCCGGGCAGGATAGCGCCGGCACCGCCGGTTCCGCGGACAAGCAGCAGCCGAAGCAATCGGCGCCGAAAACAGACCTGTCCGACCAGCATCTCTTTGCCGATCCCTATGCGGTGCTTTCCGAAATCGCCACCGACACCGGCGTCATGCAGAACGTCAGCGAAAAAGGCGACGGCGGCGTGCAGAATGCCGGCCCGGCGACTGGCGCGTCCGGCGGCGAGTCCTACCGCGATCCCTTCGCCCCGGATTTCTGGTCGCAGCAGGTTGCAGCACCCGCCGCCGAGGCCAGTGCCGAACGCGCAAAGATCGAAGGCGACCCGGTCAAGCCCGGCGACAAGGTCGCGCAAACGCAGGTGCCCAAGGTGAAGGCCGTCCCGCCAGCGCCGCCTGTGACCGAGGCGGCATCCGAGCCGCCAGCCACATCCGCGCCGGACAAGGCGGCTCCGAAGACGGCGGCGGCGAAAAAGGCCGAAGCCGCGAAGCTCGAAATCGCGAAGGCCGAAGCCGTTGAGGCCGAAGCTGCCAAGCTCGAGGCCGCAAAGGCGGAAGCAGTGGCCAAACCCGACGCCACGGAAAAGGCACCGAGTGCGGCCGCGGTCAAGGCCGCGGCGCAGGTCAGGCAGCAACTGGCCGATGCCTTCAAACCCGGCGACAAACTGCATGATGGCGTCTCGGTCGAGGCCACCGACAAGGGCGTCGTCATCTCGATCACCGATCAGCTCGATTTCGGCATGTTCGAGATCGGCTCGGCCTTGCCGAGCCGCGAACTGGTGCTGGCGATGGAAAAGATCGGCCGCATCGTCAACAGCCAGAAAGGCACCATCAGCATCAACGGCCATACCGACGCACGGCCGTTTCGCAGCGACACCTATGACAATTGGCGGCTGTCCACGGCGCGTGCCCATTCCGCCTACTACATGCTTGTCCGCGGCGGCGTCGACGAGCGTCGCATCACCGAGGTCGCTGGCTTCGCAGACCGTCAGCCAAAGGACCCCGCCAACCCGATGGCTGCCGCCAACCGCCGCATCGAAATCCTGATGTCGGCCGGCGGATGAGACCCGGCGCCATCATCGGCCGCGCCATCGGCCTGTTGCTGCTGACCGCCGCACACGCACCGGCGGCCTTCGCCCAGGATGCGCTGCAGCCCTATCAACTTGTGCGCTCGCTGCAGCTTGTCCAGGACCGCATCGCCTCCGGCGACCATGCAGCACTGCCGATGCAGGCCAAGCTGCTCGAAATGGCCGACGCACGGCTTCGTGCGGCAGATGCGGACGATTTCAAGGATCCGAAGAATTTTCGCGCCTTGCTGGTCTATGGCATGAGCGGCGGCAACCCCGTCACCGTCGAGGTGGCTGCGTCGCGTGCTCAGACCGACCCGCAAAGCCTTGCCATCGCCAAGGGCATCATCAGCTACCTCAATGGCCGGCCGGCCGAGGCGATCGAAGCGCTGAAACCGATCGATCCGATGACCCTGCCAAGCGACATCGGGGCGTTCCTGGCTCTGGTCAAGGGCTCGCTGCTCGCCACCGAGGAACCGGCCGAGGCGCTCAAGCTGCTCGACGATGCCCGCCTGCTCGGCCCCGGCACGCTGGTCGAGGAGGCGGCATTGCGCCGCTCGGTCGGCATTGCCGCCGCCAAGGGGGATGCCGCGCGCTTCGCGCTCGCCTCCACCCAGTACGTCGAAGATTATCTCTATTCGCCCTATGCCAGCCAGTTCGCGGACTCTTTCGTCTCCGGCGTCATTGCCCTGCACATGGCCGTCAACGTCGACAAGCTCGCCGACATCACCTCGATGATGGATCCCGAGCGCGAGAAGGTGATTTATCTGCGCATCGCCCGCCGTGCCGCGATCGACGGGCTAAACGACCTTTCCGCCTTTGCCTCGGCCAAGGCCGAGCAGGGCCGCGACGGCATCCACAGCACCGACGATCCGCGCGCTGCGCTCTATGCCGGCCTTTCCACGGTAACGTCCGGCACCATCGACGAGGTGCGCGCCGCGCTGGGCAAGATCGACCGCAGCAAGCTTTCGGAGGGCGACCGCGCCTTGCTCGATGCCGCGCAGGCGATCGCCAGCGAAGTGATTGCGCCGCCGGCGGCCCTCCCCGTCGAACAGCCTGCGCCAGCCGCCATCGAGCAGAAGCCGGCGACCGCGGCCGCTGTCGCTGCAAAGCCCGATGAAACCGGCCTGCCGCCGGTCGAAGGTGCGATGCCCGAGCAACCGGCCGTCGCGTCATCCGACAAACCCGCTGGGCCGGTGCCGGACGCGCCAGCTGTTGCCGCTGCTTCCGGCGATGCGGCTTCCGTCCTGCCCGTGTCGGCGCCCGCCCCTGCTGCCGGCCTTGACCCAGCCGACCCCACCGACGCCGCCATGATCAAGGCGCGGCGTCAGCTCGACATGATCGACCAGATGCTTGGAGCCGCCCCGAAATGACCACCAGTGTTGGCCAGGCCCTTGCGGGATTCGCAGCTGCGCGCGCGCCGTCGGCGAAGTCCGCGACGGACGAAAAGAGCGACGACACAAGCTTCGGCAAAATGGTGCGCGGCGACGAAAAACCAACCGCGCCGGAAACCCCGCCGGCATCCGAAGCCAGCGTCCACGGCCCGCAATGGGCCAAGCGCACCCTGGCTGGTCTTGGCAAGGCAGAGTCTGCCCAAATCGAGCCGGGCAAGACTGCTTCGCCGAAACTGCCCGCCGGAAAGACGGCAAAGGACGACCCGGATACCAGTGCGGACAAGGTCTCGACCGATACCGAAGAGAGCGGGCAAAGCGCAAGCGCAGCACCACTGCAAGATCACTTGCCGTTGCTGATCGCACTCCACGACATGCGCCATTTCTCGACATCGGCCAAGACGGATGCAAGCAGCACCACGGCAGACGAACAGGCACCTGATCCGGCGCTCGACGGCCAGCCTCGTTCTGCAGAGCAGCTGCCCGTGTCGACGAAAAAATTCCGCGCGGCATCCGGCGGCGATACCGACGCCTTTGCAGCCCTGTCGCGTTCCGGCGGCGCCCTGGTTGCGGCAAACCTTTCCGGACAAAAGGAGAGCCAACAAGCGGACTGGATCGCGCCTGCTTCCGACGAACCTTCGCACCAGGATGATTTGGCGGCTCATCTGCTGAAAGATCAGCCGGCGGTCGATATTTCTGCGCCGGAAGCCAGGCGCTCGGCGCCGGTGGTGAAGGGCCTTGAGGCGGTCCAATCCGCCATGCGCTCCGATGCCGGGAAACAAGCCGCGCCCGGCGGACGCATTGAAATCGTTGCCGAGCAGAGCTTCCCGGCGCCACCCCAGAACCCGATGAGCCAGACGGCGTCAGCTCTGGTTGATGCAATCGCTTCGGATGGCTTGCGGCAGGCCCTTTCGACACCTTCGACCACCTCTCAAATGGCCAGTTCTGTTGCCGTTCCGACACATATATTGAAGATCGAGTTGCATCCGGCTGAGCTCGGCGTCGTCACGGCCAGCATGCGGCTTGCCGGGGAGCAGCTGTCGATCGAACTGAAGCCCGAAACGCATGAAGCCTACCGCCGTCTGACCACCGACAGCGAGGCCATCGTCAAGTCGCTGCGCGGTCTCGGTTTCGACGTCGACAAGGTCACCATCCTGCAACCCTCGATAGCAGTTCCCGCCGCGACCCGTACCGATGCAAGCAGTTCCTTGCCGATATCGTCAGGCCGCGATCAGCCCTCCTTTCAACCCGGCAACTCAAGCGGCAACAATGCCGGCTCCGGCGGCCAGCAACCGGGAAGGAACCCTCGGAATGACGCACACGAATTTGGCCGTGCGGCTTCGCCTGCTCGCGAGCGTGCTGGCGACGATATGTTTATCTAGCCTCGCCGCCGGCGTCGCGAACGCCGCCGCCAACCCATGTGAACCGGAAATCCTGCGCGCCGCCGATCGCTATGGCGTGCCCGCCGGCATCCTCTATGCCGTCGGCCTGACCGAGACCGGCAACAAGGGCAGCTTGCAACCCAACGCCTTGAATATAGAAGGAAAAGCAGTCTTTCCCCGAAGCCGCAGCGAGGCGCTGGCGACGTTCGAAAATGCCCGACGCGAGGGCAAGACACTGATCGATCTCGGCTGCATGCAGATCAACCACCACTATCATGCCTCGCATTTCCGCAGCGTCGACGACATGCTCGACCCGCGCCAGAATGTCGACTATGCGGCGCGGTTCCTGGCCGCTCTGCATGCCCGTCACGTGACCTGGTCGATGGCCGTCGCCCGCTACCATGCAGGTCCCGACAACGATCCCGCACAGAAGATCTACGTCTGCCGTGTCATCGCCAACATGGTTGCCACCGGCTTCGGCAAATGGACTGCCAACGCTCGGAATTTTTGCAACCCATAGCTGTCTTCAATGGTCGCAGCTGTAGGCCTTTGCCCGGCCTTGCCGATGCTCCAATCGTCGTCGGCGCATGCAGCCACCGAAGCAGCCACGCGGCCGCCGTTATTTCGAACCTCAAAAAAACTCCCAAGAAAATAGCTACAAGAAATGACGGTTGTTCACGAATCCCGCCACCGGATACGGCTTTTCACACGGGGCAGATGAGCTGATTCGGAGGGCGGGCCGATGATTGTGATCGTTGACGAGCGTGAGCTCGTAACTGAGGGATACAATTCACTTTTCGATCGTGAGGGCGTCGCCTGTGCAGGCTTCGCACCCGGCGAGTTCGGCGAGTGGGTGACCTCGGCGGCAGACACCGATCTGAGGTCGGTCAGAGCCTTCCTTATTGGTGACTGCCGCGAGGGCGCAATCTCACCACGCCAGATCCGCGATCGCACCGGCGCACCGGTCATCGCACTCAGCGAACAGCACTCGCTGGAGAACACGCTTCGGCTGTTCGAGAGCGGCGTCGACGACGTCATCCGCAAGCCGGTTCACATCCGCGAAATACTGGCCCGCATCACCGCCATCCGCCGTCGCGCTCACGAAGACGTGGCCTACACCGAGATCGGCGCCATGCGCATCTTCATGGACGGCCGCGATCCCGAGATCGACGGCCAGCCGCTACCCTTGCCGCGCCGCGAGCGCCGTATCCTCGAATATCTGGCGAGCAATCGCGGCCGCCGCGTCACCAAGACCCAGGTTTTCAACGCCATCTACGGCATCTTCGACGAAGAGGTCGAGGAGAACGTGGTGGAGAGCCACATCAGCAAACTGCGCAAGAAGCTGCGTGAGAAACTCGGCCACGATCCGATTGATTCCAAGCGCTTCCTCGGCTACCGGCTCGTCTATTGATGCCGACCTCCGCCAGCCTCGCGCAAGACAGAAAGCGTACCCTCACGGCCAGTAATATGGACATTGAGGAGACGTTTCGATGAGCCTCTACGGAATGATGCGGACCGGCGTTTCCGGCATGAATGCACAGGCAAACCGCCTGTCCACGGTGGCCGACAACATCGCCAATTCCGACACCACGGGCTACAAGCGGTCCTCCGCCGAATTTTCAACGCTGGTCATGCCGACTGTCGGCGGCGCCTACAATTCCGGCGGCGTCAACACCACGATCCGCTCCGCGATCAGTTCGCAAGGGGTGCTCCAGTACACCACCTCGGTTTCCGACCTGGCGGTCAATGGCGAAGGCTTCTTTGTCGTCCAGAATCCGAGCGGAACGCCTTTCCTCACCCGCGCCGGTGCCTTTGTCCCGGACGCCGAGGGCAAGCTGGTCAATGCCGCCGGCTACCAGCTGATGGCCTACAGCTATGCCAATGGCCCGCCGGCCGCCACCGCCAACGGCTTCGACGGGCTTGTGCCTGTCCAGATCTCCGACCAGGAGATGACGGCGACGCCGAGCACCGAGGGCACTTTCAACGGCAATCTTCCCGCCGGCGCGACCCCGGTCGCTGCGGGCAGCCTGCCCACGACCAACACGGCCACGGCTCAATACACCTCGAAATCCTCGCTGGTCGCCTATGACAATCTCGGCAACAAGGTGCTGCTCGACGTCTATTTCACCAACACCGGCGCCGGTACCTGGCAGGTCTCGGTCTTCGACCAATCCAAGGCCACGGCCGGAACTTCGTTCCCCTATACGGGTGGCGCGCTGGGCTCCGCCAACCTGACCTTCGACACCACGACCGGCAAACTCACCGGCGCCGTCACCGGTGTGTCCGTGACAGTGCCGAACGGCGCCGCCTTCAACCTCGATCTGTCCAAGCTCACCCAGCTCGGCACCGGCTTCACCGTCTCCGACGCGACGGTCAACGGCAACGCACCGAGCACCATCCAGAAGATCCAGATCGGTCAGGACGGCATCATCTACGCGCAGTATGAGGACGGCTCCACCAAGCCGCTCTACAAGATTCCGCTGGCCGACGTGCAGAGCCCCGATCGCCTCACCGCGCTGCCTGGCAACGTCTACTCGCAAAGCGCCGACTCGGGCGCCGTGCGCATCGGCTTTGCCAATGAGGGCAAGCTCGGCAGCGTCGTCTCCGGCGCCTTGGAGAATTCCAACGTCGATATCGCCGAGGAATTGACCAACATGATCGCGGCGCAGCGCAGCTACACCGCCAATTCGAAAGTCTTCCAGACCGGTTCCGACCTGATGGACGTCCTTGTCAACCTGAAGAGATAAACGACGGGCGCCAGCCCGTGAAAGACCCGCATGTCGCTGACCTCCGCATTGAGCATCGCCCAGTCGGCGCTTCTGACCACGTCGAAGCAGACAAGCATCGTTTCCCGCAACGTTGCCGATGCCTCCAATCCGGACTACGCCCGCCGCACGGCGGTCGTCACCAGCACGGCGCCCGGCGCGCGCTCGGTGGAGATTCAGCGGGCCACCAACGCCTTGCTGTTTCGCCAGAACCTCAGCGCGCAGTCGGCATGGAGCGGCCAGAGCACGCTTTCCAGCGGCATGGACCGGCTGGACCTCGCCGTCAACGGCGTCGACAACGCCTCCTCGGCTTCGACCGCGATCGGCAATCTGCAGCAGGCGCTGCAGCTCTATGCCACCTCACCGTCGAACCCGAACCTCGGCGCCAGCGTCATCGACGCAGCCAAGCAGGTCACGCGCTCGCTGAACGACAGCACCAAGGCGATCCAGGATTTCCGCACCCAGACCGACGGCGAGATCGCCACGGCGGTCGACGATCTCAACTCGCTGCTCAGCCAGTTCCAGGATGCCAACAAGGCCATCATCTCCGGCACCCGGTCGGGCGGTGATGTATCCGATGCGCTCGACCAGCGCGACGCGCTGCTGAAGAAGATTTCGGAATACGTCCCGGTGTCGACCTTCACGCGCGGCGACAACGACATGGTCATCACCACCAAGGATGGCACCACGCTGTTCGAAACGATACCGCGCTCGGTGAGCTTCACGCCATCGCCGGGCTATGCCGCCGGCGTCGCCGGCAACACCGTCTATATCGACAACGTACCGGTCTCCGTGGGCTCAGGCGGCAATGCCAGCGCCGACGGCAAGATCGCCGGCCTGATCACATTGCGCGACGGCGTCGCCGCTACCATGCAGAGCCAGCTCGACGAGACCGCGCGCGGGCTCATCACCGCCTTTGCCGAGACCGCGCCGTCACTGCCCAACGCAGCCGGTCTGTTCACCTGGTCGGGTGCCCCCGCCGTGCCGCCGGCCGGCACGCTGGTTAACGGCCTTGCCGGCTCGATCAGCGTCAACGCGGCGATGGATCCGAGCGTCGGCGGCAATGTGACGCTGCTGCGCGACGGCGGCGCCAACGGCGCTGCCTATGTCGCCAACACCAGCGGCGGCGCTTCCTACGCAGACCTTTTGATCGGCTATGGCGACAAGCTCGATCAGCCGATGGCTTTCGATCCGTCCGCCGGCATCACCACCGCATCCAGCGTCGCCGACTATTCCGCCAATGCCATCGGCTGGTTCGAAAGCGTGCGCCAGCAGGCCTCGACCAATGCCGACACCAAGGAAGCGCTGGCGACGCGCACGGCCGAGGCGCTGTCCAACGACACCGGCGTCAACGTCGACCAGGAAATGTCACTGCTGCTCGACCTCGAACACACCTACCAGGCCTCGGCCCGCATGATGAAGACCGTCGACGACATGCTGTCCGCCCTGCTCGATGCCGTGGGATAAGCCATGAAAGCGACATCCGTCTCCTCAGCCGCCATGTCAAACGCTCAGCGCTATTCGCAGATGCGCATGCAGAGCGACCTCGTCAAAGCCCAGAAAGAGGCAACGACAGGCACGGTCGCCGATGTCGGCCTGGCGCTTGGCGGACGCACCGCCCAGGCCGTGACCTTCTCGCGCGATCTCGACCGGCTGAATGTCATCATCGATTCCAACGCATTGGTCACCGCCCGGCTTACCTCGACCCAGAATTCGCTCGGCCAGCTCTCCGACGTCGCGCAGGATTTGCTGACCGCCCTGACCGCCACCGGCGATTCCTCGAGCACCATCACGCATGACGCCGGCAAGGCCGCGGTGCAGCAACTGACGTCGATCCTCAACACCAGCGTCAACGGCGAATATCTGTTCGCCGGCACAAACACCGACGTCAAGCCGGTCGACGACTTCACCGCCGCCGGCTCGCCCGCCAAGGCGGCGTTCGACGCCTCCTTCGTCGCTTATTTCGGTTTCACCCAGAACGACCCGGCCGCGGCCAGCATCACCGCCACCCAGATGGACAACTTCATCACCACCAGTGTCGAGCCGCAATTCCTCGGCTCCGGCTGGCAGACCAACTGGTCGAATGCCACCGACCAGCAGATCACCAGCCGCATCGCGCTCAACGACACCACCCAGACCTCGGTCAGCGCCAACAGCGACAGCATTCGCAAGCTCGCCATGGCGTCGGCCATGATCACCGGCCTGCTGTCCAGCAACATTAGCCAGGCCGCGCGCAATTCGGTCGTCACCCGTTCCATGTCGCTGGTCGGCGAAACACTGGGCGGGCTCGGCCAGCTGCAGTCGCAGACCGGCCTTGTCCAGAAACGCGTGTCCGACGCCAGCGACCGCATGAAGACGCAGGTCGATCTTTTCGAGCGGCACATCCTCGATCTCGAAGGTGTCGATCCCGCCGAAGCCGCCACAAGGGTCGCCGATCTTACGCAGCATATCGAGACGTCTTTCGCACTGACGGCGCGCCTGCAGCAACTCAGCCTGTTGAATTACCTGACCTGACAACTCCGCAACGGAACGGTAGAGCCCAACGATGTACCAATTCTCCTACGCCGACATCCAGACCGACTCCGTAGCCGATGCGAAGGACCGCGAGCGGCAGTTGCTGACCCGCTCGATTGACATGCTGTCGGCGGCCGCCGCTGTCGGCCACGGTTCGATGGAGGCGGTCGAGGCGCTGCACTTCACCAACCGCATCTGGACCACTTTCGTCGACGATCTCGGCTCCAGCGACAATGCGCTGCCCAAGGAGCTGCGCGCCAATTTGATCTCCATCGGCCTGTGGCTGCTGCGCGAGACCGAGGACATCCGCCAGGGTCGCACCGACAATTTCGAAGGACTGATCGAAGTCTCCCAGATCATCAGGGACGGCATTCAATGACCAACACGCTGAAGATCTCGCTGAAACCCAACGAGAAGATTTACATCAACGGCGCCGTCATCCGCGTCGACCGCAAGGTCACCGTCGAACTGATGAACGACGTGCAGTTCCTGCTCGAGAGCCATGTGATTCAGCCCGAGGACGCCTCGACGCCGCTCAAGCAGCTCTATTTCATCCTCCAGGTCATGCTGATGAACCCTTCGGGCGCCGTCGAGGCGCGCGATATGTTCCGCCGCTCGCTGCCGCTGCTTCTGGCAAGCTTCGAGGACGAGCAGATCTGCGGCGGGCTGAAGCAGATCGACCGCATGGTCGGCGAGGATCATGTCTACGAAGCGCTGAAGGCGATCCGCGCGCTTTATCCGCTCGAACGCCGCGCGCTTGGCGGCAATGACGATGTTGCAGGCGCGCAGCGCCCGCTGGCTGTGGGAGCACGATACTGATGAATGTGGATATGACGACCACCATACCGACCGGCGCCAACCAGGCCACCCAGTCGACCTCCAAGACCGCGGTCGACTACCAGTCGTTCCTGAAGCTGCTGATCGCCGAGATGAAAAACCAGGATCCGACGAAGCCGATGGATTCGACGCAGTATGTTGCCCAGCTCGCCACCTTTTCGCAGGTCGAGCAATCGGTGCAGACCAACACCAAGCTTGACCAGATCATGCAGTCCTCGGCATTGTCGCAGGCGGATGCCTTGATCGGCCGTTCGATCACCTCCGCCGACGGCAAGACCACAGGCACGGTGGCGTCGGTGCGGCTCGCCAGCAGCGGCCTCATCGCAGTGCTGCAGAACGGGACGGAAATCGCGGTTGGCCCGGGCGTCTCGGTGAAGGCCGCCAGCTAGGCCGATCTCAGCTAGGTGTTAACTCATGAACGAGGCTGACGCTCTCGATATCGTCCAGTATGCGGTGTGGACGGTGCTGACCGCTTCCGCCCCGGTGGTGCTGGTCGCCATGGTGGTCGGCATCGGCATTGCCTTGATCCAGGCCTTGACCCAGATCCAGGAAATCACGCTGACCTTCGTGCCCAAGATCGTCGCCATCATGCTGGTCGTGGCGCTGACCGGCCCGT
This sequence comes from Mesorhizobium sp. P2_E10, assembly GCF_056404235.1. Classification (NCBI taxonomy): domain Bacteria; kingdom Pseudomonadati; phylum Pseudomonadota; class Alphaproteobacteria; order Hyphomicrobiales; family Phyllobacteriaceae; genus Mesorhizobium; species Mesorhizobium sp. P2_E10. The sequence continues at coordinate 484,790 of NZ_JBFUEK010000005.1, forward strand.
TTATCGGCAGCCAGATATCGGCCTTCACCAACGTCATTTTCCAGCGCATCGAAAAAGGCTTCTAGCCTCGGCCCAGGGCCACGCTTGCAGCCGGCCGGGTTCCGGATAGATTGCTATCTCGCGGCAAGCATCTGCTTTGCCCGCGGCGCCCCTTTGTCCCGATAATCTCTTGGAATGCCATGAACCAGGCAAGACCGACCGGCAGGCCATGTGCGGAATAGCCGGCGTCTGGCGCAAGCATAGTCCGATCGGCGCGCGCGACCTGTCGGATGTCGCCCGCATGATGCAGGCGCTGGTGCATCGCGGCCCGGACGATCAGGGCAATTGGAACAGTGGCCGGCTCGCTTTAGGTCACCGGCGGCTTACGATCATCGATCCGTCGCCTGCCGCGCGCGAGCCGATGCTGACCGCATCGGGACAGGGCGTGCTGGTCTACAATGGTGAAGTCTACAATTACCGAGCGCTGCGCGCAGCCCTCGAGGCCGAAGGCAATGTCTTCCGAACCGTATCGGATACCGAGGTGGTCCTGCAGGCCCTGCATCACTGGGGCCCGGACAAGGCAGTGCCGCTGTTCGACGGCATGTTCTCCTTCGCCTATTTCGATCTGCGCAACGAGGCTCTGTGGCTTTGCCGCGATCGGCTCGGTATCAAGCCGATGTCGGTGGCGGTGACCGACGACCGCATAATCTTCGCGTCCGAGGACAAGGCGATCCTTGCGTGCGAAGGGTTCGCGCGCGACATCGACACGCGTGAAATCACCTTGCGGCTCGCCTGGCAGAGCCGCGATTCGAGCTTCAGCCTGTTCGACGAGATCGAGCGCCTGCCGCCCGCCGGCCTGTGGAAGATCACCGATGGTGGCGTCGAGAAACGCAGTTTCTGGCATGTTCTCGACGTCCTCGAAACGGCGCGCATCAACGATGACAGGGTATCGGACCCTGAGCGCATATCAGCGCTGGAAAAGCTGATCGAGGACAGCATCGAGATGCACTGCATCGCCGACACCAGCGTCGCCACGGCCTGCAGCAGCGGCGTCGACTCCGGCCTGATCACCGCGCTGGCCAAGCGTTTCCGGCCCGAGATCCACGGCTATGTCGTCGATCCCCTGATCGGCCGCAGCGAAGCCGAAAACGCCGAGCGAACCGGCCACCATGTCGGTGTGCCCTTGCGCAGGGTGCCACTCGACAAGGACCGCTTTTTCGAGCTGTGGCCGAGAATGGTCTGGCATCTGGAAAGCGACGGATGGCACCCCAGCCGGCCCGCACTGCTGGCGCTTGCCGAACAGTGCCGGGCCGATGGCATCAAGGTCCTGCTCACCGGCGAAGGCGCCGACGAGCTTTTTGGCGGTTACGATTGGCAGGCGGCGAGCATGAAGCTGTGGCGTCCATGGTCATGGCCGCAGCGGCTGTTTCAGTCGAAGCGCTCGCTCGATCGGAAATTCAAGCGTCTGCGCCGTGCGCCATACGCGATCTCGATGGGTGGCGGCAAAGGATCGGATCGCAATGCCGTGTTGCGAGCCCTGTCGCCGGAACTGAACTTTCTGCAAACCAAGCTCTTCGACCGGCTGGAGCCGGTGACACCACTGAGCGACCGCGCCTTTCTGGGAAGCTGCCTTCAGGACCTGTACGGGCATCTTCAGGATCTGCTGCACAGGCATGACCGGCTCAGTATGGCGGCGTCCGTGGAACTCAGGGTGCCTTTCCTCGAGAACAGGCTGATCGATTTTGCCATCCATCTGCCCAGGCGACACAAATATCGCGACAAGACCGGGAAGTGGCTTTTGAAAAAGGTCGCGGAAAAACACATCCCACGCCAGAACGTCTACGCAAAAAAGGTCGGTTTTGACATGTCTCCCGACTTTAGCGCCGGCGCTCAGGGTTTGTTGCGCAAGGGGTTCTTGCGGGATGCCATGAAATGGCCGGCGTCTTCCCTGGAGGATCTGGTGGAGCTTGCGGCGCGCGATGAATCATCCCGCATGCGGCTCGTCGGCATGGAGCTTTTCCTGCGCCTCTACGCCGGCGGCGAGACGGCGGGCAACCTCACCGAAGCGTTGCACGCCGCCAGCAGGGACGCCCGCTGACGTGGACCAATGAGAACCTTGCGCTGGGCAAAAGACTGTCACATCAGGACGTATTTTCGCCTTCGCTATCCTGTTGTTGGATCATGATCTTTTTGAAAGAGGCGTTCGCCCTTTGGGCGCCATGCTCTACTTGGTTCAGGGACGAAACCAGCAGGTGAAGGCAGGCAGCTTTTATGATCGATGACGAGCCGGCCGGCGAACGCGTCTCGGCGCTGGCGCCGTTCCGGCACGGTATTTTCCGTGCCGTCTGGTCCGCCAGCCTGGTGTCGAATTTCGGCGGCCTGATCCAGGGCGTCGGCGCCGCCTGGATGATGACCACCATCGCCACCTCGTCCTACCAGGTCGCGCTGGTCCAGGCCTCGACCACGCTGCCGATCATGCTGTTTGCGCTGGTCGCAGGGGCCATCGCCGACAGCTTCAACCGGCGCAAGGTGATGCTGGTCGCCCAGACCTTCATGCTGGTGGTCTCGGTGCTGCTGACCCTGTTCACCTGGTTCGGCCTGATAACGCCGTGGACGCTGCTCGCCTTCACCTTCCTGATCGACAGCGGCACGGCGCTCAACAGTCCATCCTGGCAGGCTTCTGTCGGCGATATGGTGCCGCGTCCGAAGCTACCGGCGGCGGTCGCGCTCAACTCACTCGGCTTCAACCTGACGCGCAGCGTCGGCCCGGCAATCGGCGGCATCATCGTCGCCGCTGCAGGCGCCGCGGCAGCCTTTGCCGCCAACGCAGTGAGCTATGTCGGCCTGATCATCGTGCTGGCCCGCTGGAAGCCGGAACTGCCGGTGTCAACGCTGCCGCGCGAGACGTTGGGCGCGGCAATGAGCGCCGGCCTGCGCTACGTCGCCATGTCACCCAACATCGGCAAGGTGCTGGTCAGGGGTTCGGCCTTCGGCTTCAGCGCCGGCGCGGTGCTGGCGCTGCTGCCGCTGGTGGCGCGCGATGTCGTCAAGGGCGATGCCTTGACCTACGGCATCATGCTCGGCGCCTTCGGCATCGGCGCGGTCGGCGGCGCGCTGGTCAGCGTCCGGCTGCGGCAGCTGCTGTCCAGCGAGACCATGGTGCGCATGGCCTTCGCCGGCTTCGCGCTCTGCGCCTTCAACGCCGCCATCAGCCACAACGCCTGGCAGACCTCGCTCGGACTGCTCCTCGGCGGCGCCTGCTGGGTGAACGCGCTGTCGCATTTCAACGTCACCGTGCAGATGTCGACGCCGCGCTGGGTGGTTGGCCGGGTGCTCTCGGTCTACCAGACGGCGACCTTCGGCGGCATCGCGCTCGGCAGCTGGGTCTGGGGCGTCGTTGCCGATGCGCACGGCGCCGAAACCGCGCTGATCGCTGCCAGCGTCGCCATGCTGGCGGGCGGCGCCATCGGCCTGCTGCTTCCCCTTCCCCAGCAGGCGATGCTCAATCTCGATCCGCTCAACCGCTTCAAGGAACCGCATCTCGGGCTCGACCTCAAGCCGCGCAGCGGTCCGATCGCCATCATGATCGAGTACATCATCCGCGACGAGGACGTGCCGGAATTCCTCGGCGTCATGGCCGAGCGCGGCCGCATCCGCCGCCGCGACGGCGCCCGCAACTGGACGCTCGCGCGCGACCTTGAAAACCCGGCGATATGGATCGAGCACTATCACACGCCGACCTGGCTCGAGTACATCCGCCACAACAAGCGCACCACCCATGCCGACGCCGTCATCGGCGAGCGCATAAGGGCGCTGCACAGCGGCGACGAACCGCCGCGCGTGCGCCGCATGATCGAGCGCCCGACAACCGCCGGCACGGCGTTGGTCATGCCGAAGGGCCCGATCGAGCATTAGGCCTTTCCTGCTGGATCGAGTCGCTCCCCAGCATCTGCGTCAATTTTAGCGAAACTTGATATAAAGATTCTCGGCGTATTCGTGACCTTGACGGCAAGCACCCTGCAAGGAGCAACGAGAACCTTATGCCAGCATTGCGCAAGTCGCCCGCACCGATGGATTTCCAATCGAACGAACCGGCAAAGGTCAGTTCGACAGAGCAGTCCCTGCGGGAAAGAGTTCGGCTTCTGGAGGCAGTCGTCGACAACTTCCCCGGCGGCATATCCCTGTTTGATGACGACCTGCGGATGGTCCTCTGCAACGACCAGCAAAAGTCCATGCTGGACTATCCTCCGGAACTTTTCCGCAATGGCTATCCAAACATGGAGGATCTGTTCCGGTTCAATGCCGAGCGAGGTGAGTATGGCCCCGGGTCGACCGAAGACCATGTCGGCAGGCGTCTTGAGCTGGTCAGACAGCGAACGCCCCACAGTTACCACCGCACCCGCCCCAATGGCACCGTGCTTGAAGTACGGGGCGTTCCACTCAGCGGCGGAGGATTTGTGACCACCTATCTGGATGTGACGGAGCAACGCCGCAACCAGGAACTCGTTGCCCATATGGCGCACCACGATCACCTGACCGATCTTCCCAACCGCGCGCTGTTCAATGACCGTTTGCAGCAGGCAATCGCGAAGACGAAGCGCAACGGGACCATAGCCGTCCTGTGCCTGGATCTTGATCGGTTCAAACCGGTCAACGACCAGCTTGGTCATCAGGCGGGAGATGAGCTTCTGAAGCAGGTTGCCGGACGACTAAATGCCTCGGTTCGCGATCACGACACGGTCGCACGCCTTGGAGGCGACGAGTTCGCCATCGTGCAGACAGATATCCATCGGCGATCCGATGCCGGCGTCCTTGCACGCCGTCTGGTTGCCTCGATGCATGAACCGTTCGCTGTTTGCGGGCATTCGATCTCCATCGGCACCAGCATCGGTATCTCCGTTGCACCCGACGACGGGTTGTCATTGGACGACCTGTTGCGGAAAGCCGACCTTGCACTCTACCGGAGCAAGCGTGGCGGTCGGGGCACATTCAGTTTCTACGAGGACGACAGTTCGCCACTAAGCCACATTTAACGCTGTCACCCCTCGCCCGACAGGTCGCGGCGCGCCTTGTCGAGCTCTTCGGCATAGCGCCGCATCAGATGGCCTTCCGTCAAAAGCCCAACGACGACCTGGTCGTCGAAATCCTCGACCACCGCCAGTTCTTCGGCGCCGGCGCGTTGAAAAGTCCCGGCGGCTGACTGCACGTTCATGCTCGGCACCAGCACCGCATCCCTGAATTTCACCAGCGACAGCACCGGCGTCTCGCCATCGGACTGGTCACTGTGCAGTTCGGCGACGATCAGCACGCCCATATAATGCTGCCCGGCATCCACCGCGATGACGCGCTGCGCGGCGCCGAGCGGCACTTCCTTGCGAAAGGCGGCAAGCGTGGTCGAGGCGTCGATGGTGCGGACATCCTTTCGCATCATCGAGCCGACCGTCAGGCTGCGCATCCAGCCGACATCATGGGCGCTGCGGATCGTCTCGCCGCGCAAATGGAAGCGCCATGTCGAGAAGGAATAGCCGAAGGTTTCGCGCACCAGGATCGCCGCCATCAGCGAAGCCGCCAGCACCACGCCAGTGAGCGTTAGGTCGCGGGTCGATTCCAGCGCCAGGAACGTCATCGTCAGCGGACCGCCGACGACGCCGACGGCCAGCGACGTCATGCCGACGACGGCGGCGACCGACGGGTCGATGCCGGTTGCCGGCGAGACAAATGCCATCACGCCGGCGAACATCTTGCCGAGCAAGGCGCCGAGGAACAGCGAGGCGAAGAACAGGCCGCCGCGAAAGCCCGAGCCGAGCGAGATCGCCGACGCCGCCAGTTTCAGCACGAAGACGCTGGCCACGACTGCGAGCCCGTAGTTCATCGCGAACTCGCGATGCAGCGCGCCATGGCCGCTGGACAGAACCTGCGGCGTGATCAGCCCCAGCAACCCGACGATGACGCCGCCAATGAAGGGACGCAGCGAGGCGTCGATCGACAGCCTGGCGAAACCGCGTTCGATCAGGCTAACCAGATGCATGATGGCGATGGAGGCGCCGCCGCCCAGCAGCCCGAGCAGCAGGAACGGCAGATACTGGCTGGCGGTGAGTTCCGGCAGGCCGGAGAGCTCGAGGGGAAACGGCACCACGCCGAAGATTTCGGCGGTCAGCGAAGCGCAGATCGCGGCGGTCATTACCGGCGCGACATTTGCGACCGAATAGATGCCGATGACCAGTTCGAAGCCGTAGAAGGCGCCGGTCAGCGGCGCGTCGAAGGCGGCGGCGATCGCGCCGGCAGCGCCGCAACCGACCAGGATGCGGACATCGTTGCGGCGCAGGTTGAAGGCGCGCGCCAGCCACGACGCCAGTCCGGAACCGACCTGCGTATAGCCGGCCTCCAATCCGACCGAGGCGCCAAAACCGCTGGAGATCATCGTCTGCCCGGCGATGATGAAAGTGTCGGTGAGCGACATGCGCCCGCCATAGAGCGCGTTGGCCTCGATCGGATCGACCGGGGTGCGGAATTTTCGTCTGCGCAGCCAGATCACCGTCAATCCAAGCAGGATGCCACCGATCGCCGGCACCAGCGCCTGCACCGGGTTGGCCAGCGAAAACATCGCCGAAAGCCGGCCGCCCGGCTGAACGCCGAACAGCAACCCATGCAGGTCCAGCACCATCTGGCTCATCGCGGTGACCAGCACCGCCGCCATCACCCCGACGACACCGGCCAGGATGACGATGACGATGCCGCGTGCCTCGAGCAGCGGGATCGATCTGATGAGCACCGCGCGAAGCCGGCGGGCATAAACTTGCGGTTCGTTTCTGGAAGGCACCGGAGCGGCTCGCCGATATCCGAATGGTGTGAAGGCCTGCCGTGCTGATACGCCCGGCGATACCGCATGGCAACCGCGATACCGGCTGCCAATCAAGTCGGCTTGGGCTCCCCCGCCTCATAGAGCACGAGATTGCGATCGCCGATGCCGAGTGCCGGCCAGCTGGCACGCCAGCTTGTCAGATGGGGCGCGGCAAAATGGGCATCGAGCGCCGTCCTGCTGCTCCAGACTTCGGTGATCCGGATGAGCCCCGGATCGAAGACATCCTGCGCATAGGAATATTCGAGGCAGCCGGGCTCGGCACGGCTGGCCGAAACCATGCGCTCCATCGCCGGCTTTGCCTGCTCGAGCTTTTCCGGCGGCAGGCGGATGGTGCCGATGATCAGGAGCATGGGGGTTCCTTTCGAAGGCTCGGACCACGGTGCAGTAGCCAGTCTCCCACCCTCGCGCAAGCTTGGTCGCTTAGGCTCACCAGGCTGTCGCATGCTCGGCAGGCTTGTGATCTGGGGACGACATGGCGATCAGCGAAAGCATCCAGCCCGGCGCGGTGGCGAAGAACGGCCGCGACGTCTTCTTCGCCATCGGCATCGTCATCATCCTGGCCGTGCTGTTCCTGCCGATCCCGGCTTTCCTCATCGACATCGGCCTTGCCTTCTCGATCGCGCTGTCGGTGCTGATCCTGATGGTAGCGCTGTGGATCCAGCGGCCGCTCGATTTCTCCTCGTTCCCGACCGTGCTGCTCATCGCCACCATGCTGCGGCTGTCGCTCAACATCGCCACCACGCGCATGATCCTGGCGCATGGCAATGAGGGCACGCACGCGGCCGGCTATGTCATCGCCGGCTTCTCCAGGCTGGTGATGGCCAGCGATTTCGTCATCGGCCTCATCGTCTTCATGATCCTGATCGTGGTCAATTTCATCGTCATCACCAAGGGCGCCACGCGTATCGCCGAAGTCGGGGCGCGCTTCACCCTCGACGCCATCCCCGGCAAGCAGATGTCGATCGACGCCGATCTTTCCGCCGGCATGATCGACGACAAGACGGCGCAGCTGCGCCGCCGCGAACTGGAGGAGGAATCCTCCTTCTTCGGCTCGATGGACGGCGCCTCGAAATTCGTCCGCGGCGACGCCATCGCCGGTCTCATCATCACCGCCATCAACATCGTCGGCGGCATCGCCATCGGCTATATCAGGCACGGCATGGGCATGGGCGAAGCCGCCGATGTCTTCATCAAGCTGTCGGTCGGCGACGGCCTCGTCACCCAGATCCCGGCGCTGATCGTTTCGCTCGCCGCCGGCCTGCTCGTCTCCAAGGGCGGCACCCGCGGCTCGACCAACCAGGCGGTGTTCGGCCAGCTCGGCGCCCATCCGCGCGCCCTCTATGTCGCGGCATCGCTGCTCGTCCTGCTCGGCCTGATGCCCGGTCTGCCGCTGTTCCCGTTCTTTGCGCTCGCCGGCGGCATGGCCGGCCTCGGCTACATCATCCCGATGCGCGCCAACCGTGTGCTTGCCGAGGCCGAAGCGCTGAAGAACCAGGAGAAGGCGACCAAGGTCGAGGAGGAAAAGAACTCGGTCAAGGCCTCGCTGGCCACCGCCGAGATCGAGCTTCTGATCGGCAAGCAGCTGTCGACGCGGCTTTTGGTCTCGCATCAGGAACTGTCCTTCCGCATGGCCAAGATGCGCAAGAAGTTTGCCACGCAGTATGGCTTCGTCGTGCCGGAGGTGCGCGTCGCCGACGATTTCGGCATTCCGCCGAAGAGCTATCAGATCAAGGTGCACGGCACCGTCGTGGCCGAATACCAGATGCGCGTCGGCGAGATCATGGTGCTGCTCGGCACCCGTGATGTGCCCGACATGCCCGGCGAGGAAATCCGCGAGCCGGCCTTCGGCATGCGCGCCTTCTCGGTGCTCGAAACCTTCGCCGAGGATCTGAAGCGCGAGAACTACACCTTTGCCGACAACATGTCGGTGCTGCTCACCCATCTCTCCGAGGTCATCCGCAACAACCTGCCGCAGCTTCTGTCCTACAAGGACATGAAGGCGCTGCTCGAACGCCAGGACCCGGAATACCGCAAGCTCGCCGACGAGATCTGCACCTCGCACATCTCCTACCCCGGCCTGCAGGCGGTGCTGAAGCTGCTGCTCGCCGAGCGCGTCTCGATCCGCAATTTGCACCTGATCATCGAGGCCATCGCCGAGATCGCGCCGCATGTGCGCCGCACCGAGCAGATCGTCGAGCATGTCCGCATCCGCATGGCCCAGCAGATCTGCGGCGACCTTTCCGAAGGCGGCGTGCTCAAGGTGCTGCGCCTCGGCAACCGCTGGGACCTCGCCTTCCACCAGAGCCTCAAGCGCGACGCCAAGGGCGAGGTGCGCGAATTCGACATCGACCCGCGCCAGCTCGAGGAGTTCGGCCAGGACGCGACCAAGGCGATCCGCAAGCATCTGGAAGCCGGCGAGCGCTTCGTCCTCGTCACCGCCCCGGACGCCCGCCCCTATGTGCGCATGATCATCGAGCGGCTGTTCACCACGCTGCCGGTGCTCAGCCATGTCGAAATCGCCAAGGGCGTCGAGATCAAGGTGCTCGGGACCATATCGTGACCGCGCTGTCGCAAGGCGTCGTCATCGCCGCCTTCCTCGCCTTCTGCCGCATCGGCAGCTGCTTCATGTTGATGCCCGGCCTGTCCAGCGCCCGCGTGCCGGTTCAGGTCAGGCTGTTCGTGGCCATCGCCGCCACCGGCGGCCTCCTCACCTTCCTGTGGGACCGCATCTATCCTTTCGTCGATCCGCGCCCGCAGATACTGGCGCCGATGATCGTCTCGGAACTGCTGATCGGCGGGCTGATCGGCGCCATGACCAGGCTCTACATGGAGGCGCTGCGCTTCATGGGCGCCGGCATCGCCACGATGATAGGCTATGGCGGCTCCGGCGGACCCGCCATCGAAGAGGCCGAGCCGCAGGCGGCCCTTGCCGCCATCATCTCGTTTTCGGCGCTGATGCTGCTTTTCGTCTTCGATTTCGACCACGAGATCGTGCGCGCGCTGGTCTCCTCCTACACGGTCGCGCCGGTCAACATCTTCTTCAACCCGCAGGCGGCGCTGGTCGATGTCACCGACACGGTGTCGGACGCCTTCTTCCTGGTCATCCGCCTCGGCAGCCCTTTTGTCGCCTATGCCATCCTCGTCAACCTGACCATCGGCTTCGTCAACAAATTGACCCCGCAAATCCCGGTCTATTTCATCTCGCTGCCCTTCGTCATCGCCGGCGGGCTGATCATCTTCTACTTCGCCATCGGCACTCTGCTGTCGCTGTTCGTCAACGGCTTTGTCGACCTCACACTCGCCCGGTAAACAGAATGAGCACGCGCAAGGATCGCCTGAAAAAACTGGTCAAGGTGCAGGAACAGCTGAAGGCGCTGCACGAAACCCGCCATGCGACGTTCCTGTCGGCGGCCGCGGAGGCGCAGACGGAAGCAAAAGAGCTGGTCGAGCATTTCGACGCGGCCGATTCGCTGGCCGGCCTGTTTCCCGATCTCTACCATCGCCGCATCGCCAACGCCGTAGGCCGCCAGGAGGCGAACCTCGAAAGCGCCAGGCAAGAGGCCGGCCTGATCGCCACCGCAACCGCGCGCACCAACATGGTCGAGCGCGCCTACAAGGACGTGCGCCGCCGCGACGACCGCGAACGCTCCGACCGCGACCGGCTCGACCTCATTGCCCAGAAGCGCGGGCAGGAGTAGCGGCGGGAATTCTGCTTTCCATAACCGAAGTTTCCCCGAAAGCCACCTCAAAGCCAGTTGCCGCCATTTACGGGCGTACGCCAATTCGGTTTTTAGGACTCGATTTTTCGGCGTCTGGCCCAATCGCCGCAACCGAGGAAGCGGATGGCCATTATGAGGAGACAGTTTATAACGGTCGCTGAAATTCCGATATCCAAGGGGAGACGATGCGTTACATACGTCCGCTTTCAATCGAAGATGCCGTTGGTGAGCTCGCCAAGGCAATAGGCCCGGCCGCCATCCTCGCGGGGGGCAGCGACCTCCTGGTGAGGATGAAGGGCGGCTTCATCGAACCCGACCTGATCGTCGACATCAAGGCGATCGACGGCTTCAACGAAATCCGCGAAACGGCCGACGGCTTCAGCATCGGTGCCGCGGTGCCCTGCGCCGTGCTGGGCGAGAGCGCCGCCCTGAAGAAGGCATGGCCCGGCGTCGTCGAAGCGGCCAAGCTGATCGGCTCGAAGCAGGTGCAGGGGCGCTGCACCATCACCGGTAATCTCTGCAACGCCTCACCGGCGGCCGACAGCGTGCCGGCACTGGTCGCGGCCGGTGCCCGGGCATCGATCGTCGGACCGGGGGGCAGGCGCATCATTCCCGTGGGCAGCGTGCCGATCGGGCCGGGCAAGACGTCTCTCGCCAAGGGCGAGATCATCGAGGCGATCCTGCTCGACAGCCAAGCACCGCGCTCGGGCGATGCCTATCTGCGTTTCATTCCCCGCACCGAGATGGATATCGCGGTGGTCAGCGCCGGCGTCAACCTGACGCTCGACGAGCACGGCGTCGTCAAAGCGGCCCGCGTGGCATTGGGCGCCGTGGCGGTGACGGTGCTTCTGGTGGAAGAGGCAGCCGAGGCGCTCATTGGCAGGAAGCTGGATGAAGCAGCCCTTGAGCGGCTCGCCAAGGTCTGCGCCGGGGCCTGCCGCCCCATCGACGACAAGCGCGGTACGATCGAATTCAGAAGGAAAGTTGCGGGTGTGCTGGCCAAGCGGGCCGCGACGACCGCCTATGCACGTGCAGGAGGCAAATGATGGCTGGTGTAGCAGTTTCAACCACAATCAACGGCGACCATGTCGAGTACCTTTGCCAGCCGGACGAGACGCTGCTCGACGTGCTGCGCGATCGGCTGGGGCTGACGGGCGCCAAGGAAGGCTGCGGCACCGGCGACTGCGGCGCCTGCAGCATCATCCTCGACGACCGGCTGGTTTGCTCGTGCCTGGTGCTCGGCGCAGAGGCTGAAGGCCGGCGCGTCGAGACCATCGAGGGCATGGCGCATGGCGACAAACTGCATCCGCTGCAGCAGAAGTTCCTCGAGCACGCGGCCCTGCAATGCGGCATCTGCACGCCCGGCTTCCTGATCGCGGCCAAGGATCTCCTGGCCAAGAACCCCGACCCGACCGAGGAGGAAATCCGCTTCGGCCTCGCCGGAAACCTCTGCCGCTGCACGGGCTACGACAAGATCGTGCGCGCCGTCCAGGACGCGGCCACCGTGATGAAGGGAGCCTGAGATGAATTTCGATCCACGTTTTTCCGGGCGTAAATTCACATCCGTCGGCACACGCCCGATCCGTCCCGACGGCGTCGACAAGGTGACGGGTCGCGCCCGCTACGGCGCCGACTTCAACATGGCCGGACAGTTGGTCGGGCGGATCTTAAGAAGCCCGCACGCCCATGCGAAGATCAGGAAGATCGACACCTCGAAGGCGGAAAAGCTTCCCGGCGTGAAGGCGGTGATCACCGCCGCCGACCTGCCCGACCTCACCGATGGCGATGCCGCCATGTACGACGTCCTCGACAATTGCATGGCGCGCACCAAGGCGCTTTATGACGGCCATGCGGTGGCCGCGGTCGCAGCGGTCGACGCCCGCACGGCCAGGCAGGCGCTGAAGCTGATCGTGGTCGACTACGAGATCCTGCCGCATGTCACCGATGTCGACGAGGCGATGAAGCATTCCGCACCTCTCATCAACGACGCCATCTTCACCGAAGGCCTCGAGGAAAAGCCGGTAAAACCCTCCAATGTCACCAAGCGCAGCCAGTTTGGCCATGGCGATGTCCATCAGGGTTTCGGACACGCCGATTTCATCGTCGAGCGCTCCTTCAAGACCGAGCAGACGCACCAGGGCTATATCGAGCCGCATGCCTGCGTGGCGAGCGTCTCGTCCGACGGCACCGCCGACCTCTGGGTCTGCACGCAGGGGCATTTCGTCTATCGCCAGCACTGCGCGCAACTGCTTGGCATGGAAGCCTCGAAGCTGCGCGTCACCTCGTCGGAGATCGGCGGTGGCTTCGGCGGCAAGACCCATGTCTGGGCCGAACCGGTGGCGCTGGCGCTGTCGCGCAAAGCGGGCCGGCCGGTCAAGCTGGTGATGACCCGCGACGAGGTGTTCCGCGCCTCGGGGCCGACCAGCGCCACCTCGATCGACGTCAAGATCGGCGCCCGCAAGGACGGCACCATCACCGCCGCCGAAGCGACGCTGCGCTACAGCTGCGGCCCGTATGCCGGCTCCTGGGCCGAGATCGGCGCCATGACGGCGTTTGCCTGCTACAAGCTCGATAACGTCAAGACCGTCGGCTATGAAGTGCTGGTCAACCGGCCGAAGACGGCGGCCTATCGCGCGCCCTCCGCACCCATGGCGGCGTTCGCGGTGGAAAGCGCCGTCGACGAGCTGGCCAAGGAGATCGGCATGGACCCGGTCGACTTCCGCATCAAAAACGCCGCCCAGGAAGGCACCAAATCGTCCTACGGCCCGGTCTATGGCCCGATTGGCATCGGCCCGACGCTGGAAGCGGTGAAGAGCCATCCGCACATGAAGGCCAAGCTCGGCAAGAACCAGGGCCGCGGCATGGCCTGCGGCTTCTGGTTCAACTTCGGCGGACAGACCTGCACCGACCTCAACATCGGCATGGACGGCTCGGTCTCTCTGGCCGTCGGCACGGTCGATGTCGGCGGTTCCCGCGCCTCGCTGTCGCTGGTGGCAGCGGAGGAGCTCGGCATCGACTATTCGCAGGTCAAGGCGATCGTCGCCGACACGTCCAGCCTCGGCTACAACGACATGACGGACGGCAGCCGCGGCACCTTCTCGTCTTCCATGGCGACCATCTCGGCTGCCCGCAACGCGATCAGGATCCTCAGGGAACGCGCCGCGCAGATGTGGGACATTGCTGTTGACGACGTGGTTTGGGAAAAGGGCCATGCCGTCGCCAAGGGCGAGAAGCACGGCAATCTCGGAAAACTGTCGCTGAAGGAGATCGCGGTAGAGTCCGGCAAGACCGGCGGGCCGATCGCCGGCCACAGCGAGCTCGTCGCCGACGGCGCCGGCGTCTCCTTCGCCACCCATATCTGCGACATCGAGGTCGATCCCGAGACCGGCTTCACCAGGGTCATCCGCTACACGGTGGTGCAGGATGCCGGCAAGGCGGTGCACCCGACCTATGTCGAGGGCCAGTACCAGGGCGGTGCCGCGCAAGGCATCGGCTGGGCGCTCAACGAGGAGTATATTTACGGCAAGGACGGACGGCTGCAGAACCCCGGCTTCCTCGACTACCGCATTCCGGTCTGCTCCGACCTGCCGATGATCGACACGCAGATCCTCGAGATCCCCAACCCCAACCACCCCTATGGCGTGCGCGGCGTCGGCGAGACCTCGATCGTGCCGCCGCTGGCGGCGATCGCCAATGCGGTGTCGAACGCCGCGGGCGTGCGCATGACCCATATCCCGATGTCGCCGCCCCGCATCCTGGCGGCGATCGAGGCGGAACGGGCAGGCTGAGCGAGGTCGAGCGAATGGTCGAAGTCACGCTCTGGGGCGCGCTCGGCCAACTCGCCGGAGGCAAGAGCAAGGTCGAGGTCGAGGCCAAAGACATAAGGGAGCTGTTCAGGAAGCTGGCTGAACAGTATCCCGGCCTCGAGCCCTTGATCGAGAAGGGCATTGCCGTGGCGATAGACGGGACGATCTATCGGGATACGTGGTCGAAGAAATTGCCGCCGGGGGCGGAGATTTTTCTGCTGCCGCGGTTGGCTGGGGGGTGAGTGGGGCCTCAGCCATCGCCTAACGTCAAGGCCTCGAACGTCAAGGATTGGGCCGGTAGTTGACCGGCAGCTTCGAGGATCGGATCTTAAGAAGCGGACCTTCAGGAACCCGTGGCGCTCGAGACGGTTCGCGAAACGGGCGATCCGCAGATGCTTTTTCATGTGGTTACAACACGCGTAGTCTCGACCTCGGCAATCTGGCAGGGGCCGGAAAGCTATATGTTGGCCGGCGCAGGAAAGTTTTGCGCCCGTCCGGCATCGAACTGTGTTCTCGATCTTGCTATGTCCGAGCAAAGTCTGAATCGCTCGTAGATTGCCGGTCGCCTTGTATATGAGCGACGCTTTCGTCCTGCGCAGCGAGTACTCCTAAGGTGTCAGCCCAATCGCGGTCCCCCACTCGTCGACCAGCCGCGCGTACTGACGCGTGCTCAGGTGACAGGCGCCACCCCCGCACAGTGGCGCGAGCAGAACACCGAGAGATTGGCGGCCATCGCAAGTTTTCTGTCGCAACCTGCAAGTGAATGCGACAGGAGGCGTGCCTATATCTGCCGATGAATGGCGGGGACGGCCTGACCCTCACCCCGGCCGAAAGCATCGAAAGGAACGAAGCATGCCCACCGCCAAGCGCCGCGCATTGATCCTCATCTCCTCCGGCCGCCAGCTGCCGCTGGCCGAACCGGCCGACGTCAAGTCGATCTCGACCGGGTTCTTCCTTGTCGAGATGGCCCAGGTGCTCAAGGAGTTCGAGAACGACTACGAGTTCACCTTCGCCACCCCCGACGGCAATGCCCCGCAACTCGACATCAACGGCATGGCCCTGTCCGTGCAATCCATCGAGAAGACCGGCGCCATCACCATCCCCCTCCGTATGCAGCAGCGCCGCCGCTCGTTCGACGTCAACAGCTTCCGGCAGCGCCACCCCGCGTTGGTCGCTCGCCGCGAGCAGGAAGTCCGACTGCTGGAACGGCACATCGGCCGGGTCCCGGTCTCCGAACTGTTGCCCAACAGCGAACCGGAGCTCGCCGCGTACCGCCCCGAACTGATCCGCCGCCTCGACAAGCTGCCCGAGGGCACCTTCCACTCGCTACAGGAACTCGTCCAGCGTCACCGCGACCCGGCCGACCCGTTCAGTTTCGCCGACTTTGACTTCATCCACACCCCCGGCGGTCACGCCCCCATGGTCGACTTCCGTGACAACCCGTGGCTCGGCGAAACCCTCCACGCAGCCCGGGAGAACGGCGTCATCATCTCGCTGATCTGCCACGCGCCCGTGGCGGTGACCTCCACCCGTCAACGAGTCGATGCTCAGGGCCACCCCTACCTCGTCAGCGACAACCCGTTCCTCGCCGCCACCATCTCGACCGTCCCCACGATTGGCGAGCTGTTCGCGCTGCGGTTCCTCTACCCACGCGTCCCAGGGAAGAAGACACGACTCTCCTACTTCGTCGACAAGGCCATCAAGGAAGCCGGTTTCAAACTCGCGACCTCCCTCAACATCGCCGCCCCGCTACTGGCCTACGAGCCGTCCGTGCGGCTGCTCACCGGCAACGGCCCGCAGGCCATCGACCAGCAGGCCGCCAAGCTGCGCAGGGTCCTCACCAGCACTCACGCCGCCCGACGCGCTAGCGGCACGCAGTTGAGCATGCAACCGTTACGGTCCACCCTGCCGGTCACATAGCGGACGACCCGGTAGGGCAGATGGATGACTGGATCGGTGGCGGATTCGGGTACGCTGTGATCGAACTGGGGCCGGGCCAGGCGACGATAGGACAGCGGCGCGCATATGCCGCCATTACGGGCGAGTGAAAGACTGCCATGACACGGCTACCAATCGACAGATGCAAAGTCCCACAGGCCTTTTGGCGCGCTGTAGAGCGGGCTGGCATCTCACCAGCGGCATTGCTGAGGCAAGCTCGGTTGCCTGCGACCCTCCACATTTCCGAAGACGCTTGGGTCAATACCGCCCAATACTTCGAACTCTGGCAAGCACTGGAGGAGCTGTCGGGCGACCCTGCGATCGGGCTGCATATCACAGTCGCGGCAGATACATCGGTCCATCCCCCCGCGACCATGTCGGCCTTCTTCGCCAAGGATTTCCGCGACGGCCTCAATCGTCTTGCCAGGTTCAAGCGGCTTTGCACCCCGGAAGAGCTGCGCGTGATAGAACGTGATGGCGAGGCTTTTGTCAGCTTCGCCTGGATCCACGCCGTTGGCCCGGAGCCCGACGTAGCGGCCGATGTGACGTTTGCAGCAATCCTTGAACTGGGACGACGCGGAACAGGTCGTCACATCGTCCCGCTGCGCGTGGACATGACCCGAAAAGGCCCGACGACCCAGGCGCACCAAGAGTACTTCGAAGCGCCAATAACGTTCGGGGCGCCCAAGAACCAGCTGGTGCTGCGTGCTGATGATCTGGATCGACCGTTCGCTGGGCACAATCCCGAACTGCTCGCCATCCTTACGCCGCCACTATTGGCCTCGCTCGACGAGATCGATGCGCAAAGCTCGTTGCCGGAACAGGTGAAGATTGTCCTGAAGCGGCGGTTGGCCAGCGGCAAGCCCGAACTATCGGACGTGGCCAACGCCCTGGGGATGGGCGAGCGCACGCTGCAGCGCCGTATTTCGGAATCTGGGACAAGCTTCAGGCTGCTCCTGGAGGCTTCCCGCCAGGAACTCGGTCGCGAAATGCTGGCCAGTGGCGCGAATGCGGCCGACGAGATTGCCTATCTCCTGGGGTATCAGGATACCAGTTCGTTCTATCGCGCCTTCCGCGAGTGGGAAGGTGTCACCCCTGCACAGTGGCGCGAGCAGAACATCGAGGCCCCTCGCCTGAACTAGAGATTGGCGGCCATCGCCAGTTTTCTGGCGCAACCTGCAAATGAATGTGACAGGGCGCGCGCCTACCTCAAGAGAAGTGCCCAATGGCACGCAACCATGAGGTAGATCGATGTCGAAAGTCTGGTTCATTACAGGCGCCAACCGTGGCTTTGGCCGCGTTTGGGCGGAAGCCGCAGTCAAGCGTGGCGACAGGGTTGCCGCGACGAGCCGGCAGCCTGAGGCCTTGCAGGATCTCGTTACTCAGTTCGGCGATGCGGTCCTGCCCCTGCGGCTGGATGTGACCGATCGCGCCGCCGCAACTGCCGCTGTCGAACAGGCTGCCAAAACATTTGGTGGTCTCGACGTTGTCGTCAACAATGCCGGCTACGGCCTGTTCGGTGCGGTCGAAGAAGTCACGGAGCAGCAGGTGCGCCATCAGCTCGAAGTGAATTTCTTCGGTGTGCTGAACGTCACCCAAGCCGTCTTGCCCATCCTGCGCAAGCAGGGGCATGGCCACATCATCCAGGTGTCCAGCATCGGTGGCCTGATCGCCTACCCCAATCTGGGGGCCTATCACGCCTCCAAGTGGGCAGTCGAAGGCCTCACCGAGTCGCTGGCGCAGGAGGTTGCCCCGTTCGGCATCAAAGTCACCTTGGTGGAACCGGGCGGCTATGCCACCGACTGGGGCCGGGGCTCGGCTGTCCACGCCAACCCGGCGCCGCAGTATGACCCCCTGCGCCGTGCCCAGGCAGACATCTGGGCCAACGTGCCTGCGGAGTTCATTGGCAAACCGATGGCGACGGGTCCAGCGATCCTGCAGGTCGTTGATGCCGCCGAGCCTCCCACCCGGATCTTTTTCGGGCTCACCCCAACCAAGACCATCGTGGATATCTACGCCAAGCGCCTCCAGACCTGGAAGGACTGGGAGTCGGTTTCGATCGCGGCCAACGGCCACTGAGGCAGCAGCCTGCGGGGCCGCCGATTGGCGGCCCCGCGCAGGTCAAGCGACCGCCACTCCGCTTCTAATCGGGTATTGAGGTAGCTCCAACGTTCGCCTCCGCTTCGTTTCGTCCTGCGCGGGTCACGCTTTTTTCGTGGTCGGAGAGCGGCGCCCGCCGAATCGGCTCGGGGTGCCTTGCTTTTGGACGCGCTATGTGCGCAGCAGACAGTTGCGGCGTTGCCCCCGGCGAAAGAACGGCGGCTATTGGGAAATCGCCGAGGCGGCCTGGACGGCCGAAATGCTGAAGGGTTTCGGGTGCCGTCAGGCGTACGAAAGTCTCTCATGCAGGAACCCGCGGGCCGCGGACGATTGCCTATGGGGATTTGTGCCTCGGGGTGTGCCAGCGCCTGTCGCGAACTTCCGCATAGGACGCGGTGGGCATGTCGTGGAAGCGGCTTCCGGGCCAGGTCGCAGAGCCTGTAGCGTTGATTCCGACGGGACTGGTGTGCGTGACGACCGGCGCCACGGCAACGTGCACATAACATCC